>DATDBS010000047.1:0-30407 GCA_036524735.1 Propionibacteriaceae bacterium
GCAGACCGGGCCCGAGGTCTATGCCCGCAACGACCTGGACCGCGGCCACCTGGTACGCCGTCGCGACCCGGTCTGGGGGCCGGCCCAGGTGGCCGCGGCGGCGAACTTCGACTCCTTCAGCTACGTCAACGCCGCACCGCAGGCGGCGCAGTTCAACCAGGGTGAGTTCCTCTGGTCCGGTCTGGAGGACTACGTGTTGGGCCACGCCCGGATGTTCGGGCAGCGGTTGTCGGTGTTCACCGCGCCGATCCTGGTGCCCGACGACCCGGCCTACCGCGGCGTACGGATTCCGCGGCGGTTCTTCAAGATCGCGGCGTGGGCGACGCCCGAGCAGGAGCTCGCCTGCACCGGGTACCTGCTCGACCAGACCCCGCAGCTGGAGGCGCTGGACCTGAGAGACGGTCGCGAGGCAGCGACGGAGATCCCGCCGCTCGGGGCGTTCTTGACCTTCCAGGTCCCGGTGGTGGACATCGCGACCCTGACCGGACTCGACCTCGGCCCACTGCCCGCGGCGGACCGGTTGCCGACGCGTACGCCGGTTCCGGTCGAGCAGCTGTCGCCCGCCCCGACCACACCGGAGATGAGTTGGACGCTGCTGCATCAGCTCAGCGACGTGCAGCTCTAGCCGGACGGGCGGGGATGCGTCCCGGGAGCCAACGGTCGCCGAGCCAGAACAGGCAGGACACCACGAAGAGCAGGACGAGGATGGCGGCGCAGTAAAGGGCGACCGACCCGGCCCCGATCTCGCCGACATCGAGGAAGAAGTAGGGATAGAAGCCGGTGATGCCGCCCACGACCAGGGTGTAGAACAGCCACGCCAGCGGCCAGATCAGACCGAGCAGCACCGTCCGCAGGGTGATCCGCCGGCGCGGTCCGAACGCCACCCAGCCCGCCACGGCGAGGACCGGTACGACGATGTGCACCAGGGTGTCGGAGGCCCAGAGCCATCCGTGGAAGTCGTCGAGCGGATGGAGGAGGAACCAGTGCACCAGGCCGGTGATGGTGATCCCGGCGAGGGCATCCAGCCGAGCCACCCGCCAGCCGGACCCGTCGCGGCCGATCTGGCGAGCGAGACCGAGACACGTCGCGACGACCAGCAGGTTGGACTGGGTCGTGAAGTAGCTGAAGAACCGCCAGACGGTGACTCCCGCACTCGGCTCGATCGTGCCCGGGTCGTCCCAGACCCCGAGCAGGTCCTGCACGAGCTGGAGGCTCAGGGAGAACGCGGCGATGACGCACGTCGCGGCGAAGCAGAGCCTCGCGACTCCCGCTCTGGTCACCTTTCCGACATTAGCGCTGAACCATTCCGATCTCCGCGGCGGAACGCGCAACCCCTTCGGGGCCTTCGACGGGCTCAGGGCGCGGTGGGAGGGTTGGCCTTCGACGGGCTCAGGGCGCGTGCGGTACGCGGGCTGAGCTTGTCGAAGCGCTCGTCAGAGCTCCCGGTGGGGCGCGGCCAGGATCTCGGTCACGGTGGCGATCGTGATCAGCGGGGCGTAGAGGGCCATGGCGTCCAGGGCTCGCTGGTGGTCCAACTCAGTGAGTCCGGCGCAGGCGTCGGCGACCACGCGTACGGCGATTCCGGCGTCGGCGGCGGCCAGGGCGGTCGAGAGCACGCAGCAGTCGGTCGAGACCCCGGTCAACACGATGGACTCGCTTCCGCCCAGGACAGCGCGCAGATCCGGACGCCACTTGCCGAAGGTGGTGGCGGTGACAACAGGGTCACCGTCGACCCACAGCCCGGGTACGAGGTCGTACAGGGGATCGGTCGGCGGGACTAGCGCGAAAGGCCAGTCCTGGTAGTACGGCACCCACGCACCGACCGGTTCCGCTGGCGCGACGAAGCGGGTGTGAACCGTACGGCCGGCGTACGCGGGCAACAGCGCCTGCGTGCCCGCAACGGCGCGACCAAACCCAGGCGTGGCCCACGGGCTGGCCGGGTCGCCGAAGATCTGCTGCAGATCGATGGCGACGAGCCACTCCGGGCCTGCGGTCACCGCGCTTCCTGAGCCCGTACGCTGCGCCGGGTCAGCAGCAGGGTCCCGACGAAGCCGATCAGCAGGGCGAGCAGCACCCCGAGGTTCGCGTACGCCCAACCGCCCTCACGCCCACCGATCGGACCGAGCAGGTAGCCCAACCAGGCCAGCGAGGGCACGGTCGAGTTCACCACCAGGCCCCAGCCGAGCACGGTGGCGACGAGCACCAGCACGATCGGGGTCCAGCGGACGTCGCCGTACCGACCGCGCGGGTCGTAGAGGGCCGGCTCGTCGTAGTCCCCGCGACGCAGGGCCACATCGGCCAACATCACCCCGCACCAGGCGGCGACGGGCACCCCCAGGGTGATCAGGAACCCCTGGAAGGGGCCGACGAAGTCGTTGGCGAAGAAGACGACGTAGATCGAGCCGAGGACCATCAACACCCCGTCGATCCCGGCGGCGGCGTACCGCGGAATTCGTACGCCGGCGCTCAGCAGGGCCAGTCCGGAGGAGTAGATGTCCATCACCGCGCCGCCGACCAGACCCAGGACCGCGACCAGGGCGAATGGAACGAGGAACCAGGTCGGCAACAGCGTGGTCAAGGCGCCGATCGGATCATTGGCGATCCCGTCGGACAGCTCGGTCGAGGATCCGGCGAGCAGCACGCCGAAGATCAACAGCAGCACGGGCGCGAGGGAGGATCCGAGCGTGGTCCAACCCACGACCCCGGCGCTCGGCGTCCTGCGGGGGAGGTAGCGGGAGTAGTCCGCGGCCGCGTTGACCCAGCCCAACCCGAAGCCGGTCATCATGAACACGAGCGCCCCGATCACCGCAGGCGTCGCCCCCGCCGGCAGCGCGCCGACGGCGGACAGGTCGATGTCGTCGATGACCAGCAGGACGTAGCCCACCGTGAGGACTCCGGTGATGATCGTGATCACCCGCTGCATGCGCATGATCACCGTGAATCCGGCGACCCCGGCCGCGACGATCAGCGCCGCGACCACGACGAGCGCGATGATCTTGGTCCCGGTCCCGCCGCCGGCACCGAGCCGGTCGAGCACGGTGGCCGTGCTCAGCACCGCGAGCGACGCCAGCACGGTCTCCCAGCCGACCGTCAGCAACCACGACAGGAGCGACGGCAGCCGGTTGCCGCGGACGCCGAAGGCTGCCCGGCTCAGCACCATCGTGGGCGCCGAGCCGCGCTTGCCGGCCAGCGCCACGAAGCCACAGAGCAGGAAGGAGATGACGATTCCGGCCACACCGACCACGGTGGCCTGGGCGAACGAGATGCCGAAGCCGAGCACGAACGCGCCGTAGCTGATGCCGAGCACCGACACATTCGCCCCGAACCAGGGCCAGAACAGGTCCCGGGCGGTGCCCTTGCGCTCGCTCTCGTCGATCGTGTTGAGGCCGTTGAGCTCGATCCCGGCGGGACCCTGCGTCGTCGTGGTGGTCATACCGGCGATCCTAGGGACCCGCTCGCCCGCTGTCAGACCGTCGGGGCCGTGAGCGCCATGATCTGCGCGTGCAGCAGACCCGAGTCGGTCTGGCCGGTGAACAGGGCCTGGGTCTGCATGTGGTGGTGGGCCGCCATCAGCAGCTGGATCGCGTCGTCGAACGTGCAGGTGAACTCGAGCCGAGCCGTCGCCATCGCGCCGGTGAGGAGGGTGGCGAGCTGCTCGGTGCATGCCCGTGAGAAGGCCAGGTAGGGCTCGCGGAGCGAGGGCTCGCGGGCGGCGTGGAGCAGCATCTCCTGCTGGGTGAGCACAGTGCCCTGACCGACCCCGCCGGCGGCCTCGAACCGCGTCAGCACGTAGGAGACGAGCTCGGCCGGCGACAGATCGGCCGGCGCCGAGTGCAGCTCAGCCACCGAAGCCTCGGCGGCGGCGTACTGCGACTGGATGCTCTGCTGGATCAAGGCGAGCACTAGGGCGTCTTTGTCCGCAAAGTTGGAGTAGAAGGCGCCACGGGTGAATCCGGCCGCCTCGCAGATCTCCTCGACGCTGGCCCCGCGGATACCGCGGTCGGCGAACACCGTGATCGCTGCGCTCATCAGCTTGTCGCGGGTCACGGCACGCCGGGCGGTCAACCGGTGCGGATCGGGGATCACGGTGGTCGGCAGCACGTCGGTCATGGGGGTCCTTCCTGTCTGCCACGGTGCAGAATTTCCATACACGAATGTATCGCATACAGTTCTGTATCGGATGCAGCAGTGTATCCGTTCGAAGCGATAGGGGACCATCGTGTCGTCATTCCTGTACGGCCTGGGCCGGGCGATGTTCCGCCGGCGCGGTCGGGTGCTGCTCGCGTGGCTCGGCGTGCTCATCGTGCTCGGTGGTCTGGCCGGGGTGGCGGGCGGCAAGTTCCAGGAGAACTTCAGCCTGCCGGGCACCGAATCCCAGTCGGCGCTCGACTCCCTGGCGCGCACCTTCCCCCAGGTCAGCGGGACCTCGGCCCAGATCGTCGTGGCCACCCCGGACGGCGGGAGCGTCCGCGACGCCGACGTGAAGAAGGCCATCGAAGCCAGCGTCAAGGGCCTCGACGACGTCCCCGGTGTCGACAGCACGACCTCCCCGTACGACGAGTTCGCCAAGGGTGTGATCAGCAAGGACAGTCAGGCCGCGATCATCAACACCCAGCTCGAGAAGGGCATCGGGGAGATCGACGACGCGACGCTCGACGGGATCCGGGCCCAGGCCGATCAGCTCCGTGAGGCTCTGCCGGGGTCCACGGTCTCGGTCGGCGGTCAGCCCTTCAGCAACAACGTCCCCGGCGTCAGCATCACCGAGGGCATCGGTGTGGTCGTCGCGATGATCGTGCTGCTGTTCACCCTCGGATCCCTGCGGGCCGCCGGCATGCCGTTGCTGACGGCCCTGCTGGGCGTCGGTCTGACCACGGCGCTCATCCTCGTCGCCGCCGGAATCACCACGGTCTCGTCGACGACCCCACTGCTCTCGCTGATGCTCGGGCTGGCGGTCGGGATCGATTACGCCCTGTTCATCGTGTCGCGGCACCGCGACCAGCTGCAAGCAGGCATGGAGGTCGAGGAGTCGGTCGCCCGATCGGTCGCCACCGGTGGCTCGGCCGTCGTCTTCGCCGGGATGACCGTGATGATCGCCCTCTGCGGTCTCGCGGTCGCCGGCATCCCGTTCCTCACCGTGATGGGCGTTGCCGCGGCCGGTGGCATCGCCATCGCCGTCCTGATCGCGCTCACCCTGCTGCCCGCCCTGCTGGGCTACGCCGGGGACAAGTTGCGACCGAAGGAGAAGGCGCCCAGGGCCGCTCGCTCGGCCCGGCCGGTTCGCGAACCCCGTACCAAGATTCAGTTGACCCGACGCTGGGTGCGGCTGGTCACCAAGGTGCCGGTGCTCACCATCCTGATCGTGGTCATCGGCCTGGGAGCGCTTGCGATCCCGGCCAAGGATCTGCGCATCGCCCTGCCCAGCGACGCGTACGCCGACCCGGGCACCAGCTCGCGGGTCACGTACGACCTGATCACCGAGCATTTCGGGGTCGGGTTCAACGGTCCGCTCATCGTCTCGGCCAACATCGTCGGCTCCGACGACCCGCTGGGCGTGATGGACGGGATCGCCGACGAGCTGCGCGCGCTGCCCGGCGTCGCCAGTGTGCCGCTGGCCACGCCGAACGAGGACGCCGACACCGGGATCATCCAGGTCATCCCGACCGGGGCGGCCGACAGCGACGAGACCAAGGAGCTGGTCCTGGCGATCCGGGCCCTCGAACCGCACTTCCTGGCCGAGTACGACGTACCCGTCTTCGTCACCGGTTCGACCGCGGTGGCCATCGACATCTCCGACCGGCTCGGGGCGGCGCTGATTCCGTTCGGCATCCTGGTCATCGGGCTCTCGCTGATCCTGCTGGCCATGGTCTTCCGCTCCGTCGCGGTGCCGATCAAGGCCAGTCTCGGATACCTGCTCAGCGTCGGCGCCTCGTTCGGCGCGACCGCGCTGGTCTTCGAGAAGGGCTGGTTCTCCTCGGCTCTCAACGTCGGGGAGCCGGCGCCGGTGATCAGCTTCCTGCCCATCCTGCTGATGGGCATCCTCTTCGGCCTGGCCATGGACTACGAGGTCTTCCTGGTCTCGCGGATCCGGGAGGAGTACGTCCACAACGGCGACCCGCACCGCGCCATCGAGGAGGGCTTCGTCGCCTCGTCCCGGGTCGTCATCGCGGCGGCGATCATCATGTTCAGCGTGTTCGCGGCGTTCGTCCCCGAGGGTGAGGGTCCGATCAAGAACATCGGCTTCGGGCTGGCCGTCGGAGTGTTCGTGGACGCGTTCATCGTCCGGATGACCCTGGTGCCGGCGGTGCTAGCTCTGCTCGGCCGTCGCGCCTGGTGGCTGCCCGCGTGGTTGGACCGCTTGCTGCCGTCCTTCGACGTCGAGGGCGAGGGCCTGATGCACCAGGTGTCGCTCGCCGACTGGCCGAGCCCCGGCGACCCGCACCTGGTCTACGCCGAGGACCTGACCATCGGCTCCGCCACGGGGATCGGTCTGGCCGCCCTGCCCCGGGAGGTCGTGGTCGTCGACGGGGCCGTCGGCAGTGGCAAGACCGCCCTCCTGCTCACCCTGGCCGGTCGGATGCGGACCACCACCGGCAAGGCCAAGGTCGCCGGCCTGGTGCTCCCCGAACAAGCCTCCGCCGTACGCCGTCGCACCGGTTACCTGGACTGCACCAGCACCACCGACGTACGCCAGGACCTGCGCGACATCCTCGCCGCTCACCCGGCCGTCATCTTCGTCGACCACGCCGACGTGCTGGCCACCCACGACGACCGCGCCGCGCTGGCCAGCCTGCTCGACGACCTCGCGGTCGGCAGCAGCGAGACCGCGGTGGTGATCGCCGTACGCGACCGCAACCTGGTCGCCGACCTGCTGCCCGCGCGCTACTCCTACGTCACTCTCGGCCGGGTCGCCGACCTCGTCGATGCACCCCAGAACTGATCTCCAACCCCGACTCCTGACTGAACCGAACGCACCCAAGGATTTCGCGATACTCATGGTCTCCCTCGAACGTGCCCACAGCACCCGCCGCGTCGGCGTCTGGTCGATCGTCGGGCTGCTGCTCGTCCCGCTGGTCCTGGCCGGCGGCTTCCTGCTCGCGACCTGGAAGTCCGACACCCGGCTCGACCGGGTGCAGGCGGCCGTGGTCAACCTGGACGAGCCGATCAAGCTGGACGGTCAGACCGTGCCCCTCGGACGTCAGCTGGCCGGAGGTCTGGTCAACGGCAACGACGACGACCAGAACTTCAGCTGGTTGTTGACCGACGCGTCCGACGCAGCCGCCGGGCTCGACTCCGGGCGGTACGCAGCGGTCGTCACCATCCCCAAGTCCTTCTCGGCCAACGCCACGTCGTACTCCAAGAACAACGCGGACGTGGAGCCCGCCACCCTGTCCGTCGCGACCTCCGACGTGAGTGGGATCGCCGACCCGGTCGTCGGGCAGGCCATCACCGCTGCGGCGACCAAGGCCCTCAACACCCAGCTCACCGAGGCCTACCTGAAGAACATCTACGTCGGTTTCAACGACACGGGCAAGCAGTTCGCCACCGTCGCCGACGCCGCCGGGAAGCTCGCCGACGGCACCACCTCCCTGGCCAAGGGCATCAACCAGACCTCCGACGGCACGGTGGCGCTGGCCGATGGGCTCGGTCAGCTGAGCACCGGCGGCAAGGACCTCGCCTCTGGAGCCGACGAGCTCAGCACCGGCGTCTCGCAGTACGCCGACGGAGTGCACACGCTCGCGGAGGAGACGGCGTCCCTGCCGGCCGGCGCTCGCAAGCTCGCCGACGGCACCGAGGGCATCGCCGGTGGGTTGAAGACCTACCAGCGCGAGCTGCGCAAGCAGGCCGACGCCGCCGGATCGGTGAAGCAGCCCACCGCCCCGACGGCGGAGTCGCTGGGCAAGGCCCTCGCCGCTCTGCCGCCGAGCGACGCGCCCGCCCCGACCTGCCCGACGACCGAGCCGGCCCTGACCGAGGCGCAGTGCCAGGTCGTCCTGCAGACCATCGGCGGGGTCGCCCAGGAGGCCGGCGAGCAGGGTGCCGAGCAGGGTCTGACCGTGGCCGGCCAGCAGTTCGGGGCGTACGCCAAGGACCTCGCCACCTACGCCGGGAGCCAGGGAGCGGCCAAGGCTCTCGACGGTGCCGCCGGCGGTCTGAGCACCAAGGACCCGAAGACCGGCGGGAGCCTCATCTCGGGCGCCTCACAGCTGGCTGACGGGACCGACGCGCTCGCCGACGGCCTGAAACCGCTGGCGGCCGGCATCAAGCAGCTCGACACCGGTGCGGCCAAGCTGGCCACCGGCACCGCGGGGCTCAGCGACGGCATCGCCCAGTACACCGACGGCGTCAGCCAGTCGGCCACGGGCACCGAGAAGCTGAGCGCCGGCGTGATCAAGCTGGCCGACGGCGGCGACAAGCTCGCCGACGGTACGACCAAGCTGGCGGACGGCCTCGAGAAGGGGGCCAAGGAGATCCCGACCTACAACGAGCGGACCCGCGAGAAGCTCTCGGAGGTGGTGGCCACCCCGGTGACCACCCCGCAGGCGACCTCGGTCTTCTCCGACGTGGCGACCACGACGCTGCTCGCCGTGCTGGCCCTGTGGATCGGGGGGCTGGCGACGTACCTCGTGGTGCGGGCTATCTCCGGACGGGTGCTCTCGTCGATGAAGTCGTCCTGGCGGCTCGCCGCTGAGGCTCTGGCCCCGGGGGCGGTGATCGCGGTGGTCCAGGCCCTGGCGCTGACCGTGATGCTGCAGGCCCTGCTCAAGCTCGACGCTGCGCAGCTCGCCCAGCTGGCCGGGTTCGCGCTGCTGACCGGACTGGCGTTCGTGGCCCTCAACCAGGCCCTGGTCGCCTGGTTCGGAGGGATCGGGCGCTTCGTCTCGGTGGTCGTGGTCGTCGCCGCGGCGGCCGGGTCGATCACGGGGGCCGTCCCGGAGGTCTTCGATGCGGTGCTCCCCGTGCTGCCGCTGACCCCGGCGCTGGAGGGGTTCCGCTCGATCGTGACCGACAGCGGTGCGTCCGGCGGACCCACCGGTCTGCTCCTCGCCTGGCTGCTGATCGGCCTGGTCGGCAGCGTGCTGGCGGTCGCGCGCCGTCGGGTGGTCGCGCCGTTGGTCGTACCGGCTCCGGCCTGAGCGGCCTGATCAGGCGGGGAGGTTCGGCACCACGTACGTCTCCACCATCCGGATCAGGTACTCCTGATCCTGGGGCGCGGTGTCACTGGGTCGCGAGCTGGCGACGACGACGAGATCGAGGTCCTCGACGACCATGATCATCTGGCCGAAGGAGCCGAAGGCCTCGTACGCCGGATGGTTGGCGATCGGGCGTGACCACCACAGGTAGCCGTAGTCGCCCGGCTGGGGCGCGGTCGCCTCAGCGATGTAGCTGGCGGGTACGAGCTGGCGACCCTGCCACATCCCCTCGTCGAGGTAGAGCTGCCCGAGCTTCAGCATGTCGCCGGTGGTCAGCTTGATCGAGGAGAAGCCGGCGTGCACCCCGTCGGGGTCGACCAGCCAGGTGAAGGAGGTCGCGGCGGCGTAGCTCGGGGTGTCGAGGCTGGCCAGCGGACCCTCGTACGCCGGACGCGTCTCGATGCCGAGGGGGTCGAAGAGCTTGGCCCGCGCGTAGTCCAGGGTCGACTGCCCGGTGACCTGCACCAGGATGGCGGACAGGATGTGCGGCGCGACGTTGTTGTAGCTGAACGTGCCGATCTGGTCCGGTCCCACCTGGAGGACCCGGCGTACCAGCTCGGTGCTCTCCATGGTGGTCCCCTCCGGGAGCTCGGCCCAGCTCGCCTTCATCGTCAGCAGCTCGCGCACCGTGATCGCGGCGGTGGCCTTCTTCATCAGCGCGCGGTCCTGGGGCAGCAGTTCGCCGACGGTCTGGTCGAGGCTGGTGAGCTTCCCTTCGGCCAGCGCCACCCCGACCAGGGTGGAGATGACGCTCTTGGTCACGGACTCGACGCCCATGTACTCGGCCGCGGAGCTGTCGTAGTAGCGATCCGCCAGCACCTGGCCCCCGCGGCTGACCGCGACCGAGCGGAGGTTGGCCACTTCGACGGACCCGGCGGCGACGTAGTCGTCCAGGGCTGTGGTCACGGTGGGCGTGGTCGGCGTCGGATCGGGGTCGGGCGTGGTGGCGCCGGAGCTGCAGCCGGCGAGGACGAGCAGCACGGTTGACAGCAGAGCTGAACAGGCGAGGCGGCGGGCGTGCAGACGGGTGGACAAGGGTTCTCCCTCGAGCGGTGGTCGGACGAGAAACCCGGTTTTGCGACGCTGGTCAGCCGACGGAGGCCGATTTCCGGCCTGTTGTGCCAACCCGCGTCGCAGAATCAGGTTTGCAGGGTGCGCACTTTCTCCAGGACACCCGGCATCGCGGCTTCGACGGCGGCGAGGGTGCCGTAGAAGCCGGTAGGCGTCCCGTACCAGGGGTCGGGGACCCCGGAACCGGGCTCAGCGTTGGGGTCGTAGTCGGTGAGCAGGCTGACGTTGGTCGCGTCGGGCGCCATCGCCCTCATCTTGGTGACGTGGATGTCCTCCATCGCGATGACGAGGTCGGCGGCCCCGATCTCGGTCGCTGTGACTTGGTGCGCCCGGTGGTCGTCGGACCGGTAACCCCGCTCCCGCAGGACCGCCGCGGCCCGGCGGTCGATCGGCGCACCGAGCTCTTCGGTGCTGGTGGCGGCACTGGTGAACTCGACCCCGGTCAGACCCGCCTCCTCGGCGGCCCGCTCGGCGACGCGTTCGGCCATCGGAGAGCGGCAGATGTTGCCCCAGCAGACGAAGACGACCTTGAGCGGGTCGCTCGCCGAACGGTCAGCGGCGGCCACGTCGTGACCTCTCGTTGGCGTCGGGCAGAAAGGCGTTGAGCAAGAAGCTGACCAGGGAGACGATCAGGGCCCCCGCGACCGCGACCCAGAACCCGCTGACGTTCCAGCCCAGGTCCACCTTGTCGGAGATCCAGGAGGTGAGCAGCAGCATGCAGGCGTTGATCACGATCAGGAACAACCCGAGGGTGAGCAGCACGATGGGCGCCGTGACCAGGGTGAAGATCGGCTTGACGATGGCGTTCAGGATCCCGAAGATCAACGCGACGACGAGCAGGGCGAAGATCTTCTTCCCCATGGTCGGCGACGTCAGCGTGATCCCGGACAGCAGGAAGGTGGCCACCGCCAGGGCAGCAGCGTTGGCGAGCAGTCTCAAGAGCAACCTCATGAGAGTCATTGTCCCGCGCGCTCCCAGCCGCCCGCCAACTTCCCCCCACTTGTCCGAGGTCCCCCCACCTATTGATGGGGGGACCTCAGACAAGTGGGGGTAAGTGGACTGGGGGCCTTACGCCTCCGTGATCAGGACGTTCGGCCGCTCGGCGGCGATGGTGGTGTCGTCGCCGTGACCGGTCTTCACGATGGTCTGACCGGGGAGCGAGAGCAGCTGGTCGGTGATGGACTGGACCAGCAGCCCCTTGTCGCTGAAGCTGCGACCGGTGGCGCCCGGACCGCCGTTGAACAGGGTGTCGCCGGTGAACACCGTGGCGAGGCTCTTCGCGTAGAAGCAGACCCCGCCGGGGGCGTGACCCGGGGTGTGGATCACCGTCAGCGTCGTGCCGCCCACCTGGATCTCCTGACCGTCGGACAGGGCGCCGTCCGGGGGCGTGGTGTGGGTCAGCGCCCAGACGGGCAGGTCGTCCGGGTGCAGCAGGATCGGCGCGTCCCCCACGGCGGCAGACAGGGCCGGGGCCACCCGCACGTGGTCGTCATGGGCATGGGTGCACAGGATGGCCAGCACCTTGCGCTCACCGACCAGAGCGACGATGGGCGCGATGTCGTGCGGCGCGTCGATGACCACGCACTCGCTGTCGTCACCGACGATCCACACGTTGTTGTCCACGTCGAAGGTCTCACCGTCGAGGCTGAAGGTGCCCGAGGTGACGGCGTGGTCGATGCGGGCGGTCATGCCGGTGATCCCACCGGCGCGCGAGAACCCGCACGGTCGCTGTTCTCCAGGATGACCACGGACCGCAACACACCGCCGCCGTGCATCTTCTCGAACGCGGCCTCGATGTCACCGATGCCGATCTCCTCGGTGACGAAGGCGTCCAGCGGCAGCCGGCCCTGCAGGTAGAGGTCGATCAGCATCGGGAAGTCACGGTCGGGAAGGCAGTCGCCGTACCAGCTGGACTTCAGCGAACCGCCCCGGCCGAAGACGTCGATCAGTGGCAGCTCGAGCTTCATCTCCGGGTTGGGTACGCCGACGAGCACGACGGTGCCCGCGAGGTCGCGGCCGTAGAAGGCCTGCTGATAGGTCTCGGGCCGACCGACGGCGTCGATGACGACGTCCGGTCCGAACCCGTTGGTCAGCGCCTGCATGCCCTCGACCGCGTCGGTGTTGCGGGAGTTGATCGTGTCGGTGGCCCCCAGCTCGAGGGCGGTGGTGAGCTTGCGGTCGTCGACGTCGATCGCGATGATCTTGCTCGCGCCGGCGAGCTTGGCGCCGGCGATCGCCGCCGCTCCGACGCCGCCACAGCCGATCACGGCCACGGAGTCGCCGCGGCCCACGTGGCCGGTGTTGATGGCGGCACCCAGTCCGGCCATCACGCCACAGCCGAGCAGACCCGCCGCAGCCGGCCGGGCGGCCGGGTCGACCTTGGTGCACTGGCCTGCCGCCACCAGGGTCTTGTCCTGGAAGGCGCCGATCCCCAGCGCGGGCGACAGCTCGGTGCCGTCTTCCAGGGTCATCTTCTGGGTGGCGTTGAAGGTGTTGAAGCAGTACCACGGGCGGCCTCGCTTGCACGCCCGACAGCTGCCGCAGACGGCCCGCCAGTTCAAGATCACGTAGTCGCCGGCCTCGAGGTCGCGTACGCCCTCGCCGACCGTCTCCACGATCCCGGCCGCCTCGTGGCCGAGCAGGTAGGGGTAGTCGTTGCCGATGCCGCCCTCGCGGTAGTGCAGGTCGGTGTGGCAGACGCCGCAGGCGAGCACCTTGACCACGGCCTCGCCGGGACCTGGGTCGGGGATGTTCACGGTGACGAGTTCAACCGGCGCTCCTTTGCTCCGGGCGATGACTCCTTGGACCTGCTGTGGCATGCGGCACTCCTGTCGAGATGGTTTTGTCAGCATCGTAGGGGAGGCTGCAGACAACCAGATCGACCCGCCAGAAACGGAATGACGCGACGACCGCACCGGTTGCATAGTTGGCCTCTAGTTCCGTACGACGTCAGGACCCGCACCCATGCCCAGCTCGCCCCGGCGCGCCACCGCCAGTCTGTGGCGGCTGCGTCCCTACCTGCGACCGTTCCGCGGGCGGTTCGTGGTGATGGGGCTGTCGGCGGCGGTCGGCATCGTGCTCATCATCGTGGTCCCGCTGGTCACCCGACGCGTCGTGGACGGACCGCTGGCTGAGGCCGATCGGGCTGGTCTGTGGAGTCTCGGGTTGTTCGCGCTGGGGCTCGGCGTGGTCGAGGCGCTGGTCATCTTCGTCCGGCGGTGGACGGTGTCGAAAGCGACCAACGGGGTCGAGTTCGGCATCCGGACCGATCTCTACGCCAAGCTCCAGGGTCTGCCGATGGCCTTCCACTCCCGTTGGCAGTCCGGCCAGCTGCTGTCGCGGATCATGAACGACCTGTCGACCATCCGCCGGTTCCTCGGGTTCGGTCTCGTCTTCCTGATCACCAACATCGTCCAGATCGCCGTCACCACCGCCGTGCTGATCTACCTGTACGCCCCGCTCGGCCTGGTCGTGGCGGTCTGCACGGTGCCGGTGGTGTGGATCTGCCTGCGGTTGCAACGGCGCTTCACCACCATGACCCGGGCGATCCAGGACCAGACCGGCGACGTGGCCTCCACGGCCGAGGAGTCGGCGTACGGGTTGCGCGTCATCAAGGCATTCGGCCGCTCCAGCCACCTCGCCGAGACCTTCGATCGGCGGAGCACCGGACTGCGCAACGTCTCGCTGGAGCGGGTCCGGCTGAGCTCGCTGTTCTGGACGTTCCTGGAGATCGTGCCCAGCCTGACCCTGATCGTCGTGCTGGGGGTCGGTGCGTACGCCGTGGGCACCGGAGCCGTGACGCTTGGCACCCTCGTCGCCTTCATCACCTTGATGTTGTCGATGGTCTGGCCGGTGGCCTCGCTCGGATTCCTGCTCTCGATGGGCCAAGAGGCGATGACCGCCGCTGACCGGGTGTGGGAGATCTTCGATGCCCACGACGAGATCCCCGACGGCGACCGACCGCTGGCGCAGGTCCAGGGTCGACTGACCTTCGACCATGCCTCCTTCCGGTTCGCGGACGCCGAGACCGACACCTTGCACGACCTCGTGCTCGACATCGCGCCCGGCGAGACGATCGCCCTGGTCGGGGCGACCGGCTCGGGCAAGACCACCCTGACGGCCCTGGTCCCGCGTCTCTTCGACGTCACCGGGGGCGCCATCCGTCTGGACGGGGTCGACCTCCGCGAGCTGCCGATCGACCAGCTCCGCACCGTGGTCGCGATGGCGTTCGAGGATCCCACCCTGTTCTCGATGTCGGCCCGGGAGAACCTCACCCTGGGACGTCCGGATGCGAGTGACCGCGACATCGACGACGCCATCGAGGTGGCCCAGGCGCACTTCCTGCGGGACCTGCCCTGGGGTCTGGACACCCGGATCGGCGAGCAGGGGATGAGCCTGTCGGGCGGTCAGCGGCAGCGCCTGGCTCTGGCCCGGGCCGTGCTGGCGAAGCCGAAGGTGCTGATCCTCGACGACACCCTGTCCGCCCTGGACATCCACACCGAGGCCTTGGTCGAGGAGGCGCTGCGGCGGGTGCTGGCCCGGGTCACCGGGGTCGTCGTCGCGCACCGGGCCTCGACCGTGCTGCTGGCCGACCGGGTCGCTCTGTTGCAGGGCGGCACGATCACCCACGTCGGGACCCACGCGGAGCTGCTGGCGACGGTGCCGGCGTACCGGGAGCTGTTGGCCGCCGACTGCGACCCCGGCGAGTCAGACGCCGCAGCGGAGTGGGACACCAGCGAGCTGGACGAGGACGACGACCGGGCGGGGGTCTCGCGATGAGTCTCGAAACCTGGCGCGGCGTGGCCGCCGAGGACACCGACCTGACCGGAGAGGGTTCTGAGTTCGTCCGGCATCGGAGCCGTCGCCTGTTGGGTGACCTGCTCCGTCCGTACGGGCGGTGGATCGCTCTGCTCGTGCTGGCCGTGCTGGTCGTCAACGGTGCGCGGTTGTCCATCCCGTGGTTGGTCCAGCGGGGGATCGACCACGGCATCCCACCCCTGCAGGCGGGTGGACCACCGACCGTGCTGTTCGAGATCGTGGGCCTGATGATCGGGGCGGTCGCGATCCAGGCGATGACCCGCGTCTTCTTCCTGCGGGTCTCGGGACGGGTCGGCCAACAGATCCTGCTCGAGCTGCGGCGGCGGCTGTTCACCCACTTCCAGCGTCTCGACGTCCGGTTCCACGACCGCTACACGACCGGCCGGGTGGTGTCGCGGCTGACCAACGACATCGACGCCTTCGCCGAGCTCCTCACCGGCGGCTTCGACGGGCTGGTCAGTGCTGCGCTGACCATGGTCGGGGTCGCGATCCTGCTGCTCACCCTCGACCTCGAGCTCGGTGCGGTCTGCCTCATCTGCTTCCCGGTGCTGCTGCTGCTCGTCCGGTGGTTCGCCCGCCGCACGACCACGACGTACCGGCGGGTCCGGGGGACCGCGGCGCTGGTCATCGTGCAGTTCATCGAGACCATGACCGGCATCCGGGCGGTCACCGCGTACCGTCGTCAGCCGCGCAACGCCCAGATCTTCACGGAGGTGTCGACCGACTACCGCGACGCCAACGTCCAGGCGTTCCGGTTGGTCGCGATCTTCATGCCCGGGGTCAAGCTCGTCGGCAACCTGACCATCGGGCTGGTGCTGATCTACGGCGGTCTGCGGGTCATCGACGGCGAGATGACGGTCGGCGTACTCGCTGCCTTCCTGCTCTACCTGCGGCTCTTCTTCGAGCCGATGCAGGAGGTCAGCCAGTTCTTCAACACGTTCCAGTCGGCCAGCTCGGCCCTGGAGAAGATGTCCGGGGTGCTCGAGGAGCAACCGACCGTCGTCGAGTCGAAGGACCCGGTGGCGTTGCCGCACGCGCGCGGTGAGCTCAGGTTGGCCGACGTGGACTTCGGCTACCAGCCCGGTCGGCCCGTGCTGAGCGACCTGGACCTGGAGATCCCTGAGGGACAGACGGTCGCCGTGGTCGGTACGACCGGGGCCGGCAAGACGACCGTGGCCAAGCTGATGGCGCGGTTCCACGATCCCGACCATGGCCGGGTGAGTCTGGACGGGGTCGACCTGCGCGATCTGGCCGACCGCGACCTGCGCCGGGCGGTGGTCCTGGTCAACCAGGAGGGTTTCATGTTCGACGGGTCGGTCGCGGACAATATCGCCTTCGGGCGGCCCTCGGCGACGCGGGAGGAGATCCGCGCCGCCGCTCAGGCGGTCGGGGCCGACGCCTTCATCTCCGCCCTCCCGCAGGGCTACGACACCGACGTGGCCAAGCGCGGCGCCCGGCTGTCGGCCGGGCAACGCCAGCTGGTCACCTTCGCCCGCGCTTTCCTGGCGGACCCGGCGGTGCTGATCCTGGACGAAGCCACCTCGAGCCTCGACATCCCCAGCGAGCGGCTCGTCCAGCAGGCGCTGCAGACCGTCCTGCTCGACCGGACCGCGGTGATCATCGCCCACCGGCTGAGCACCGTCGAGATCGCGGACCGGGTGCTGGTCATGGAACACGGCCGCATCGTCGAGGACGGGTCACCCGCGGACCTGATCAGCCGACCCGAGAGCCGGTACGCCGGTCTGCACCGGGCCTGGGAAGCGTCACTGGCCTGACGAAGGGATGGAGGGGGCGGCCGGGATGGAGGGGACGGTAGGGGTGGACGGGTGACGGGCCGGCCACCAGAACCGCTCGCCGAGCAGGAACGCGAGCGCCGGCACCAGCAGCGTCCTGATCACCAGGGTGTCGAGCAGCACCCCGAAGCAGACGATGGTCCCGATCTGGGCGAGCGCGACCACGGGCAGGACCCCCAGGACCACGAACACGGCCGCGAGCAGGATCCCGGCACTCGTGATGACCCCGCCGGTGCGGGTGAGGGCTTCACGCATCCCTCGACGAGCCCCCAGGGTTTCCCGCTCCTCCCGGGCTCGGGTGGTCAGGAAGATGTTGTAGTCCACCCCGAGCGCGACGAGGAACAGGAACGCGTAGAGGACCACCTGGGTCTGGAAGGCCGGGAAGCCGAGCACGTTCTGGAACAGCCAGTTCCCCGCCCCGAGGCTCGCGAAGTAGGTCGCGACGACGCTGGCGATCAGCAGCACCGGGGCGACCAGCGAGCGCAGCAGGATCGTCAGGATGACGAAGACGACGCCCAGGATGAGCGGGATGATCAGGGCCCGGTCCTCGGCGGCCGCGGTGTCCTCGTCCAAGGCGGTGGCGTCGCTGCCGCCGACCAGGGTGCGGGCGAGCTCACCGGACTGTTGGCCGTACGCCGTACGCAGGGCCTCGATCGTGGCCTGGTTCTCGTCGCTCTGCGGGGCTCCGGCCAGGGTGAGCGAGAGTTCGGTGTAGCCGGCGGCGGAGTCTCCCGGGCGTACGGCGTCGACGCCCGGAACCGTCTCGGCGATCGAGGTGGCGTCGGCGGTGGCTCCAGTGGGGGTGAGCACGGTGGTCTGGCTCCCGTAGCCGGCCGGGAAAGCTGCGGTCAGCGTCTTCTGGGCCTGGACCGACTCGGGGTTGCCGACGAGCTGCTCGGTCTGGGCGAGACCGATCGTGGCGCCGGACAGGCCGAGGGAGAACACGCCGACGAGGACGATCGCCCCGGCGGCGACCCAGGCGGGTCGGCGGGATACGCGGTCCCCGACCCGGGTCCAGAACGAGGTCTTGACGAGCGCGCGGTGCGCCTCGATCACCCGGGGCACGAAGGGCCAGAACAGGCCCCGACCGCAGACGGTCATGGCGGCGGGCAGCACCAAGATGGCGAAAGCGAGTGCGATGGCGATGCCGATGGCGCAGGCGACGCCCAGCGCCTGGTTCCCAGCGAGGGAGGCGAAGAGCAGAGTCAGCAAGCTGAGGATGACGGTGGTGCCGCTGGCCAGGATCGCCGGCCCGGCGCCGGTGACCGCCGTACGCATCGCGGCCCGGCCGTCGGGTTGGCGGAGCAGCTCCTCGCGGTAGCGGGCGATCAGCAGCAGGGCGTAGTTCGTGCCGGCACCGAAGACCAGCACCGACAAGATGCCGAGCGTGGAGGCGTCCACCGCGATGTCGAAGCGTTCGGCGACCGCCCCGACCACGACTCGGGCCAGTCCGTCGGCCAGCCCCACCACCGCGAGAGGGACGAGCCACAGCAGCGGGCTGCGGTAGGTGACGATCAGCAGCACCGCGACCACAGCGGCGGTGATGACCAGCAGCCGTACGTCCGCCCCGGCGAATGCGTTCGACGTGTCGGCCTGGAACCCGAGCGGGCCGGTGAGCTGAGCTCGCAGCCCGTCCGGCAGGCCCTCGTTGGCGGTCGCCCGGATCCGGTCCGCCTGCGCGACGAGCCGCTCGGAGTCGGACTCCGACGTCAACGGGACGACAGCCACGGCGACGGTCTTGTCGTCGCTGAACTGGGGGCGTACGGCCTGAGGGGTCAACGAGATCTCCGCCAGGGCGCTCACCCGACCGGTGATGGCCGTCTGGTCCTGGTCGCTGAGCACGGTCTGGTTCACACCGTCCGGGCGGGAGAAGACGAGGAGAGCCGCCGTCTGGTCGGCGTTGGGGAACTGGGCCAGCAGCGCGGTGACCTGAGCCGACTGGGACGTGGCTGGAGCCGAGGGGGCCGGCGCCTTGCTGCCGTCCGCGCTGGGCACCAACCCGAACACGGCCCCCGCCGCCAGGAGGGTGACGACGAGGCACAGCCAGGCGCTGACGCGACCGGTCTCGATCCGGGCGAGCAGGTTCACGGGGTCTCCATCCAATGTCCTACAAAGATTGTTACAGAAAATAAGATACACACGAGTTGTAGGATCTGCACATGGCCAGCGAGGAGTGGGACGATTCGGCGCCGTCGCCGTCGGGACCGCCTCCGGTGGTGAACCGGGTTCGTCGGATGATGACCCTCTTTCGGGGGGTGGAGCGCCGGCTCGGCGCTCAGCTCGACCTCAATCACACCGACCTGCTGGCGATGGAGATCATCAGCCGCGAGCGCCAGGTCACGCCGTCCCGGCTGGCCGCTCAGCTGGGGGTCACCTCAGCGGCGGCGACCTTCGTCATCGACCGGTTGATCAGTGCGGGTCACGTGTCACGTCAGCCGCACCCTACCGATCGCCGCAGCACGGTCATCGCCACCGTGCCCGAGTCCGTCGGTCAGGTGGCGAGCCTCCTGGCCCCGCTGGGCGTACAGATCTGGGACTGCTACAGCGAGCTGGACGAGCGTGATCGCGCCGCCGTCGACACCTTCCTGGACAACCTCGGCGACCTGTTCGAGGCCATCGTGGTCGACGAGCCAGGATCGCGCCCGCGGCGAGCCAAGTCCGTCGACTGAGGGTTCGAGGCGGTAGCGGGGTCCGGTTCGAGTCTGGCCGGCTGGGGTGTTGACGTCGCCTGGGCCACGTTTCGCACCAGTGGGTGCAGGACGTACGCGATCCGGGCCGTATCCACCTCGTTCGGCACCCACTGGCGCGATACGACGTGCAGCCCGGGATGCGGAGCCGAAACCCGAAACCCGGGACGCGAAGCCCGGGACCCGGGGTCAGCGGCGGGGGAGGGCGGCGTACGCCTGCAGTGCGGCCTCGACGTCGGGGACGGTCGGGACGTCGGGCCGCGGGGGACGCTCGATGATCACGACGGGGATGCCGAGGTCATCGGCGGCGGCCAGCTTGGCGGCGGTGTGCTCGCCGCCGGAGTCCTTGGTCAGCAGCGCATCGACGCGGTGGTCCTCGAGGAGCCGACGCTCGGCGGCGTAGTCGTAGGGGCCGCGGGACCGGACGATCGTCCAGCGCGAGGGCAGGGGTACCTCCGGTGGATCGACGACCCGGACCAGGACGTCGCGGTCCGCCCAGCTCAGGAACGCGCCCAGCGACTGACGGCCGGTGGTCAGGAACGGTCGTCTCGCCTCAGGCGTCGCCTCCCGCGCCGCGTCCAGATCGGCCACCCAGGTCCAGCCGTACGCGCCGGGGTGCTCACACCAGCCCGGGCGTTCCAGCCGGACGAGCGGGGTAGACGTCTGGGCGCACGCCCCGGCCGCGTTGGCCGAGATCTGGGCGGCGAAGGGATGGGTGGCGTCGATCACGGCGTCGACCCGTTCGGCGACCAGATAGGCGGCGAGGCCGGAGACGCCACCGAAACCGCCGACGCGTACGCGACCGGCGGGCAGGGCCGGGCGTGAGACCCGACCCGCCAGCGACGACACCACGTCCACCCCGTCGGCGACCAGCACCGCAGCCAGGGCCCGGGCCTCGGCGGTGCCGCCCAGGATCAGCACGCTCATCGACGACCTCGGAGCCAGGCGACAGCCACAGCCACCCCGAGGCTGACCAGCGACGTGGCCGCCGCCAACCGATTGGCCCGGGCCAGGTCGGCGACCGTCACCGGGGGCCCGTCGCCTAGGGTGCCGCGCTCCTCGCTCGCCCCGTGGTAGACGTTGCGGCCGCCGAGGCGTACACCCAGGGCCCCCGCGAAGGACGCCTCGACGACCCCGGCGTTCGGACTCGGATGCTGCCCGGAGTCCCGAACGACCACGCGTACGGCCGTCGCCGGCGAGCCGCCCACGAGGGGAGCGCAGACCGCCGCAGCCAGGCCGGCCACCCGGGCCGGGACCCAGTTGACGACGTCGTCGAGTCGGGCCGCCGCCCAACCGAACCGCAGGTAGCGGGGCGAGCGGTGGCCGATCATCGCATCCAGGGTGTTGATCGCGCGGTAGCCGAGCAGCCCCGGTACGCCGACCACGGCCCCCCACAGGAGTGGGGCGACGACCGCATCGGAGGTGTTCTCGGCCACCGACTCCAGCGCGGCCCGGGCGACCTCGTCGGCGGACAGGTCGGCGGTCTCCCGGCCGACCAGGTTCCGGACCTGGCTCCGGGCGGCCGGCAAGTCTCCGGTCGCCAGTTGCTCACCGATCATCGAGGCCTCCCGGCGCAACGACCGCCCCCCGAGCACGGCCCAGGTCGACGTGGCTACGACCAGCACCCGCAGCACGGGCCGACCCGCGCTGAGTCGTTCGAGCAGGACACCGAGCCCCACCGTCGCGCCCACGAGCGCACCGACGTGGACCACCCCAGGGCCACGCGCATCGGCGTACGACTGCCGCTCCAGGGTCACGGCCAGCTGCCCGAACCCGGCGACCGGATGTCTGCGTCGCGGGTCACCGAGCACGGCGTCAGCCGCGTAACCCAAGGCGAGGCCCGCCACTAGAGTCAGCCCCGATGACATCGAAGATCCTGGTCACCGGCGGCGTACGGTCCGGCAAGTCCCGGCACGCGGAGCACCTGTTCGCGGACGAGCCTGGCGTCACCTACGTCGCGCCGGGCGCAGTGCCCGATCCGGTCGCTGACCCCGAATGGGCGGCCCGGGTCGCGGAGCACCAGCTCCGGCGGCCGCCCCACTGGTCCACGGTGGAGACCCGCGATGTCGCCGCCGCGCTTCGAGGAACCGAGGGGACTGTCCTGGTCGACTGCCTCGGCACCTGGCTGACCGCGACGATCGACGCCTGGGAGACCTGGGACCAGCCGCTGCGTGATTGGCGGAGCCGTTTCGATGAGGAGCTGGCCGGCCTGGTCGAGGCGTGGGGTGCCCGCACCTCCCTGACCGTCGCCGTGACCAACGAGGTCGGCTGGGGCCTGGTCTCCGAGCACCGGTCCGGCCGCATCTTCACCGACCTGCTCGGCCGTACGAACGCCGAGGTCGCCGCGGTCAGCGACCAGGTCCACCTGGTCGTGGCCGGTCGGGTGCTGATGCTCTGAGGACGGGATCACCGCGCCACGCAGACCAACAGCATCACGGTCAGCGCGACCTCGATCGCGGCCCCCATCACGTCCCCGGTGACCCCGCCAAACCGGCGTACGCAGTGCCGGACCAGCGCCACGACGAGTCCGAGCGCGATCAGGGTCGCCAGCACGCCCAGCCACCACGCCGATCTCAGACCGAGCGCCACGGTGAGGACCACCAGCATCCCCAGCCAGCTCAGAGCAGCATCCCGACGGGTCACGGTGCCAGCCACCACGACGCCGAGTCCGGTGGGACGTGCGGCGGGCGTACCGCGCAGGCAGACCACGGTCAGCGCGACCCGAGCGGCGCAGATGAGCAGCACCGCGGTCAACGCACCACCGGCGCCGCGGACCAGATCACCCAGCGCGGCGGCCTGCAACCCGAGGACCAGGATCAGGGCGATCGCGCCCATCGGACCGACGTCACCGCGCTTCATCACGGCCAGGGCCCGCTCCCGGTCCCAGCCCGAGCCGAGTCCATCCACCGTGTCGGCGAGCCCGTCGAGGTGCATCGCCCGGGTGCCGGCCGCGAGCACCGCGACCATCAACAGGCCGACGACCAGGGCGGGCAGCCCGAACCAAGACGCCAGCCCGCCGGCGAGTCCGGCGGCCCCGGCCAACGGCAGCGCGGCGAGCGGGGCCAGCAGCATGGCCCGTCGAGCGATCAGCGGGTCGATCTCGGGCAGCGGCCCGACCGGGATGACGGTCAAGGTGCCGACGGCCAACCGCAGGCCGGGAAACCGCATCAGGGTCAGGCGTCGGGCGCGAGGTCGGCCAGCAGGGCCATCTCACGCAGCAGCAGGACGGCCGAACGCAGCACTGGCAACGCGGCCAGCGCGCCGGTGCCCTCGCCGAGCCGCAGGCCCAGGTCGAGGATCGGGGTCAGCCCGAGCTTGTCGAGGGCGAGCTGCTGGGCCGGCTCGGTCGAACGGTGTCCAGCGGCGCACCACGCCACGACGCCGGGCTCGACGTCCTCGGCCACGGCCACCTCGGCGACGGAGATGATGCCGTCGAGGAGCACCGGTACGCCGTGCCGCGCGGCCGCGATCAAGAAGCCCACGCCAGCGGCGAGGTCGGCCGAACCGAGGGCGGCCAGTCGATCGATGGGGTCGGCGACGCGTTCCCCGGCCCGGCTCAGGGCCGCGTCGATGACCGCGGTCTTGTGGGTCAGCCGTACGTCGTCGACCCCGGTGCCCCGACCCACGACCTCGTCGGCCGTGACCCCGAACGTGGCGGCGATCAAGGCGGTCGCGGGAGTGGTGTTGCCGATCCCCATGTCGCCGAGGATGAGCAGGTCCGCGCCGGCCGCGATCTGGGTCTCGGCGATGAGCCGGCCGACGGCGAGCGACCGCTCGACCTCGTCAGCGGTGAGCGCGTCGACCGTGTCGATGGCCCCGGACGAGCGGCGGATCTTGTGCTGGCCGACGGCCGCGGGCAGCCCGGCGAGGTCGTCGTCGACGGCGAGGTCGTAGACGCTGAGAGCGACGTCGTGCTGGCGGGCCAGCACGTTGGCCCCGGCCCGACCGGCGACGAAGACTCGGACCATGGCCGGGGTGACCTCGCGCGGGTAGGCCGAGACGCCGGCGAGCGAAACTCCGTGGTCCCCGGCCAGGATGACCGCGCGTACGCGATCGAAGGTTCTCGGCGGGCACTCACCCTGGCAGCCGGCGACCCAGGCGGCGAGGGTCTCGAGCTGTCCGAGTGCGCCGGTCGGCTTGGCCAGCGCATCGAGCCGGGCCAGGGCGTCAGCCCGGGCGACGGCGGAAGGAGCGGTGATCACGACGCGTCGGCGTACGAGACCTTGGCCTCCGCCAGCCCCGTATTGCGCCGGGTCAGACGGTGGACCAGCTCGGCCAGGGTGACCCCGAGGACGCCCCAGAGTGCGAACTGGGTGACCAGGCTCGCCGCCCGGAACTCGTAGAGCACGGTGGCCGGGAAGCCGGCCGGAACCTCGTTGTACGTCGGTAGCAGGGCGATCGCGACCAGCGTCACGACGAGGTAGCCGCCGACGGCGGCCAGTCCGGCCGACCACGCGGACCAGGTCCGGGCCAGCTTGCGACCCACGACGACCGCGGTGACGGCCGCGATCACCGAGATGGCCAGCATCGTGAAGTAGAGGCCGGACCGTAGCGCGATGGTGTCGGACTGACCGACGGCCGGCGGGTTCGGCGGATAGGCCACGAACGGCATCAGGTAGAGGGTGACGAACCCGATCCCCGCGACGGCGAGGGTGGTGGCCCGCGCACCCAACCCGCCGAAGCGGCCGAGCGCCAACGCGCTCAGCACCCCGGCCAGGCCGCCGAGGGTGACCCCGGCGACGGCGGTGGCGGTGAGCAGGCCGAGGGTCGACTGCAGCGACCGCGGCACGACGGTCTCGCCGCCGTCGCTGTGGCTGTGCTCGGTCGTCTCGTCGGCATGGGTGTGACCCGCCTCCTCGGCGGGGGCAGCCGAACCGGCTTCCTCGATGGCGATGGCGGCGTTGATCGAGGGTTCACCCACGACGTACGCGACCCCGAAGGCCACGATGCCGGCGAACAATCCGGCGAGCAGCCCCCGGATCAGAAAATTGCGTGCGGAAACCACGTCAGGACCCGGTCCCGGGCTCAGTGGCAGGGGAAACCGAGGAGGTGGCGCCCGTCATGGGTCCACTCGTGCACCGCGTTGCCGGCGATGAGGGACGTCGCGCCCTCTTCGGCGGAGACGAAGTACATGGCCACGAGGAGCAGCATCGCGGCGAAGATCAGCCAGGGCAGGACCTGGCGGAGGGAGAACGGCGGCGCGGCGATAGCGACCGGCTGGGCGTGGGTGGTGGCTTCGGACATTTTTCCTCCTGGGGCTTGGGCGACCCGCGTTAACGGAGCTCATCGGAGAAGGGGTCTGACTCGAGCGAACCTCTCGGCCTGCTCTCACAGTGGCGCAACCGTGCCGGGATCTCACCGGCTTCCGCATTCTCCGCGAACTCTCGCACTGTATCGCACCTCGGACCCGCGCCCCGATCCCTCGGAAACTGGCGACAGATGGGGGTTCTCCGGCCCGTGAACCCCGGAACTGTCGCCAGTTTCCTGAGGGAGGTTGGGGGTAGGGTCACCTCTCGTGAAGCCGGGTCTGCGCCGCAAGCTCGTCACCCATCCGTCGGCGATCCTGCTCGTGGTCCAGCTGCTCGGGGTGCTCCTCTATCCGTTCATGGAGAGCACCCAGCTCGGCCGGGGGCTGTTCGAGGTCTTCGGTGCGGTGGTGCTGACGCTGGCGATCATGTCCGTCCGCAAGGCCCCCGTCCCCACCGGTCTGGTCGTCGCCCTGGCGGTGATCGGATCCGCCCTGGCCATCGCCGACGCGCTCAGCCACAGCCCCACGCTCCAGCTGCTCTCGGCCGCGTTCCACGCCCTCTTCTACTTCATCGCCGCGGGCAGCCTGATGGTCTACATGTTGGCCGACCGGCGGGTGACCACCGACGAGCTGTACGCCGTCGGTGCCACGTTCACCCTGGTCGCGTGGGGTTTCGCGTACCTGTTCGTCATCCTGCAGATCGCTCAACCGGGCTGCTTCATCGCCGCGGTCAACCCGCAGGACCAGCGGACCTGGATGGAGCTGCTCTTCCTCAGCTTCACCAACCTGTCGAGCACCGGGCTGTCCGACGTCGTCCCGATCACTGCGCACTCCCGTTCGGTGGTCATGATCGAGCAGCTCGCCGGGCTGGCGTACGTCGCCCTGATCGTGTCCCGGTTGGTCGGTCTGACCCTCTCCCGGAGCCACACCACGGCCGACCCGGACCAGGCGGCGTAAAGTCCAACGACTGTGCGTACCTACGTCGAGCTCGCCAAGGCCGAGTTCGCCCGGTACAGCACCTATCGCTTGGCCATTCTCGCCGGCGTCTTCACCAACTCCGTCTTCGGATTCATCCGGGTCAGCGTGCTGATCGCGGCGATCACCACGGCCGGTGGGGTGATGGCGGGCTACACGATCCAGGAGGCGTCGACGTACGTCTGGCTCGGTCAGGCCTTCCTGTCGCCGATCGTGATGTACGGCTGGACCGAGATCGCCGACCGGGTCAAGAGTGGCGAGATCGCCGTCGACCTGGCCCGACCGGTCGACCTGCAGCTGTCCTGGTGGGCGCGCGACCTCGGCCGGGCCGCCTTCGCCTTGCCGACTCGCGGTATCCCGCCGTTTCTGATCGGGGCGCTGGTCGTGGGAGTGGCACTGCCGGCGTCGTGGACGGCGTACCCGCTCGGCTTGTTCAGTCTCGTCGTCGGCGTCTCGATCAGCTTCACCCTGCGGTTCCTGGTCAACCTGATCGCGTTCTGGACCCTCGACATCCAGGGCTACGTCAACCTGTACGTCGTCCTGCTCGGCCTGCTCAGCGGCTTCTACGTCCCGGTCCACATCTTCCCGGGCTGGCTGCAGACCATCGCTTTCGCGTCGCCGTTCCCCGCCATGTTCCAGTCACCGATCGATGTGATGTCGGGGCGGGTGCTGGGCGTCGAGGCGCTCGGAGTCATCGGCGTGCAGCTCGGCTGGCTTGCCGGCCTGGTGGCCTTGGCGCGGGTCGTGCTCGGGCGGGCGACCCGCCGGCTGGTGGTGCAGGGTGGCTGAGCTGACCGCCTGGCAGAGCTATCGGGTGCTGCTCGGATCGCGGATCCGCAGCCAGCTGGCCTACCGGTCGAGCTTCGCGATCAACGTCCTCAACGCGTTCCTGCTCGGCATCTTGGAGTTCACCGAGATCTACGTGCTCCTCACCAACGTGCCCGTGCTCGGCGGGCTGAACCTGCGTCAGGCGGCCCTGGTCTTCGCGCTCGGCAACGTCGGCTTCTCCCTCGCCGACCTCGTCTTCGGCCAGCTCGACGCGATCCCGACGTACCTGCGGATGGGTCGGCTGGAGGCGTTCCTGGTCCGCCCGATGCCGCTGATGGCCCAGATGATCACCTCCGACCTGCAGCTGCGCCGGATCGGGCGGACCCTGATCGGGTTGGTCATCCTGGCCGTCGCGCTGATCAGCCTCGACCTGGTGTGGTCGCCCGGAGTCGTCTACCTGCTCGTGGTCACGCCGGTCGTCGGGGCCGCGATCTACGGCGCGCTGTTCGCCATCGCCGGCGGGATCCAGTTCTTCATCGTCGACGGGGCCGAGTTCACGTCGAGCTTCGTCTACGGCGGGGCGTACGCCGGTCAGCTGCCCGGGAGCGTGCTGCTCGCTCCGTTGCGGGTGCTGTTCACGTTCGTGGTGCCGGCGACGGTCACCGCCTACCTGCCGACACTGTTGATCTTGGGACTCGAGGGTCCGCGGTTCCTGCCGGCCTGGCTGGGCTGGTTCGCGCCGCTGTTCGCCGTCTGGGCGTGGCTGCTGGCCGCACTCGCCTGGCGAACGGGCATCCGGAGGTTCACCGGT
This sequence comes from Propionibacteriaceae bacterium, assembly GCA_036524735.1. GTDB lineage: Bacteria > Actinomycetota > Actinomycetes > Propionibacteriales > Propionibacteriaceae > Microlunatus. The sequence continues at coordinate 27,363 of DATDBS010000047.1, forward strand.
GCGGGAGGCTGATGACGTGAGCTCCACCGACCCGCGAGAGCCGATCATCGAGTTCGAGGACCTTCGACGTTCGTTCGTCGTGCACCAGAAGGCCGGCCGGTTCCGGCGTACGCGGCGCGAGGTCCTCGCCGTCGACGGGATCAGCCTGCGGATCGAGGCGGGCGAGGCGTGCGGCTACATCGGGGCGAACGGCGCCGGGAAGTCGACGGCGATCAAGATGCTCACCGGAATCCTGGTCCCGACCTCGGGGCGGCTGCGGACCTGCGGGCTCGAGCCCGTGCCGAACCGGCGCCGGCTGGCCCGTGACCTCGGCGTCGTGTTCGGTCAGCGCAGCCAGCTGTGGTGGGACCTGCCGCTGCGTGAGTCGTTCCGCATCCTGGCCGCGATCCACCGCCTCCCACTGGCCCGGGCGCAACCCCGGATCGACCAGCTGATCGCCGGGCTCGGGCTGGGCGCGTTCCTGGACACCCCCGTACGCCAGCTCTCGCTCGGCGAGCGGATGCGCGGTGAGGTGGCCGCGGCGCTCGTCCACCGACCCAAGCTCTTGGTGCTCGACGAGCCCACCATCGGGCTCGACATGATCAGCAAGGAACGACTGCGGCAGTTCCTCGTCGCCGAACGGGCCGACCACGGCACGACTCTGCTGCTCACCACGCACGACATGAGCGACATCGAACGCCTCTGCGAGCGGGTGCTCGTCGTCGACCAGGGGCGGCTCGCCTTCGACGGCACGTTGTCCGCCTTGACCGAGCGGGTTGCCCTGCGTCGGGTACTGGTCGTCGACCTGCTCGAACCGGCGCCCCGACTACGGGTCGAGGGCGCCGAACACGTCGGCAGCGAGCTCGACGGCCTGCGCCAGCGGTTGGCCTTCTCGCCGGAACAGACCACCGCCGCCCGAGTGCTGGCCGCGGTGTCGGCTCAGGTCGAGGTACGCGACCTGACGCTCGAGGAGCCCGCCATCGAGGACATCGTGCGGACTCTCTACTCGCGGGGTTGAGCGGCCCCTCGAGTGGGCCGGAATGGCTGTCCGGTCAGGTCCGGGGGCAACCACTTCGGTCCACTCAGCGGGCGTCGATCAATTCGGACGCGAAAACTGACGAAACAAACGACGAGTGTCTTCCCCGGGACGGGGCAGGTCCTCTTTGACCCTTTCGAAGGGCCGACTACTCGCCTTGTCACAAGCCGCCGCTGGACACGCACTCCCCGACCGTCGCGAAATAGCCCTCGGGCACGAACACGGTCTTACAGAAATACGCTGTGGTCGCAGCAGCGTTGTTGTCGTGGCTTCGGAAAAAGCTTGTGCACGGGCCGATGATGTTTCCCAGGTAGGAATCTGAGATGCTGCGACAGAATTGCAGGTCGTCATTACCTCCGGCGTCGGCGTGAGCGAGCGAAGCCGAAACTGGGAATGCGAGGCCCGCACCGGCGATTCCGACAGCCAGGACAAGACGCGCGGCCTTCTTCGAGGTGAGCATGAGCGGTCATTCCTTTCGATAGGGATTCTGCGATCTTGGGCCCCGGGTACACGCGCAGTTTCACGTTATTGATCGCGTTCGCCCGAGTCAATACTTCCGGTTGGGAATTGGAGTGAACAAAATTGCCTTGGATATCAGCTCTCGACTGAGAAATATGCATGAACCAAAGCAATGCTGGAGATCGAACCCGCATTTCCGACTGAGGCGGTGCGGGTGGTGGTCGAGACCTGTTGTTCGACGCCCAGAAATGCGTGTTGAGCGATCAGATCAGGTGGGTTCAGTGGGTACGAACCCGGCCACGGCGCCGATCACGGTGACGGCTGGGGGTTTGATCTCGGCCTCATCGGTGATGCGGGCGATGTCGGCGACGCTGGCCCGGACGGTCCGCTGACTCGGGAGTCCCGCGTCGGCGATGGTCGCCGCGGGGGTGTCGGGGGCGAGTCCGTCGGTGATCAACTCAGCGGTGATCGCGGCGAGGGTGGCGACCCCCATCAGGATGACCAGGGTCGTGTTGGTGCGGGCGAGGGCGGTCCAGTTGAGCGTGGAACCGGGGTCGCCGGGTGGCAGGTGCCCGGAGACGACGGTGAAGCCCTGGGTCAGCGCACGGTGAGTCAGCGGAATGCCGGCGAGCGCGGGAGCGGCGGTCGCGGAGGACACCCCCGGGATGACCTGGACCGGTACGCCGGCAGCAGCGCACGCCTGCCACTCCTCGCCGCCGCGGCCGAAGATGAAGTTGTCGCCGCCCTTGAGCCGTACGACAGTGCGGCCGGCCAGGCCGTGTTCGACCAGGATCGCGTTGATCTGCTCCTGCGGGGTGAAGGCGCCGCGGGGGATCTTGCCGACGTCGATGATCAACGCCCCGGGTCGGGCCTGGTCCAGCACCGCGAGCGGGGCCAGTCGGTCGCAGACCAGGACGTCAGCCGTACGCACGGCGTCGAGTCCAGCCACCGTGAGCAGTCCGGGGTCACCGGGGCCGCCGCCGACCAGGGTCACCGAGCCAACGCTTGGCGTCCGGGTGGCAACCGAGGAGAGCGTCGGGGCGGCGACGCTGACCAGGCCGCGCTCGACGGCCCACGTAGCGGTTTGCGCATCCACGCCCAGATCGCCGGCCGCGGGAACCACGAGCGCGACGTCGAGGTCGAGGTCGTCCCGGGTCAAGGCCCGCTGGTGCAGCCTGAGCAGGCCACGTTCGGCGAGGTCGAGCACCGTCGTACCGGGCTCGGCGTCGACCACGATGACCACCGCGCCGGCTTCGAGCAGGGAGCCGATCACGGCGTACGCCGCCGGCCCACCGCCGCAGACCAGCACCCTCCGACCGCGTACGTCGAGGGGCGCGACGAAGCTCAACGGTCCTCCCGGACGGTCACGGAGTGGGGTTGACCATTCTCGACAGGGCCGCGGCCAGGGCATGACTCGTCTCAGCGTCGCGGACGGCGATCCGGATCCAGTCCGGTCCCAATCCGGGGAAGGTCTCGCCTCGGCGTACGGCGAAACCAGCCTCCCGCAGCGCACTCCGGAGCCCGCCCGGAGGCAGAGGACCGCGGATCGACGCCGTGTCGACCAGCACGAA
>DATDBS010000048.1:0-23738 GCA_036524735.1 Propionibacteriaceae bacterium
GGGATCGCCCGGCTGGAGACCGTCGGACCGGTCCTGCTGACCCGGCTGCGGGAGCTGCTGGCCGGCACCCACCTCACCATCAAACCCGTCATCGACCCCGATATCACCCCCGTCGACAGCTACGAGATCCCCCACCGGGTCCGCGAACAGGTCGTGCTGAACCATCCGTACGAGATCTACCCCTACGGCGGCGCCGAGTCCCGCCACGTCGACCTGGACCACACCCAGCCCTACCGGACCAAAGATGACGGTGGGCCGCCGGGCCAGACCCGACCCGACAACCTCGGCCCGATGAGCCGCAACCCCCACCGGCTCGAAACCCACAGCCCCTGGAACCTGCGACAACCCAGCCCGGGAGTCTTCCTGTGGCGGACCACCCACGGCTACATCAACCTGGTCACCAACCGAGGCACCCTGACCCTCGGCAACGGCGACTACGCCCAAACCCTCTGGCGTACCGCCGCGCCCGCAGGAACCCAGGGTCGATAGGCCCCACATCTTGAGGCTGCGGGCGGCATGGAGACCGAGGTCGGCTCGTTGGCGTCGGCTTCGGGGTGGGTGGGGTTGTCGTTGTTCACGCTGACCTGCTGGTGTGGGACATCGTGCGGATCCCGATGTCTTCACCTGATTCGTCTGCGACCGCAGGACGGTCGGCCAGCCGACACCGCAAGCGTCGTCGTCCAGATGTATCTTTCCGGGTCGGTCGGTCGGTCGGTCGGTTGGTCGGTCGGCGCCGTACGACTCGCTCGGCCTGCAGGATCCAGCTCAAAGTGCGACACCGAACCAGAACAGGGCGAACTCCCGGTAGAAGCGGAGCGCGATCGCCGCGATCACGATGAGGTACCAGACGGCGACAACCGTGACCGCGTACGGCTGGAGCCGGCGTCCCAGCGCGACGAGGCGCCCGCCGAGGTGACCGGCGGCCAGGTTGTGCAGGGTGACCGTGACGACCACGGGGATGGTCACGCTCCAGACGAGCAGGCACCACAGGCAGAGCGCACCGATCACGTACAGGCTCTGGGTCTGCAGCCAGGTGATGAACACCGCCGCAGCCAGCGCGCCGACCTGGAGGCCCCGGAAGTACCACCGCCGCAGCGTCGCGCCGGCCAGCAACACCATGCCCGTCGTGACCACGACGGTGAACCCGATGATGCCGAGCAGGGGGTTGGGGAACCCGAACAGCTCACCGGCCCGCGACTGCATCACCGGGCCGCACGCGATGAACGGGCTGATGTTGCAGGCGAGCTGGGTGTCCGGGTTCTGCAGCAGCCGGATCCGGTCGATGGTCAGCACCATCGCCGCCAGCAGCCCCAGCGCGCCGCCCACGATCAGCACGATGGGTAACCCCCGACCCGGCCCAACCGGATGTCCGGACCCGGCCGCCTCCTCGTCGGTCAGGTCGAGATCAGCGTCCGGCAAGTTCGTTCACCTTGGCGACCAGGGCCTGTCCCGACAGCGTCTCTGACTTCACGCCGTTCAAGAACATGGTGGGTGTACCGCTCACGTCGTTCTTCGCGGCGTCGGCGGTGTTGGACGTGATCCAACCGGTGTAGCGACCAGAGCTGATGCAGGTCTGTGCTTCGGCGTTCACACCCTGCTGAGCGGCGAAGTCCTTGAACTGGGAACTGGTCCAGCCGTCGGTGGTCTCGCTGTGGTTGGCGTACAGGGTGGCGTTGAACCCGACCCAGGCATTCGGGTCATGGGTGGCCACGCACGCCGCGGCGCTGCCGGCCTCGAGGGCGTAGTCGGTGTCGACCTGGATGTTGTGATAGCTGACCGACACGTCTCCGCCGGCAATCAGGGAGTTCAGCGCCTCGGAGTTGGTGGCCTCGAACTCCTGGCAGTGTGGGCAGGAGTAGTCGACCCAGAGGTCGACCTTGGCCTTGGCGTCGGCCGGTCCGACTCGGACCGCCGAGCCGTCGATGGCGAAGGGAACCTGCCTGGTGCCGACCGTGACGGTCGCGTTGGCGCTGGGCGTGGTCTGCGAGCGTTGCCGGCTGCCGATGATCACCGCGGTGGTCACGATGCCGATGACCACCACGGCCACCGTGCCGACAACGGCGATCTGGATCAGGGTACGGCGCCGCTTGGCGGCTGCGGCCTCGCGGAGCTGGGCCTCGCGGGCCAGCTTTCGACGGTCGGCGTTGACTGCGGAGGTGGATTTGGACACGGGTGGAGCTCCTTGCGGATGAGAAGGTCTGATGGTTCTGCGGACCGGCCGAGGAGGCTGGTCGTGGCGAGCAGGACGAAGAGCAGCGCGTACGCGCCGACCATCCGGCTCGCTGTCGGGTCGCCGTATCCGGCGGTGAGGGCGTGCAGTTGCTCCCGCAGCTCGAGGTGGTTGCTCCCGAGGAGGCCTGCCGTGACGACCGGCATGGTCAGCCCCAGCCCGACCGCCGTCGGAAACGTCGCGAGCCCGGCGATCAACCGGGTCCGACTCCGACGGTGCCGAGGGGCCGGCCACCCGAGCACGCCGAGTGCCGCGGCTCCGAGCAGACCGAGCAGCAGCCAGCCCCAGACCATGATCGTCAGACCGATGACCACTTCTGGGTCGGTCGCGGCCCGGCCTCGCGGCCAGGGCAGGCTGACGAGCACGCCGACGACGACGAACGACGGCAACACGGCGACCAGAGCGTCAGCCCGAGTCGTACGCCGGTGTCGAGCCTGCTCGGACAACGCCGCTATCACAGCCGGCAGCTGGGCCCAGAACGCGACCTGCACGAAGGGGATCCAGCTGTGGTCGACGAGCGGGTACGTCAGCCAGGCCCACACGGTGAGCCCGAGACCGGCCGCCAGGAGCACGAGGCGGCCCGAGGGGTGAAGGTGATTCATGGGGTCCTCGAAGAGCCGGAGGGCCTGAGGGATCAGACCCGACGTGTCGCGTTCGCTGAGGCGGGTGGGCCGCGGGGAGCGGCCATCGAAAGCTGCGTTGCGGCCGGCACCCGAACCGGAACCGTGACCGCCGAGGCGTCGGCGGCCGACCGGATCAAGAGCGGGGCGTCGTGAGCGGCCGCGATCAGGCGGTCCGCGGTCCGGAAGAGCCAAGCCTCACCCCGGGCCAACAGCCAAGCGGTGCCGGCGATGGCTGCGGTGTGGGCGGCCCACATGACGATCGTCGGCGTACCCGTCGGATCGCTCATCAGGTGCCCTGGCTCGGTGACACAGCCGGAGCTCGGGGCGAGATGGGTCAGCGTGTGGGCGACGTGCGCGCAGGTGGTGCCGACTCCGGCGGCCGCCGTGAAGAGCAGGTGCAGCAAGACCTGCTCGGCCGTCAGCACGGCGAACAGTGCTCCGAAGCGGCGCCGGCGCGCGGTGGCCGTGGTCGCCACGAGACCGAGTACGGCGGCGGTCACCAGCAAGACCCCCGCCGAGGGCAGCACGCCGCCACCCACCACGTGGGCGAGGCAGGCCAGCGCGAGCGAGGACCCGCCCAGCAGGCCGATCCGCAGCACGCGGCGCGCGCCCCGGGTCGGCGCGGCTGATGCGTTCACGCCCTCAGTCTAGGAACCCGCGGGTAGGAATCGTCGACCTGCAGTACTCCCGAGGGCGGGGTACGGGTTGACATTGCTGGATTTGAGCGATGTCATCGTCACGTGACGATGAGAGACGGCTCGACGCTGGCGACGGCAGCTGACCACTCCGCCGAGGCGGCACCCACGGCTGCGGTCTTCCTGTTCCGCAGTCTGGCCGATCCGGCCCGCCTGTCCATCGTGCGGCACCTGGCTCTGGGGGAGCACCGGGTGGTGGATCTGACTGCGCACCTCGGGCTGGCCCAGAGCACCACCTCGGCCCACCTGGCCTGTCTGCGCGACTGTGGACTGGTGAGCGTGCGGACCGTGGGCCGGTCCTCGGTCTACTCCCTCTCGGTCCCCGACGAGCTGATGGGCCTGCTCAGCGCCGCCGAGCGGCTGCTCGCCGCCACCGGGGACGCCGTCACGCTCTGCTCGACCAGTGGCTTGGGGAACCGCTGATGGGCGGCCAGCACGGGCCCGGGCACTCCCACGTCCCAAGCGGTACGGCCGGCGGTCAGCACCGCAAGCGGCTGCTGATCGTCGTGGTCATCACCGCAAGCATCTTCGTGCTCCAGGTGGTCGGTGGGCTGGCCTCGGGCTCGTTGGCGCTGCTCGCCGACGCCGGCCACATGCTGACCGACTCCACCGGCCTGGTCATCGCTCTGATCGCCATCTCTCTGGCGGCCCGACCGGCGACCTCGGCCCGGACCTACGGCTTGCAGCGGCTGGAGGTGCTCGCCGCGATGACGAACGGGCTGCTGCTCGTCGGGGTGGCGGTCTGGGTCCTGCTGCGGGCCATCCAGCGCTGGAACGAACCGGCCGACATCTCCTCCGGGCTGATGCTCGTGGTCGCCGTGGTCGGAGCCTGCGCGAACGTGGCCGGGCTGCTCATCCTGCGCGGCGGGCAGGGCGAGAGCCTCAACCTCCGAGGCGCCTATCTCGAGGTGCTGGGTGACCTGCTCGGCTCACTCGCGGTCATCGTCGCGGCGCTGGTCATCACCTTCACCGGCTACACCCGGGCCGACTCCATCGCCTCGATCGCGATCTTCGCGCTGATCATCCCGCGCGCCTGGTCGCTGCTCCGAGACGTGGTCGACGTGCTTCTCGAGGCCACCCCCCGCGGCGTGGACCTCGACCAGGTCCGGCAGCACCTCACCGAGATTCCCGGCGTGGTCGACGTGCACGATCTGCACGCCTGGACCATCACCAGCGGCGTACCCGTGATGTCGGCTCACGTGATCGTCACCGACGAGTGCCTCCGGACCGCCTCGTCCGGCACGGTGCTGGACCAGCTCACCGAGTGCGTCGGCGAGCACTTCGACGTCGAGCACTGCACGTTCCAGATCGAACCGGAGGGCCACCGGGCCCACGAGGCCAGCTTCCACGCCTAGGCATGGGTACGACTCGCTCGCATCCGACGCCTGGGTCGGCTCGGGTAGTTTGTGGCGGTGGCCCTGGATCCTGAGATACGTCGTCAGCTGGCCAAGCAGGGGCGGCTCTGGTTGCTCGCCCTGCTCTGCGCGTCGGCCGCCACCTTCGCCATCGTCCGGACCGACTCCCTGAGCGCTGGCATCGGGGTCTTCCTGCTCACCATCCTGGTGCTCGGATCTCTGCTCTACGTCTACGAGAAGCGCCAGAAGTAGGTGCCCGGAGGGCCTGTGTGCTGGGCGTGGACGGAGTCCGGAAAAGAAATTCAACTTATTTTGCTGCTGGCCGTGACGATCCACCGACTCGGAACCTCTTACAGGTGAAAGCAATCACCTCAGCATAAGGAGTCACCCCAATGTCGCAGTCCGTCGTTCCCACCACCGGTGAAGAGCAGCGTCAAGTCGATCTGCTGATCGCCAAGGAGGCGGAGAAGAACCAGCCGAAGAAGCTCGATGCACTGCACACCGAGCACGGTGACACCACCATCGCCGACACCGTGGTCGCCAAGATCGCCGGCATCGCCACCCGCGAGATCCCGGGCGTGTTCGCCATGGGCAACGCCGCACGTCGCGCCCTCGGCAACATCGCGCAGCGCATCCCCGGTGGCCAGCAGGGCAACGTCACCGGTGGCGTCTCGATCGAGAAGGGCGAGTCCCAGACCGCCGTCGACGTCTCCGTCGTCGTGGAGTACGGCGTGTCGATCGTCGACGTGAGCGAGCAGATCCGTGAGAACGTCATCCGCGCCGTCGAGCACGGGACCGGCCTCGAGGTCGTCTCGGTGAACGTGAACGTCACCGACGTGCACCTGCCCGAGGACGACACCGACGAGAGCGTCTCCACCACCGAGCTGGCCTGACCTCTCCTCGGCGGGCCCGATCCAACGGCCCGCCGAACCTCATTCTCGTGTCGGGATCCGGGTGCTCCCCCGTCCCGGGTCCCGGCACGACTCCCGTTTTCCGGAAGGCAAGTCTTATGTCACGCACCACCACCGCCTTGTTCGTCGGACTGGTCCTCGGCCTCACGGCCGCGTTCGGCACTTTTGGGTCCTTCGTCATCGTCTTGCTCTTCGGCGCGATCGGCTTGATCATCGGCATGATCTTGGACGGCAGGATCAACGTCCAGGCTCTGATCGGCCGCGCCACCGAGAAGCGATGAGCACGATCGAGGCCGCCCGTCGAGGGCGCCTGGTCCTGGCCGACAAGGTGATCGAGAAGATCGCCGGCCAGGCCGCAGCAGAGATCGGGGCGGCCCACGGTCGATCCGGTGGTCTGCTGGGCATCGGCGCCGAGTCCGACAGCCAGGCCCGACCGAACGTCGACGTGGACCTGGGCAGCGACTCGGCCGACCTGGCCATCTCGGTCGGCATCGCCTACCCGGGTTCGATCCGGCAGGCCACCCAGCAGATCCGCGAGCACGTCACGCAGCGGGTCGAGAACCTGACCGGCGTCCGTGTCCGCCGGGTCGACATCGACGTCGCGTTCCTGGCCACCCCGGGCACCGACGGTCACCGGGAGGTCCTGCGATGAGCCGATCCGACGCGCGCTCGCGCAACCTGCGTCGTCGCCCGAGCCGTACGGTGCCGGCCACCATCGTGGCCATCGTGCTGTTGGCCCTCGGTGCGCTGACCGCCATCGCGGCGATCGTCCGACTCGTCGACGGCTCCTGGCCCACCCAGGTCACCGGAGCAGCCGGCACCGTGTCGAGCGCCACCTTGGGTTCGGCGGTGGTGATCGCCTCCGGGGCCGTCCTCGCGCTGCTCGGGCTGATCCTGCTCATCGCCGGCCTGAAGCGCGGGGCGTTCAAGACCGCTCAGCTCGCCGTACCTGCCGGTGGCGCGATCGCGGAGACCGACTACGTCATCTCCACCCGGGCCATGGCCCGACTGGCCGCCGGCCGGGCCGACACCCTCGACGGGGTCGACAAGGTCTCGGCGTCAGCCTCGGGACGCCGGGTGCATGTCCAGGTCGCCACGACCTCTGAACAGACCTACGAGATCCGCGAACGGGTTCGGCAAGGGGTCGTCAAGACCCTGACCGAGGCCGGGGTCCACCCGGCGCCGCGGGTCACCGCCGCCGTACGCACGAAGGACATCTGATGCGCCAAACCGCTGCCCGCCTCAACCGGGCCTGGCTCACCGTGATCGGTGTGGTCCTGCTGCTCGCCGGCCTGGCCGTCGTGCTGATCGGGACGGGCCTGCTCCAGCCGGCCTCCCGCGCCGTGGGGCTGGAGCTGACCAAGCCGGCCCCGTCGAACCGCCTCTTCGGTTCGGCCACGGCCTCGGCCTTCTCCTTGACCTGGGTCGTCGTGGTCACCGCCGTGGTCGGCGTGGTGCTCGGACTGCTGGGACTCGCCTGGCTCATCGCGCAGATCCCGCGCGCCAACCAGGCCAAGCCGTTCCGGTTGCACGACGAGGCCGATACCGGTCTGACCCGCTGCGCCCCGTCGGTGCTCACCGACGCGGTCGAGGCCCAGATCAAGGCCCTGCCGGGCGTGCAGGCCGCGTCGGCAGTGCTGCGCGGCACCGCACAGCGACCCGACCTGACCATCAAGGTGACCGCCAGCGACCGTACGAACGTGCCCGCCCTGCTGGAGACGCTGCAGAACCAGGTGGCCGTCGACTTCGGCCAGGCCCTGGACACCCAGCTGCAGCGACTCGGCATCCAGGTCGAGATCGACGCGGTGAAAACCAAAGCCGACCGCATCACGGTCTGAGCAGTTGTGGATCCAAGGTCGGAGGAGACCGCATGAGTCAGCCGGAAGGCTTGGACGCTGCCGGGGCCCGGTTGGCCGAGCAGACGATCGTGAGTCGTGCCCAGGAGGGGGACCTGGCGTCGTTCGAGGTCTTGCTGCGCCAGTACCAGGGGCCGCTCTTCCGCCTGGCCAACCGGATGCTGCTCGATCGCAGCGACGCCGAGGATGTCGTCCAGGACACGATGGTGCTGGTCTGGCGCCGGCTCCCGACGTTGTCGGACCCGGCCCTCTTCCGCGGCTGGCTCTATCAGATCGCCACCCGTCGGTGCCTGGCCGTGCTGCGCACCCGCACGCGACGGCAGACCAGCGCGCTCGGCTCCGACGAGCTCCAGCAGGCCCACGACGAGGCGCACACCGACGACCCGCGACCCGACGACCCCGCCTCCGCCGCCCAGTTCGCTGCGCAGCTGCGCGGGCTCGACGCCGTACTGCAGACGCTGACCGCTGAGCAGCGCGCGTGCTGGGTTCTCCGGGAGATGCACGACCTCACGTACATGGAGATTGCCTACGCTATGGATCTTCCCGTTTCCGCAGTTCGGGGGCGTATCGCACGAGCACGCCAGAACCTGTTGAAAGGAATGGCCACATGGAGGTGAACTCATCTTCCAACCGTCTGGGTTGCGGACGGGACATCGACGAGGTCTGGAACAACGCCGAACGTCCACCCGACGCCCACGAGCTGTCCTGCTCCGACTGCCAGGCGGCTCGGTCGAGCCTGGTCGAGCTGACCTCGGCCACCGAACGGTTGCGCCAGGAGGAGGTCGAGGACGAGTCCCTCCAGACCAGTCCGCAGGTGATCGAGCGCATCCTGGCCATCGCCCGCTCCGAGGTACGCCGTGGCCGTCGGCTGCCGCTCAACCATCCCGGTGCCGGCCAGGAGAGTGAGCTCACGGTCAGCGAGCAGGCGGTGGCGAGTGTCATCCGCCGGGTGGGTGACCGGTCCGGTTGGGTCGAGATCCGCCGCTGCTCGATCGAGCTCGTGGACGGGGAGCCGTTAGCCGACGCTCCGGCCTCGGAGGTCAGGGTATTTATACGGGTTAGCATTAAATTCGGCGGGGCTATCGCCGAGGTCATCGACGAGCTGAGGAGCACGATCATCGACACCGTGGATCGCGAGGTGGGCCTGACGGTCATCGCCGTGGACGTGACGGTCGAGGATGTGCACGATGCTTGAGCCGTCGTTCGGGGTCGAGCTCGACTCCGCCGAGCTGGTCAGGGTCATCGCCGACGCCGTGCGCACTGTCCCGGGCGTGGTCCGGCTCGAGCCCACCCTCAGCACCGTCGGGTTGCGCGGGCTGTACCGGGACCGTGACACCGACGGGGTCCAGCTCGTGAACCGGTCCGGACTCGTCGAGGCGGACATCAACGTCGCGACGACCACGACCCATCAGGCCCGGGCCGTTGCCGAAGCCATCCGTACGGCGGTCAACGGCGTCATCGGGTCCGCCGGGTACGCCGCCAGCACGACCACCGTCAACGTGTTGACGATCGAGGTCGGCGTCTCGGCGTGAGTCGGCGCCGACGCCGGCGACTTCCAGGGATGGTGAGCACCGTCTGCGTCCGATAACGTAGGCGGTGCTGCTTCTGCAGCCGGTCTGGGACAAAGTTCGCTGCGCGCCATGCGCCGCAGACCTCGGGACACACTCCACCGCCAGGTTCTCCTGGTGCGTTGTCCCCCATGAACGGGGCAGTCATGACTGCCGAGCTCCACTTTTCCCTCTCCGATCCATCCGCACGGCCAGCAACGGCGGCGGCCCACGCGGACTCAGCTCACACCGGGCTGCTCCGGACCGACCCGGGGTCCGAGGGCTGCCCGGCCTGCGATGACGGCGCCGATGCCGTCGGTGCGGCTCGAGCCGGCGACGTGCACGCGTTCGACTGCGTGGTCCGTGCCTGGGAGCCGGACCTGCTTCGGTTGGCGTACGGCATCCTGGGCGACCACACCGAAGCCGAGGACTTCGTCCAGGAGTGCTTCGTCACCGCCTGGCTCAGCCTGCCGGGACTGACGTCTGCCGCCGGCTTCGGAGCGTGGATCCGTCAGATCGCGAGCCGGCAAGCGCTGCAGGTGCTTCGTCGTCGAGCTCGTCGACTCCAGCCCCGACGCTAAGAACGCGTCAAGGGACGCCAAGACGGCATCAACGACGGCCCTGCGGCGGGGAGCGGGGCGTTTGCTGAGGGCATGAGTCTCGAATCCGTCGCCCTGCTGGCCGCCGTGGCCGGCCTGGTGATCTACCTGCTGGTCGCCCTGATCCACCCCGAGCGCTTCTGATGCCGGCGCTGTCGGACTCCGCGGCCGGCCTGCTGACCATCCTCGCGCTGGTCGGTCTGCTGGGGGTGGCGTACGTGCCGGTCGGGGACTACCTCGCCCACGTGCTCACCCCCACCCGGCACTCCCGCGTCGAACGGGTCACCTACCGGCTGCTCGGGGTCAACCCGCACGGCCAGCAGAACGCCCGCAGCTACACCCTCGCGGTGGTCGGCTTCTCGGTGGTCTCGATCGTCGTCCTCTTCGCCATCCTGGTCGGCCAGCACGCGTTGCCCTTCAGCCGCGACCTGCCGGGGATGGGCTGGACGATGGCGCTGAACACGGCCATCTCCTTCGTGACCAACACCAACTGGCAGTCCTACTCCTGCGAGTCGACCCTGGGCTACACCGCCCAGATGGCCGGCCTGGCGGTGCAGAACTTCGTCTCCGCCGCGGTCGGCATCGCCGTCGCCGCGGCCCTGATCCGCGGGTTCCTGGCGCGGCGTACGGGCGACCTGGGCAACTTCTGGGTCGACCTGGTCCGCATCGTGGTCCGGGTGCTGCTGCCGCTCTCGGTCGTGGCGGCCGTCATCCTGCTCGCCGGCGGGGCCATCCAGAACTTCCACCCCGACACGACGTTCACCACGCTGGCCGGCGGCTCCCAGTCCATCCCCGGCGGCCCGGTGGCCAGCCAGGAGGCGATCAAGCAGCTCGGGACGAACGGCGGCGGCTTCTTCAACGCCAACTCCTCGCACCCCTTCGAGAACCCCAACCCCTTCACCAACCTGTTCCAGATCTTCCTGCTGCTGCTCATCCCGGTCGCCCTGACCCGCACGCTGGGCACGATGCTCGGCGACCGCAAGCAGGGCCACGCCGTGCTGGCCGCGATGGCCGTCCTCTGGGGCGCGGCGCTGGCCGTGACGACCTGGGCCGAGACCACCGGCCAGGGCCTGTCCGCCCGGGCGGCGGGGGCGGCTATGGAGGGCAAGGAGACCCAGTTCGGCACCTGGGCCAGCGCGCTGTTCGCGGTCAGCACCACCGGCACCTCGACCGGAGCGGTCAACTCCATGCACGACTCGTTCACCCCGGCCGGCGGCGGAGCGGTGCTGGTCAACATCCTGCTCGGCGAGGTCTCGCCCGGAGGCACCGGTTCGGGCCTGTACGGGATCCTGATCGCCGCCATCCTCGCGACCTTCGTCGCCGGGCTCATGGTGGGGCGTACGCCGGAGTTCCTGGGCAAGAAGATCGGGGCCCGCGAAATGACCTTCGTCTCGCTCTACACCCTCACCACCCCGGCCCTGGTGCTCATCGGCGCGGGCGTGGCCATGGCCCTGCCCAGCACCCCGGACGCGATGAACAACTCCGGCGGCCACGGCTTCTCCGAGGTCCTGTACGCCTACGCCTCGGCCGCCAACAACAACGGCAGCGCCTTCGCCGGGATCACCGTCACCTCGCCGTTCTTCCAGCTCACCCTGGCCACGGCGATGCTGCTCGGCCGTTTCGTCCCGATGTTCCTGGTGCTGGCCCTGGCCGGCTCGCTCGCCCGGGCCGGGGTCGTGCCCCGTACGGCCGGCACCCTGCCCACCCACACCCCACTGTTCGTCACCCTGCTGATCGGCGTCATCCTGCTGGTCACCGGGCTGACCTTCTTCCCCGGGCTCGCGCTCGGGCCGATCGCCGAGGCCCTGTCATGACCGTCACCGTCAACGCTGCGTCACCGAGCTCCACGCCGCCCCCCACACCGCGTGCCCGGCAGGCGGTCAGCGGGTCGCTGTTCGGCGGCCAGCTGGTCAAGGCCGTACCCGAGGCCTTCCGCAAGCTCACCCCGCAGCACCTGTGGCACTCGCCCGTGATGTTCATCGTCTGGCTGGGCTCGATCCTGAGCACCGTCCTGGCCATCATCGACCCGGGCGTGTTCACGATCCTGATCGCCTTCTGGCTCTGGCTCACCGTGCTGTTCGGCAACCTCGCCGAGGCGGTCGCTGAAGGCCGCGGCAAGGCCCAGGCCGACTCGCTCCGCGCGGCCCGGACCGACACCGTCGCCCGTCGGCTGACCCCGGACGGCGCCGAGGAAGAGGTCCCCAGCACCCAGCTGCGACTCGGGGACCGCGTCCGCGTCAGTGCCGGCCAGGTGATCCCGGGCGACGGCGACGTGGCCGAGGGCGTGGCCAGCGTCGACGAGTCGGCCATCACCGGCGAGTCGGCCCCGGTCATCCGCGAGGCGGGTGGCGACCGCTCGGCCGTGACCGGCGGCACCACCGTGTTGTCCGACGAGATCGTCGTCCAGATCACCGCCGCACCCGGCGAGTCGTTCCTGGACAAGATGATCGCGCTCGTCGAGGGAGCATCGCGGCGCAAGACCCCGAACGAGATCGCACTGTCCATCCTGCTGGCCAGCCTGACCATCATCTTCCTGCTCGCCGTGGCCACCATCCAGCCCTTCGCCGCGTACGCCGGACAGCGCCAGCCGGTCGTGGTGCTGATCGCGCTGCTCGTCTGCCTGATCCCGACGACCATCGGTGCGCTGTTGAGCGCGATCGGGATCGCCGGCATGGACCGGCTGATCCGGGCCAACGTGCTCGCCATGTCGGGCCGCGCGGTCGAGGCGGCCGGTGACGTGAGCACGCTGCTGCTCGACAAGACCGGCACCATCACCTTCGGCAACCGGCAGGCCTCGGAGTTCGTGCCGCTACCCGGGGTCAGCCCCGAGCAGCTGCGGGACGCGGCCCGGCTCTCCAGCCTGGCCGACCAGACCCCCGAGGGTCGTTCCATCGTCACCCTCGCGCTGGCCCAGGGTGCCGACGACGCGGACCTGCCGCAGGGGGCGTTCTTCATCGAGTTCAGCGCCCACACCCGGATGTCCGGCGTCGACCTGGTCGACGGCCGCGAGGTCCGCAAGGGCGCCGGCTCGGCCGTCGCGGCCTGGGTGGGAGTCCCGACCCCAGGGCTGGACGAGATCGTGGATCGGATCTCTTCCTCCGGCGGTACGCCGCTGGTCGTCGCCGAGCGTGGTCCGGTCGATGGTGTGGAGTCCGAAGGCTCGGACACCGCCCGGGTGCTCGGGGTCGTCCACCTCAAGGACGTGGTCAAGCCCGGCATGCGGGAGCGCTTCGACCAGCTCCGCGCGATGGGCATCCGGACCGTGATGATCACGGGCGACAACCCGCGTACGGCCAAGGCCATCGCCGCCGAGGCCGGGGTGGACGACTTCCTCGCCGAGGCCACGCCCGAGGACAAGATGGACCTGATCAAGCGGGAGCAGACCGGCGGTCGGATGGTCGCGATGACCGGGGACGGCACGAACGACGCGCCCGCCCTGGCCGCCGCCGACGTCGGCGTCGCGATGAACTCGGGCACCGCGGCCGCCAAGGAGGCCGGCAACATGGTCGACCTCGACTCCGACCCGACCAAGCTCATCGACGTGGTGGAGATCGGCAAGCAGCTGCTGATCACCCGGGGAGCGCTGACCACCTTCTCGATCGCCAACGACATCGCGAAGTACTTCGCCATCATCCCGGCCATGTTCGTCGGCGCCTACCCGGGCCTGGCGACGCTCAACGTGATGCGGCTCAGCTCCCCGACGTCCGCCATCTTGTCCGCGGTCATCTTCAACGCGTTGATCATCGTCGCGCTGATCCCGCTGGCCCTGCGTGGCGTCCGTTACCGTCCGGCTTCGGCCGCCTCGGTGCTGCGCCGCAACCTGCTGGTCTACGGCGTGGGCGGCATCATCGTGCCGTTCATCGGGATCAAGATCATCGACCTGCTCATCTCCCTCATCCCCGGAATCGGCTGAACACCCATGACTGACACCCTGCGCCAGCTCCTCACCGGCCTGCGCGCCCTGCTCTTCTTCACCGTCCTGCTCGGTATCGCGTACCCGGTGGTGGTCTGGGCCATCGGCCAGGCCGCCTTCCCGACCCAGGCGAACGGGTCGCTCATCGTGGCGACCGGGGCGAACGGGACCTCGACCGTGGTCGGTTCCAGCCGGATCGGCCAGACCTTCGAGGGCGACCAGTGGTTCGTCTCCCGGCCCTCGGCCGGTGACTACGACGCGCAGGCCAGCGCCGGGACGAACCTCGGCCCCTCTGACGCTGACCTGGTCGCCGACATCGACAAGCGCCGGGCCAATGTGGCGGCGCAGAACGGGGTGGCTCCGGCCGCCGTACCGGCCGATGCCATCACCGCCTCGGCGTCCGGGCTGGACCCGTACATCTCGCCGGCGTACGCGGCCATCCAGGTCGACCGGGTGGCGGCGGCTCGCCGCCTGACCCCCGATCGGGTCCGCGAACTCGTCGCCGACCAGACCCAGGGCCGCATCCTCGGCTTCCTCGGGGAGCCGCGGGTGAACGTGCTGCGGCTCAACCTCGCCCTGGCCAGCACCCAGTAGGACGGGTCGACGAGCCGTGCACACTGAAGCCATGGAGCGCGGACGTCTGCGGGTCTACCTCGGTGCGGCGCCGGGGGTGGGCAAGACCTTCGCCATGCTCAACGAGGGCCGCCGGCGAGCCGAACGCGGCACGGACGTGGTCATCGGGTTGGTCGAGACCCACGGTCGGGCCAAGACCGAGGAGGCGATCGACGGGCTGCCGGTGGTGCCCCGGCGGACGGTCGACTACCGGGGGATGACCGCGACCGAGCTCGACCTGGAGGCCGTACTCGCCCGCCATCCCGCGGTGGTCTTGGTCGACGAGCTCGCCCACACGATGGTCGACGCCCCGACCGGGGTCGACGGCGCGGCCAGACACACCAAGCGCTGGGAGGACGTCGAGACCCTGCTCGAGGCAGGCATCGACGTGATCACCACGGTCAACGTCCAGCACCTGGAGTCGCTCAACGACGTGGTCGAGTCGATCACCGGCATCCGGCAGACCGAGACCGTGCCGGACGGGGTGGTCCGAGCCGCGGACACCGTGGAGCTGGTGGACATGAGCCCGCAGTCGCTGCGGCGGCGGATGGCCCACGGCAACATCTACGCCGCCGACAAGATCGACACGGCGCTGTCCCGCTACTTCCGTGAGGGCAACCTCGCCGCGCTCCGCGAGCTGGCTCTGCTCTGGCTGGCGGACCGGGTCGACGAAGGGCTGGACCGTTACCGCGACGCCCACGGCATCGAGGCCACCTGGGCGACCCGGGAGCGGGTCGTGGTGGCCGTTTCGGGTGCCCCCGAGTCGACGGCCCTGATGCGGCGGGCCGCGCGGATCGCCACCCGGTCGGCGGGTGGGGAGTGGTTGGCCGTCTACGTGACCCGCCGCGACGGGTTGAGCGGCGTCTCCCCGGATTCCCTCGAGCGACTGCGGGCCAAGTCCCACGAGCTGGGCGGCTCGTTCCACGCCGTCGTCGCCACCGACGTGGCCGAGGGACTACTGGACTTCGCCCGGGGGGCCAACGCCACCCAGGTGCTGATCGGGGCCAGCCGTCGCAGCCGGCTCGCGGCCCTGCTGCGGCCGGGGGTCGGTGAGGTGATCATCGCCGAGTCGGGTGACATCGACATCCACGTGGTCTCCCACGACTACGCCCGCCGGGGGCAGGGCGCCCGGCGCCGTCGGGCGAGCGTGGGGCGTACCCGGTTGGTCTGGGGATACCTGCTGGCGGTGCTCGGGATGGCGGCCCTGGTCGGCGGGCTCTACCTGACGCCCGACCTGCACGGGCTGACCACCGAGGCGATGCTGATGATGGCCATGGTGGTCGCCACGGCCCTGGTCGGCGGACTGGTGCCGGCCATCGCGGCCGCCCTGCTCGGCGGGCTGGCCCTCAACTTCTTCTTCATCCCGCCGTTCGGCCGGTTGTCCATCGCCGACCCGGAGAACGCCTTCGCCATCGCGGTCTTCCTGGTCACCGGGATCGCGGTGGCCACCGTCGTGGACCGGGCCGCCCGGACCACGACCCAGGCGATCCGTTCCCGGGCCGAGGCCAACGCGTTGGCGGTGCTCTCCCACAGCCTGCTGCACTCGGGGGAGAACCCCGGTCAGGTCCTGGCCCAGGCCTGCGAGGTGTTCGGGATGACCGGGGCCGCCGTGCTCAAGACCGACCCGGACGGCGTGGTCACGGTCGAGGCCAGCTGGGGGGACGCGCCGGCCTCGGTGGCCCAGTCCGACGCCGACGTCGACATCCCACCCGACGTCGTCCTGGCCTTTCGCGGGCACCCGCTGCAGGCTGCGGACCGGAGCCTGCTGACGGCGTACGCCGCACACTTCACCGTGATGCGCGAGCGGGCCCGGGCCCTGCTGGAGTCCCAGCACGCGACCGAGTTGGCCGAGGCGAACCGGACGCGTACGGCCCTGCTCGCCGCGGTCTCGCACGACCTGCGGAGCCCGCTGTCGGCGATCAAAGCGGCGGTCAGCAGCCTGCGCAACACCGAGATCGTCTGGTCCGCGGCTGACGAGGCGGAGCTGCTCGCGGCCATCGAGGACTCGGCCGACCGGCTGAACAGCCTGGTCGACAACCTGCTCGACATGAGCCGGCTGCAGATGGGCACGGTGAATCCGCTGGTCACCGACCTGCACCTGGGTAGCGCGGTGGAATGGGCGCTGGGACCGATCGCCGAGTCCGAGCGGATCGAGGTCAACCTGGCCCCTGATCTGCCCACGGCCGAGGTCGATCCCGGGTTGCTGGACCGGGTGATCGCCAACGTGGTCGAGAACGCGCTGCGGCACACCCCTGAGGGCACCGCGGTCGCCATCACCGGCTCGACCTGGAGCGGACCGGGCCAGGACTGGGTCTCGTTGCGGGTGATCGACCACGGGCCGGGCGTGCCGATCGAGTCACGCGACGGTTTGTTCGTCCCCTTCCAGCGGCTCGGCGACGTGCCCAACGGTGACGGGGTCGGGCTCGGCCTGGCGGTCGCCCGGGGACTGACCGAAGCGATGGGCGGCACGATGTCGGCGGAAGACACCCCCGGTGGTGGTCTGACCATGGTCATCGACCTGCCCGCCTCCGCACGCCGACGGGTGGAGGTGACGGTGTGACGTACGTGTTGGCGGTGGACGACGACCCGGCCATGCTGCGGACGCTGTCGATCAACCTGCGGGCCCGGGACTACCAGGTCGAGACCACGCGCGACGGCCGCTCGGCGCTGGAGAGCGTGCAGCAGCGGATGCCCGACGTGATCCTGCTCGATCTCGGGCTGCCCGACCTCGACGGCGTCGCGGTGCTGACCCAGCTACGGTCCTTCACCCGGGTGCCGATCGTGGTGCTCTCGGCCCGGCACGAGTCTGACGACAAGGTCGAGGCCCTCGACCTCGGCGCCGACGACTACGTGACCAAACCGTTCGGGATGGAGGAGCTGCTGGCCCGGTTGCGCGCCGCGATCCGACACGTCCCGCCCGACGTGCCGCCGGAGCGTCTGGTCGTCCAGACCCGGACGTTGATGCTGGATCTCGGCCAGCAGATCGCTCGGCGCGACGGCGAACGGGTGCACCTGACCCCGACCGAATGGCGGCTCGTGGAGGTGCTGACCCGCAACCCCGGCCACCTCGTCCGCCAGACCGAACTGCTGCAGGCCGTCTGGGGTCCGAGCTACCACCGGGAGACCAACTACCTGCGCGTCTACCTCGCGCAGCTGCGCCGCAAGCTGGAGGAGCAGCCCAGCCAGCCCCGGCACTTCATCACCGAGCCAGGGGTCGGCTACCGGTTCGTGCCCTGAGCCCCTGGCTCAGGTTTTGTGTGAATTCCTGCCGGTTAGTCGCGGCACGAATTCACACAGAAACTTGGTTGGATGGCCGCGCGGAACGGGAGAGCGCGTGCTGGCTACGCTCAGACCCATGAGCCTGCGCACCTTCGCCCGCAACCTGCCCGAACGTCTCGCCACCGGAGCCTTCGTGCTCCACAGCGGTCTCCAGAAGTGGAACGGCGACGCCGAGACCGCCGCCGGGATCCACGGGATGGCGGCGGGGGCGTACCCGTTTCTGAAGGACATCAAGCCCACCACGTTCTTGAAGCTGCTCTCGGCCGGGGAGATCGCCACCGGGCTGGCGCTGCTGGTCCCGATCGTGCCCCGCGCGCTGGCCGGGGCGGCCCTGACCGGCTTCTCGGGTGGGCTGGTGGGGATGTACCTGCGTACGCCCGCGCTGCACGAGCCCGGCAGCGTCTGGCCGACCCCGGCCGGTCTGGGTATCAGCAAGGACGTCTGGATGCTCGGCATCGGAACCGGTCTGTTCCTGGACGGCACGCTGCCCTCGAAGCACTGACCGCTCCGAGGTGCGTTAGTCCCGCGGGTCAGCCGCCGAAGGCAATGCGGAAGCGCTCGAGGGCGACTTCGCTGTCGCCACTGGCCCAGGCCTCCAGGCCGACGGTGCCGACGTACCCGACACCGGTCAGGGCGGCGGCGATGGCGGGGTAGTTGATCTCACCCGTGCCGGGTTCGCAGCGCCCGGGGACGTCGGCGACCTGGACCTCGCCGAGGTACGGCGCGCAGCGGTGGATCAGCTCGATCAGGTTCCCCTCGCCGATCTGGGCGTGGTAGACGTCCAGCATCAGCCGCAGGTTCGGGTGGTCGACCGCAGCCACCAGGGCCAGGGTGTCCTCCGCCCGGGCGAACGGGGTACCGGGGTGGTCGACGGCGGTGTTCAGGTTCTCCAGCACGAAGGTGACGCCGTGCCGATGACCAAGCTCGGCGATCCGGGTCAGGGTGCGCTGCGCCTTGAGCCACATCTCGCCGGTGACCACGGCGATCGGCTTGATCGGCAGGCCGTTGCCGTCCAGCCCGGTGCCGTGCAGGTTGAGGCGTGGGATGCCGAGCTGGTGGGCGACCGGGACGGATCGGGCCGCGGTGGCCAGCAGCTCGTCGGCGCCGTCGTCGTCGATCAGGTCGCCGGTGACGTAGCCGGTCATGGAGGAGAAGGTCGCCCCGGTCGTCGCCAACGCGGCGATGTCGTGCCGGGTCCAGTCCCACAGCTCGACCTGGAAGCCGAGGGCGTGGATCCGGCGTACGCGCTCCAGGACGGGCAGGTCGGTGAAGAGCATCTCCGCGCAGGCGGCGAGGGTGAAGCCCATCAGGCGCCGGTCACGGTGTCGACGGCCACCGGAGCGTGAGCCTGGACCGACTCGACGCAGGCCAGCGCGAGGATGAGGGCGCGACGGGCGTCACGACCGGTGACGTACGGCTCGCGCCCGGCCCGGATGGCGGCGACGAACTCGGCGAGCTCCGCGACGTAGGACGCGCCGAGCAGCTCGACGTCGCCGCGAGCGGTGTCCTGGTGCAGGCCGCTCGCGTCGCGCAGGACCATGGCCGTGCGCGCACCGTCTCCGGCGGTGACCATGCCGGCCGAGCCGAAGACCTCACCGCGGACGTCGTAGCCGTACGCCGCCGAGAAGTTGGCCTCCGCCACGGCGCGGGCGCCGTTGTCGAAGGTGATGACCACGACCGCGGTGTCGAGCAGGCCGGACGCCTTGAACTCCGGGGCGACCAGGGCGTCGGCGGTGGCGTAGACCTCGACCGGCTCGGCGCCCGGGTTCAGCCACAGCAGGGTGTCGAAGTCGTGGATCAGCGTCTGCAGGAAGATCGTCCACGGCGGTACGCCGGCCGGGTTCGCCAGGCCGGGGTCCCGGGTCAGCGAGCGCATCAGCTGGGGGGTTCCGATGGCTCCGGCCGCGATGGCGTCGTGGGCAGCCCGGAAGTCCGCGGCGAAGCGGCGGTTGAACCCCACCTGCAGGGTGACGCCGGCGGTGCGTACGGCGGCCAGGGCGGCATCCATCTCGGCCAGATCCATCGACGCCGGCTTCTCGCAGAAGACCGGCTTGCCGGCGCCGGCGGCGGCGATGATCAGCGCACTGTGGGCCGTGGACGTCGCCGCGATGACGACCGCGTCGATCTCCGGGTCGTTGATCAGGTCGAGCGGGTCGGTGACCGAACGGGCGCCGTAGCGTCCGGCGAGCTCCGCGCCGGCCTCGGGCCGCGGATCGGCGACCATCGCGAGCCGGGCCCCGGGCACCCGCTCGGCCAGGGTCTGCGCGTGCGCGGCGCCGATGCGGCCGGCGCCGATCAGGCCGAGCTGGATCGGGCCGGCAAGGATCGCGGGGGAGGTCTGGGTCATGGCTACCTTTCCTGGGAGACTAGAGCGCTCTAGTATCGCGCTCTAGTATTGGCGGCGAGCCCGGACTCGTCAAGCCGATCCGGCCATCAGGTAGAGCGCTCTATGCTTCGGCGGAGCGCAAACAGGAGGGGGCCATGGCTGCACCACCGCGGAACCGGCCGACGACGATGGAGGATGTCGCCGCGCGGGCCGGCGTGTCCCGCGCCCTGGTCTCGATCGTCTTCCGTGATCAGCCGGGGGCGAGCGACGCGACCCGGCAGCGGGTCCGCGAGGCGGCGCAGGAGCTCGGGTACGCGCCGGACCAGCGGGCCCGTCTGCTGAGTCGCCGACGCAGCGGCCTGGTCGGGGTCCAGTTCGGCGTCGAGCACCCGTTCCACGGTGAGCTGGTCGAGGCGCTCTACGTCGCCGCCGAGGCTGAGGGCTACCAGCTCGCGCTCAGCGCGGTGGCCCCGACCCGGGGTGAGGAACGGGCGGTGGAGAGCCTGTTGGCGTACCGGTGCGAGGCGTTGATCCTGCTCGGTCCGAACCTGCCTACCTCCCGGCTCGACGCGCTCGGGGAACGGGTACCGCTGGTGGTGGTCGCCCGCAACCTCCGCAGCCGGGTGGTCGACGTGGTCCGCACCGACGATGCCGACGGCGCCCGCCAGGCGACCGAGCACCTGATCGGCCTGGGTCACCGTCACATCGCCCACGTGGACGGCGGTTCGGCCCCCGGCACGGCCGAGCGTCGTCGGGGCTACCGACGCGCGATGGAGCGAGCGGGTCTGGCCGGACACCAGCTGGTGGTGCCGGGTGGCCTGACCGAGCTGGAGGGGGTCGCCGCCGGTCGGAGGCTCAACGAGACCGACGAGCGGACCAGGCCGACCGCCGTCGTGGCGTTCAACGACCGGTGCGCCCTCGGCGTGCGGCAGGCCGCCATCGACGCCGGCTGGTCGCTCCCGGCGGACTTGTCGGTGGTGGGCTTCGACGACAGCAGGGTTGCCCGGCTGCCGTGGGTCAACCTGACCACCGTGCGCCAGGACGTCCCGGTGCTGGCCGAGCGGGCCGTCGCCCAGGCGCTGGTCCGGATCGCCGGGGTGGGGGAGCGTACGGCGACCGTCGTACCGCCGCAGTTCGTGCTGCGGGACAGCACCGCCGCGGGTCGGTAGGTCCTTCGGACTAGGGGCGGTGCGCGGCCATGAAGATGCGGACGCCTTCGGTGGCGTGCCGGTGCAGCTCCTGCGGGTTCGGCACGGCGGCGTCGCCGAGCATCATGGCGGCGTTCAGCGGCTCCGCCATCACGAGCCAGTTGAAGTGTGCGGCGGCCACGGCCGGTTCCTCGACCCGCAGCAGTCCGCGGTCGGCCAAGCGGGTGAAGACCGCGGTCAGGGAGGCCATGGCCCGCCGCGGTCCGCTGTCGTAGAGGGCGGTGGCCAGGGCCGGAAAGCGCGACACCTCGCCGATGACCAGACGACGCAGCTGCAGCAGGCGAGGGGTGAGGACGATGGCCAGCTGACGTTCGGCGTAGTCGAGCAGGTACGCCGGCAGCTCGGCAGCGTCGACCGGATCGGGGATCTCGTCGTGGACGCGGTCGCCGGCGTTGGCGGTCATGGACGTCACGAGCTCGACGAACAGCGCTTCCTTGCTGCCGAAATGCTTGTAGACCGTCTGCTTCGAGACACCGGAGAGGGCCGCGAGCTCGTCCATGTTGGTGCCGAGATAACCGCCCTTCAGGAACACATCCTCGGCCGCCTCGAGGATGGCCTGGTGCTTGCGGGCCGTGCGCGAGTCGGTGGCCGCACCCGGGGTCAACGGTGCCACGGTCTGCGTCATGGGCGTCTCCTCACTCGCTGCGATGTGACCCTTGCGGATCGGGTACTGGACAGTCTAGTCTCTGAGCAACGGAACTGTACGGTCCAGTTTGATTCGAGGAGCAGAGATGACGCAGACCCCCACGACGACAGCGGCCGCGACGGAGCAGGTGGCCGAGTTCACGGCGACGATCCGCCAGGACACCAGTCCCGGCGGCTGGACCATCGTGGTCATGCCCGAATCCGGCGAGTTCTTCGGTACCCGCAGGCCGGTTCGTGTCGAGGGCGAGCTGGACGGTCATCCGTTCGAGGCCACCCTGTTGCCGATGGGCGACGGCACACACATGGTCCCGATCAAGGCTGCCCTGCGCAAGCTCGTGGGCAAGGGCGGCGGCGAGCAGGTCGTCGTACGCCTCCGCCGACGTACGCACTGAACCCCACCACCCCGACCGAGAGGAAACCAGCATGAGCGAGTTCGTGACCACGTCCCGAGGCGACACGGTGGCGTACGACCGCCGCGGGTCGGGTCCTGCGTTGATCTTCATCGCGGGCGCCGGACCCTTCCGAGCCATCGATCCGGGCACGACCGAGACGGCGGAGCTGGCGGCGGAGCAGGGGCTGACGACCATCGTCTACGACCGGCTCGGGCGCGGTGAGAGCCCGACCGACGTACGGCTGAGCCTCGACTCCGAGCTGGCCGCGCTCGCGGCGCTGATCGACGTGGCGGGCGGCTCGGCCGTCCTGTGCGGTCACTCGTCGGGCTGCTCCATCGCCCTCAAGGCGGCGACCTCCGGTCTGGCGGTGAACGGGCTCGTGCTGTGGGAGGCGCCGCTCGGCCCAGAAGACGGCGGCGCCGAGGAGTGGGCGGCGGAGGTGGACCGGCTGATCGAGACGGGTGACCCCGAGGGCGCGCTGCTGCACTACATGAAGGACATGCCGGCGGAGTTCCGGGACGGGATCCGCTACGCGCCCATGTTCACCGACCTGGTGGCCCAGGTGCCGAGCCTGCGGCCGGACGGCGAGTCCCTCGCCTGGGCGGAGTCGGCGCCGCTGGCCCAGCTGCTCGGCGACATCACGGTGCCCGTCGAGGTGCTGATGGGGGAGGAGACCTTCCCGGTCATGCTTCAGGCCGCCGACGCCATCTGCGCGGCCATCCCCGGAGCGACCCAGAAGCGGATGCCGGGGGCCATGCACTCCTGGGACTCCGCGCCGATGGCCGCGGAGCTCGTTGCGTTCGTGACGTCGTCGCCCCAACGGGAGCTCTGACGAGCGCTTCGACGAGCTCAGCCCGCGTTCTTCCGCGCCCTGAGCCCGTCGAAGGCCCCGAAGGGGTCGCGCTTCACGTGTGGTCACGCCCGCAGGAGCTCTGACGAGCGCTTCGACAAGCACAGCCCGGGTTCTTCCGGGCCCTGAGGAAGTCCGTCACAGCACCTGGGCGGCGGCGTCCTTCAGGACCTTCGCGGCGACCTCGAGGCCCTCGATCCGGCCGAGCGAGACGTCCTCGTGCTCGATGTTGATCGCCATCTCGGGGTCGACCTCGTAGAGCGCGCGGATGAACTCGGCCCAGAACGCGGTGTCGTGGCCACGGCCCAGGGCGACGAAGTCCCAGGCAGAGTCCTTCGGCCACTCGTTGGCGTACTCATCGCCGCCGAGGCCGGTCCGGTTCTCGTCCGCCGACAGCCGCCGGAAGTTGTTGTCGAGCACCCCGTAGAGCGCCGCATTCGGGTTGACCCGGACGTCCTTGGCGGCGGCGTGCACGACGTGCTCGCCGAGGTGGCGTACGGCGGCCACCGGGTCCATCTGCTGCCAGAAGAGGTGGCTGGCGTCGAGCTCGACGCCCACGTTGGTGGCGCCGGTCCGCTCGATCAGGTCCAGGAAGGTCGGCGGCGAGAACACGATGTTCTGCGGGTGCAGCTCGATGGCGACCTTCACGCCGTTGTCGCGGGCCAGGGCGTCGATCTCCTTCCAGAACGGGACCACG
>DATDBS010000049.1:0-34418 GCA_036524735.1 Propionibacteriaceae bacterium
ATCGCCTCGCGCGATCCGCCGCCGCGGACGGGGTCCTCGACATCGCGTACCGCACCGTCGACTCACCCGTGGGCACCCTGATGCTCGCCAGCACCGAACGTGGACTGGTTCGGGTGGCCTTCGACGGTGAGGACCACGACCGCGTGCTCACCGATCTCGCGTCCAGGGTCAGCCCGCGGATCCTCCGGGACCCGGCTCGACTGGATGAGGTGGCCCGCCAGCTGGACGAGTACTTCTCGAGACGGCGTACGCGGTTCGACACCCTGATCGACCTCCAGCTCTCCCAGGGCTTCCGCCGCGAGGTCTTGCTGCACCTGGCGGAGATCGCGTACGGCAGGACCGAGACGTACACGGAGGTGGCCGCGTTCACCGGGCGGCCGCGGGCCGTGCGGGCGGTCGGGTCGGCGTGTGCCACCAACCCGCTGCCGATCATCGTGCCGTGCCATCGCGTGCTGCGTTCCGACGGCACCCTCGGTGGCTACCTGGGTGGCCTGGACGCGAAGACGTTGCTGCTGACGCTCGAGGCCCGATCGTCGAGGGCTTGACCCGCACCAAGTCTTTACGCTGTAAACTCCGAGGTCTGTATTGGATCGACTCTGACGACTTGGCTCAGGCCGGGTCCGCGTCAGGACCAGAAAGGAGGCGACCATGAACAGAGGGGTAATCGGAACGATCATCGGAATTCTGGTGATCATCATCTTGGTGATCGTCATCATGCAGCTGACGTGACGTCACGGCCGGGACGGTTCGCATCAACGCCGTCCCGGCCGCTAATCTCCCAGCTCACGCCCCTCGACGCCGACGCTGCGTCGGGCCACGATCTCCCGGGCCACGCCCAGGTCGTGCTGGGCCAGACCAGCCTCCGTCAGCTCGTCGAAGAGCGCCACGGTGTCGACGAGCTGGGCCGCGCGGACGCCGGTCAGCCGAGATTGAACCTCGGCCAGACCCAGCGCTTGGGCCGTTGGCCGTACCGTCAGCTCGCCGCCGGTCAGATCAGTCCGCAACAGACTTTCCCGGTTCAGCTCCAGGACCCGGCTTGCCGCCGACGAATTGAGCCAGGCCGCCAGCAGGACCGTCGGATCGAGACCTGACCGCTCGGCGATCAGGGTCGCCTCAGCCAGTGCGACCGCGGTAGCGCCGACCACGACCTGCTCGCAAGATTTCGCGATCTGGCCGCTGCCGACGGTGCCGACCCGAGTGCACCGGCCGAGCAGGGCCAACACGGGCAGCGCCGTCTCGTACGCGAGCGGTGACGCACCGACCACGATCGACAGCTCGCCGAGCTCCACGTCGGTACGCGGTCCCTCCAGTGGCGCGTCCACGACCGTCAGGAGCCCGGCCGTGGAGGCGAGCAGCTGTCGGGCGACGACCCGCAGCTGGTCGGGCGGCACGATCGAGCCCATCACCAGCACGGTCGGGCTGTGGACGCCGGCCTGCACCCCGGTAGGGCCGGTCAGGGCCTTCGGCAACTCGGTGACATCGTCGAGCAGCACGATGACGAGCTCGCTCCGGGCGGCCAGGTCCGCGGCACTCACGGCCTGCCGTGCTCCCAGGGTGAGCAGGTGGGCGGCGTTCGCGCGCGTATGACCGAAAAAATTCACCGCCGTACCAGCGGGGAGCGCGACCAAGAGCCGGGACGCAACGGCGACTGCGGACGCGTTCAGACCCAGCACTCCGACGGAGCGCGGGTAAGGTCCTTCGCGCGCTCGTCCCCTCGGCACGCGGTCACTATAGCGATCAGAACCGGGTGCCGAACCCGATCAGGGAAGGTCGAGGCGCCCGCGATCGAGCACCAGTTTGACCACCTGATCGAGCTCTGGAGTCAGATCCTGCTCGGGCACCGTGACGTGGATGTCGCCGTACTGCACGGTGTAGACGAAGCGGTCGGGTCGCGCCCGGCTCACGGTGATCTGCTGCAGGTCCACCCGCATCATCAGTCGCCGCACTTCGGCTCCCTGCGGGTCTGCGTCCAGGTCGATCTCGGCGGAGCGGACTGCCCCGGTGAAGCCGCCGCTGCGTCGCACCGCCACCGTCTCCGCGGGGGGCGGGCTCGGTGTCGACGGTTCGGCACCGGTGCCCCCGGCCAGCACCCCGACCTGCACCCAGGCTGCTTCGACAGCCTGGCTGACGCTCGGGTCGTCGGGAAACAGCCGCGCCGCGGAGTCGACCGTAGCCCGCGCGAAACCGACGAAGTCGGTGTCCGCCTTCACGACGCCGCCGGTGAGGGCGTCGTACCACGCCTGGCCGGTCTTCTCCCAGCTCGAACCGCCCACCCCGATCGCAGCCAGAGCGAAGGCGCGGTTCGGGATACCCGAGTTGACGTGGACCCCGCCGTTGTCGTCGGAGGTGTCGACGTAGTCGGCCATCGAGCCCACCTGGGGATCCTTGCCCACCCGGGGGTCGTCGTACGCCGTGCCCGGCTCCAGCATCGAACGCAGAGCCTTGGCCTTGATGGCGGGGAGGAACAGCCCTTCGCCGATCAACCAGTCGGCCTGCTCGGCGGTCTGGCCGAGTGAAAGTTGCTTGGTCATGGCGGCAAAGACATCACTGACGCTCTCGTTGAGCGCACCGGACTGACCTTGATAGACCAGTCCGGCGCTGAACTGGGTGACGCCGTGGGCGAACTCGTGGGCCATCACGTCCATGGGTTTGGTGAAGCGGTCGAAGATCTCCCCGTCCCCGTCCCCGAACACCAGCTGGTCGCCATCCCAGAAAGCATTGTCATAGTTACGTCCATAGTGGACAGTGATGGTCACGGTCGTGCCCTCGCCGTCGACGGAGCGCCGCCCAAACTTCTCACTGAACAGGTCCCAGACCTGGCCGGAGGACTCGTATGCCTCGTCAACCGCCTCGTCCCCGGTGGCCGGGTCGACATCGCCGCGGGCCACCTCGCCAGGCAGCGTCTCCGTGTTGGCGGCCGTGTGGATGACGCGCCGGCCTGCGGCGCTCGGTGCGAGCAGGTAGGTCCGGGGCGTGGTCGATTCGCGCTTCGCCCGCAGCTCGTCGTCGACGCGCAAGGTCTGTTCGCTGCAGCCCAGAAGGTGCCGGTCCCCAGTAATCGTTGCCAACCTACGTAGCAAATACGGCGGTACAAATTCACACGGCATGACGACTCCCCACAAGATCGTTTGGATTTCGGTTGAGATCCACCTCGATGATCGCACCTGCCACTGACAATCAATGATGGCCCGTCGACCCAAACGATGCGCAGATGCGTCAAGCGTCCAAATCCATAACGCTTCGCGCGCGGCTTCTTGACGAATTGCCAAAACAGTTTCATGCTGACTTCGAGACGGGGTTACCAGACACGCGTTCAACCCTGTCCGGTCGGACGATTCAGTAAAGCACTCGGCAACGGTCACCGCGGGGCGGTGACGATTCTGGGCCACGGGGGCCTCAGACCGAGGAAATGTGGACTGTCCCGACCATGACGACGACGCGTTCGGGGTCCAGGGAGGCACCTAACGCGATTTTGGCATGTCCTTTTTAGGCAATGTCCTAAAGCTGACAGCTCGAAAAGATGACTTCGATGGCCGTACTCGCATAGCGTCTCGAGTGACACGTCAGGGAGTCGACGAAATCAGATAATTAATCTGGTCGCCGGCCACATCGAAGGGAAATCTCATGCCCAAGAACATCCTCATCAGCAAGACCTCCCGCATCGCCGGCCTCGCCGCTTTGTTCGGAACCGTCGGAGCCCTCATGCTCATCGGTGCCCCGGCAAATGCCGCGGAGCTCGAGACCGCAGCTCGTGGCGTGGCGATCACGTTCGCCCGCGGCGTCTGAGTCTCAGACATTCTGCAGCCCGATTGACCCCGGGGCTTGGATTGCCTGCGTCAGGCAGGCAATACTGGTCCTACTTCCTCTGGAAGTCCGGGATACCTGACGTTCCCGGCGGTGAAGGAGCGTTGTGAGCGCTCCGGAACCATGCGTCCGCACGGATCCTTCCCCGAGGCTCCGTCGGATTTCCTCCCCTGGGCGATGCCCGCGGTCTCTACCCGGGACCGCGGGCTAGCTTCGGCGGATCGTCGGCGGCAGGGGTGCTGCCGGCCAGCTCAGCGGTCGCTCTCGTCAGGAGACGGCGCGGGCGGGAGTGCCGTACCGGAAGTGTTCGGCTCGGACCAGGGCCGCACCGAGTTGCAACCGGGTGGTCACGCCCAGTTCGTCCATCAACTCAGCGATCCAACGTCGCACCGAGCGGACATTGATGCCGAGTTGGTTGGCAATAGCGGTATCGGTGGACCCGCTCATCAGCAACGAGATGAGCATTTGTCTTCGCGGATCATTTTCCAGGTGAGTTCCCGCGACAATGGGAATTGCGGTATCCCAAACGGCGTCGAACAGCCATTGCAGTGATTCGACGATCAAAGGGTGTTTGACAAGAGAAACACGCATTTCGTGACCAGGGTTGTACGACGCCATGGACGGAATCAAAGCGGCTGTTCCGTCGACGATGATCAATTTCATCGGCACCGGCGCCGTGCGTGATTGTTCGCCCTGCGCGGCAAACATCAGCAACTCTTTCAGGCGAGCCGAATCAAAGCCCGGGTGATAGATGCTGCGCATCGTGACGCCCCGCTCGAGCGCTTGCCACTCCGGAGCCTCGTCGCTGAGCTCCTCCTCCGTCACACCCAGATCTTCCACGTACGGCGGCTTGTCGAATACGCAGATCTCGGTCTTCGCGTTGCTGCACAGTTCGCCGTTGATGGACAGGATCGACTCGCGCCCGACGAAGATCCGCACCTCGTCGGTCTGCGACTGCGACGCGGCGAGTAGGTGGTTCTGCAGCGACTCGGCGGCGATGCTGGCCATCTCGAGCTCGGAGAGCCGTTGCGCACGCAGCGCGCGCACCACATCGGACAGCGGCAGGGCGCGCCACAGGCCGTCCGCCAACTCGACGGCGAGACCGAGGTCGTGCAGCCGCCCGATGTTGGTCTTGACCTGCGCCGGGGTGGACTGGACCAGGTGGCTCAACTCGGCCACGGTCGCAGACTGGAGCGGAGCGAGCACGACGTAGAGCGCTTCGGACTCGGCACTGATGCCGAGCGGCTGCAGCATTCAGGCTCCTTCGGCGACGTGAGGGACAGTACTGGCGGTGGCCGCACCAGGTTGTGAGATGCCCGCTTTGACAGTCGACGCAGCCCGGAACCCACCCGATACGCTGAGCCACGAACAGCGCCGTCGTGCTCGCTCATAATCTCACACACTCCAAGAGGGAGACTCGGACTCATGGCTGAACTCGCACAGATCGGCGTAACGGGACTCGCCGTCATGGGCCGAAATCTTGCTCGCAACTTCGCCCGGCACGGCCACCGCGTCGCCATTCACAACCGCTCGTACGCCAAGACCGAGTCGCTGCTCAACGACGCCGGCTCCGAGGGCACCTTCATCGCGTCGGAGTCCATGGCCGATTTCGTGGCCTCGCTGGAGCGCCCGCGGCGCGTGTTGATCATGGTCAAGGCCGGTCCGGGCACCGACGCCGTCATCGACGAGCTCATCGGTTTGATGGAGGAGGGCGACATCGTCATCGACGCCGGCAACGCCCACTTCCCGGACACCATCCGTCGCGAGGCCAAGCTGAAGGAACACGGCCTGCACTTCGTCGGGACCGGCGTGTCCGGCGGCGAGGAGGGCGCACTGAACGGACCGTCGATCATGCCGGGTGGGTCACGCGAGTCCTACGATTCCCTCGGTCCGCTGCTGGAGTCGATCTCCGCGAAGGTCGACGGCACCCCCTGCTGCACCTACGTCGGGCCCGACGGCGCCGGCCACTTCGTCAAGATGGTGCACAACGGCATCGAGTACGCCGACATGCAGCTGATCGCCGAGGCGTACGACCTGATCCGTCAGGGCACCGGCGCGACCGCCGCCGAGATCTCGACCATCTTCAAGACCTGGAACGAAGGCGATCTCGAGTCATTCCTGATCGAGATCACCGCCGACGTCCTCGGCCACGTGGACGCCAAGACCGGCAAGGCCTTCGTCGACATCGTGCTCGACCGGGCCGAGCAGAAGGGCACCGGCCGCTGGACGGTGCAGAACGCGCTCGACCTGGGGGTGCCCATCACCGGCATCGCCGAGGCCACCTTCGCTCGCGCGCTGTCGGGTTCGGTGCCCCAGCGCACCGCTGGACGGGCGGCCCTCGCGGCGCACACGGTCGAGTGGAACATCACCGACCGCGACGCCTTCGTCGAGGACGTGCGCCAAGCCCTCTACGCCTCGAAGGTGGTGGCCTACTCCCAGGGCTTCGACCAGATCGCAGCGGCGAGTGCGGAGTACGACTGGGCGATCGATCGCGGCGCCATGGCGCGCATCTGGCGGGGTGGCTGCATCATCCGGGCCCGGTTCCTGAACCGGATCACGGAGGCGTACGAGCGTGACGCCGACCTGCCGCTGCTGCTGGCGGACGAGTACTTCGCCGAGGCCGTCGGCAACAGCCTGGCCGCCTGGCGTCGCGTCGTGGCCGGCGCGGCCCAGAACGGGATCCCGACCCCCGCCTTCTCCTCGTCGTTGGCCTACTACGACGGCATCCGTGCCGAGCGGCTCCCGGCTGCTCTGATCCAGGCTCAGCGGGACTTCTTCGGCGCCCACACCTACCACCGGGTGGACGAGGACGGTTCGTACCACACCGAGTGGACGGCCGACCGGAGCGAGTCCCACGTCGGGTCCGCCTTCAAGCACGACAAGCAGGTCCACGCCGACGACGAGAAGGTCACCGAAGCCACCTCGTGATCCCTCGTCCTCCGGGTTTCGACCGGGCGGTTCGGCTGTCGCGGCTGGCGGCCGTCCGGGTCCGAAACCAGGTCACCGCGCCCGGGTTCGCCAGTCGTGCCGGCGACAACGGGATGGTGCCCAACGGGGCGGTCGCGGTGTTCTTCGCGACGGAACCCGGCAATCTCTACCAGTTCACCCAGTGGCAGGCCCCGTTGGAGGAACTGGCCCGAACCCGGCCGGTCTTCGTCATCGTGGATCGACCCGACACGGGCGAGCAGGTGCTGGCTACGACCACGTTGCCCGTCGCTTTCGCCCGCGGCAGCCGGGAGCTCGAGGACCTGGTCGCCGAGCGCGACATCCGGGTCGTGCTCTACGTGAACCAGGTCGAGCCCAACTTCCGGATGCTGCGCTTTCCGGGCCCCGTGCACATCCAGATCGGGCACGGCGAGAGCGATAAGGCGGGGAGTGCGTCGAACCAGCACAAGGCGTACGACCTCGTCTTCGTCGGGGGAGCCGCCGGCCGGGACCGCCTCGGGCACGCGCTCCGTGGTTTCGACGTCCACCAGCGCACGGTGCCGATCGGGCGCCCTCAGCTCGACCACACCTATCCCGGTGCGCCGGACTGGCCCCCGGGGTCCGGGCTCCGGGTCTGGTACGCCCCCACCTGGGAAGGTGACCGGGCGAGCATCGCGTACGGCTCTCTGGTCAGTCACGGGGTGTCGATGGTCGAGGCCCTGCTCAGCGACCCGTCGATCCGGGTCATCTATCGTCCGCACCCGAGAACCGGGAAGGCTTCGGCCGCCCACGCCGCCGCGGACGCCAAGATACGGGGTCTGCTGGAGGCCGCTGGGGACCGCCACCTGGTGGACCGCGGGGGGTACGGCTGGCAGTGGGACTTCGCTGACGCGTGCGTCACCGACATCTCCGCAGTCGCGTACGACTGGCTGGCCACCGGCAAGCCGCTGGTCATCACCGAGCCGGCCGCATCGGCCTACCGCCCGGCGTCGCCGTTGCTCGACGGGTTGCCGTTGTTGACCGCACCTGACGCCGCAGAGGTGGTCAGCCTCCTGCATGGCCTCGGACTCGATCCTCGGCATCCGGCGCACGACGTACGGCTGACCGAGCTGGCGCACCATTACTTCGGCGACACCGCGGACCGGGCCAGCTCGACGCGGTTCGCCGCGGCGATCGAACAGGCCTACGTCGTGGCCTCGACCTCGCCCCGAACCTGACCGGCGCGCAGACCGGTCCTGCTACAGCCCGCGGAGGAAGTCGACGTCGTCGTCGGGTGCCTTCGGGCGCTCGGACTTCTTCTTCTTGCCCAGTGACTCGGCGTTCGGCCGGCCCAGGAACAACCAGCCGACGGCCCCGACCAGCGGGAGACAGATCACCGCGGTGGCCCAGAGCCACCGGGGCATCCGGCGGACGGCGTACGGGGGAGCCTGGGCAACCTCCACCACGCAGTAGATCGTGAGCAGCGCCACGATGACGATCGGCAGATAGCGGCCCATGGCCCAATAGTAGGTGGCGAGCACGAGTCCGGGGGGTCGTCGACCACTAGGCTGACCCAATGCTCGCCGACCGCCCGGTCAATCCGACCATTGCCCAGCTGCGTGAGGTCACCCAGCCGCCGAGTGTGCGTACCCGCGCCGGAGCTGAGCACTGGGTCGCCCACGCGTACTTGCGCGACATCTCGCCGTACCTGACCCGGGTGCTGCTTCGGGCCGGATTCTCCGCGAACGGCGTGACCTGGCTGATGATCCTGTGCGCCGCGCTGGCTGCGGTCAGCACCGGCTGGCCGTCGTTCATCGGCGCCGTGCTCGTCGTGGTCTTCGTCCAGCTGCAGATGCTGATCGACTGCTGCGACGGAGAGGTCGCCCGCTGGCGGCAGACGTCCTCACCGAAGGGCGTCTACCTGGACCGGGTCGGCCACTACGTCGCGGAGTGCGGCATCGCCGTCGCGCTCGGGATCCGCGCTTCCGGGGGGCCGCACGTCAGCGGCGTCTGGATCAGCGCGGGCCTGCTGCTCGGTTTGCTCGTGGCCTTGAACAAGGTGGAGAACGATCTGGTGCACGTGTCGCGGCACTACGCCGGGATGACCCAGATGCGCGACGCCGAGGAGGTGCGGGTGCCGTCCCGAGGCGCGCTGCGGACCGCGCGCCAGATCGCCCGGTTCATTCCCTTTCATCGCGTCTTCCACTCCGTGGAGCTGTCCATCCTGGTGCTTGCCGCAGCCCTGATCGACCTGGTCACCGACGGGGTGGCGACCAAGGTGCTGCTGACCGGTCTGGTCGTCTCGGCCTGCGTCACCGTGGTCGGCCACCTCGCGGCGGTCCTCGCGTCGTCACGGTTGCGATGAGCTCTCCCTTGATCGAGGGGGCCGACCCCCTCCTGGGCTCCCAACCCCTACCTGCGTACGGCGTCGTCGTGTTGACCATGGGCACCCGCCCGGCCGATCTGCAGGCTGGTCTCGAGTCGCTGCTCGGCCAGACCGGGGTCACCCTCGACGTGGTCGTGGTCGGTAACGGTTGGCAGCCGACCGGACTGCCCCCGGGCGTGAAGGCGTACGGGCTGCCCGAGAACCTCGGCATCCCGGCCGGTCGGAACGCCGGTGTGCCGCTCGTCGAGGGTGATTTGTTGTTCTTCCTCGACGACGACGCCCGCTTGCCGACCACCGACATCCTGGCCCGGATGGCGGCCCAGTTCGGCGCTGACCCGCAGCTGGGTTTGATCCAGCCCCGGGTCGTCGATCCCAACGGGTTGGAGGCGCCGCGGCGCTGGACTCCGCGGGTGCGGGTCGGCGATCCCGGGCGGAGCAGCCCGGCGATGAACGTCTGGGAGGGGGCTGTCGCGATCCGGCGGGACGCCTTCGACTACGCCGACGGTTGGCCCGAGCCGTTCTGGTACGCCCACGAGGGGATCGAGCTGGCGTGGCGGGTGTGGGACGCCGGCTATCACGTCCGCTACGACGGCGAGATCGAGGTGTTCCACCCGGCGATCAAACCGACCCGGCACGCCGAGTTCTACCGCTTCCAGGCCCGCAACCGGGTCTGGCTCGCCCGCCGCAACCTGCCGCTGCCCGTCGGCGTCGCCTACGTCGCCGCCTGGGCCGCCATCGGCGGACTCCGGCTCCGCACCAAGGAGGCGGTGAGGGAGACCGTACGCGGTTATCGAATCGGCCTTCGGGAACCCGGCGGCGACCGACGACCGATGTCTTGGCAGACCGTCTGGCGGATGACGAAAGCCGGCCACCCGCCCCTTCTTTGAGAGCGGTGGACGCGCCCTGGCTGTCGAAGGCCTCGTCAGAGGTTGCGATAGGTCTTCGTCGTCGGTGGAGCGCAACCCCTTCGGGGCCTTCGACAAGCTCAGGGCGCGTTTTGCGCACTCCCTTCGACAAGCTCAGGGCGCGTTGCGAGCCGGAGCCGACCACAGCATCTGTCAGGCTGAACCGAGCCGGTTTGCGCGCCGGTGTCTGGACGACTGAGCGAACGAGACACGCTTCTCGTCTCGTGAGAGAAGGAGGAAGACATCGGGTCTGAGCGCAAACCGCAGGCGAAGCGGAGCGAGCCCATTGGGCGGAGCGAGCCCCTCAATCACTGGTTGAACTGGGCGATCGGGCAGGTCGAGGCGGATGCGAACCGGAGTGCGGACACGCACCTGCACGTCTTCCCTCTGCCGCCGGCGTGGGGTGTCAGCCTCTATCTGAAGGACGAGTCGGTGCACCCGACGGGCAGCCTGAAGCACCGGCTGGCGCGTTCGTTGGTGCTCTACGGACTCTGCAACAACTGGATCGCAGAGGGGACGACGTTGGTCGAAGCGTCGTCGGGATCGACGGCGGTCAGCGAGGCGTACTTCGCCCGGCTGCTCGGGCTGCCGTTCATCGCGGTGATGCCGGCGTCGACGGTCCGGGAGAAGTGCGCGCTGATCGAGTTCTACGGCGGGCGCTGCCATCTGGTCGACGACCCGGGCGAGATCTACGCCGTGGCAGCCGAGCTGGCCGCTGAGTGCGACGGGCACTACCTGGACCAGTTCACCTACGCCGAGCGGGCGACGGACTGGCGGGGAAACAACAACATCGCGGAGTCGATGTTCGCCCAGCTGGGGCGGGAGGCGTACCCGGTTCCGGACTGGGTCGTGGTCGGGGCCGGTACGGGCGGCACGAGTGCGACCATCGGCCGCTACCTGCGTCTCAACAAGCTCGCCACCCAGCTCTGCGTGGTCGATCCGGAGAACTCCGCGTTCCACTCGAGCTGGCTGACCGGCGACCCGTCGGTCACCGCGTCCGGCTCCAAGATCGAGGGGATCGGGCGACCGCGTGTCGAGCCCAGCTTCGTGCCGGCCGTGGTCGACGAGATGATCGCCGTTCCTGACGCGGCCTCGATCGCGGCCATGCGGTGGACCACCGCGAAGCTCGACCGCTGGGTGGGTGGGTCCACGGGGACCAACATGTGGGGAGCGTTGCAGCTCGTGGCCCACATGGTGGAGTCCGGGACCCGGGGGAGTGTGGTCACGCTGCTCTGCGACGACGGCCGCCGCTACACCAACAGCTACTACGACGACGCCTGGGTGGCCGAGCGTGGCTGGAACCTGGCGCCGTACACGGCGGTGCTCGACGAGTTCGTGGTCAGCGGACGCTGGCGATCAGCAGACCCAGGGTGAACAGCACCGCGCTGGCCAGCTCGGCCAGGCCGGTCGCCTTGAGTACGGCGATCAGCTCGCGGCCCTCACCGCCGGCCCGGATCACCCGCACCGCCGGGACGATCAGGACCAGACCGGCGAGTCCGAGCAGCGCCCACCACGAGGTCAGCGCCCCGACGGCCACGATCATCACCGCAGCCAGGCCGATCAGCGCCAGATAGAAGGTGCGGGTGGCTGGATCGCCGAGCCGGGTCGCGAGGGTCCGCTTCCCGACCACGGCGTCCCCCCTGATGTCGCGCAGGTTGTTGGCGACCAGGATGGCGCAGGCCAACGCACCGACTCCGACCCCGGTGAGCACCGCCGCGAGCGAGACGCGGCCGACCTGGACGTACGCCGTTCCGCAGACCGCGACGAGACCGAAGAAGACGAAGACGAACACCTCGCCGAGACCGAGGTAGCCGTACGGCTTCTTGCCGCCGGTGTAGTACCAGGCGGCCGCCACGCACGCAGCGCCGACGGCGAGCAACCACCAGTGCTGGGTGAGCACGACGAGCACCAGACCGGCCAACGCGGCGACCCCGAACGAGGCGAACGCGGCGAGCTTGACCGTCCGTGGTCGCGCCAGTCCCGAGCCGACCAGCCGGAGCGGGCCGACGCGTACGGTGTCGGTCCCGCGGATGCCGTCGGAGTAGTCGTTGGCGTAGTTGACCCCGACCTGCAGGGCCACGCTGACCAGCAGGGCCAACCCGGCGGCCGAGGGGGCGAAGCCGCCCTCCACGAGGGCGATACCGGTCGCGGCGATCACGGGTGCGAGGGCCGCCGGCAGGGTGCGCGGCCGAGCGCCCGCCACCCACTGGGCCGGGGTCGGGCCGGAAACGACGTCGGCGCTCACGCGGAACCTTTCTGCAGCAGCGATCGAAGGGCTTCCCGATCAATCTTTCCGCTGCTGGTTCGGGGCAGCGGGTCGATTCGGATGAGCTCGCGGGGGGCAGCGTACGCCGGGAGCGCGTTCCGGAGGAACTCGCGCAACCCGTCCAGCCCGACCTCGACGTCGCTGACGGCGACCACCACGGTGCCCCACTCCGGGTCCGCGCGACCCAGCACGACCAGCTCCCCGCCCGTCAGTGCCGGCCAGGTCCGGGCGTACCGCTCGACCTCGGCCAGGTCGACGTTGAGCCCACCGGTGATGACCACCTCGTCGACCCGACCCAGGACCTCGAGCCGGTCGCCGCGCCAGCGTCCACGGTCGTGGGTGACCAGCCGTCCGCCGTCGAGCGTGGCCGCCGTGAGCTCGGGTTGCTGCCGGTAGCCGGTGAACACGGTCGGCCCCCCGATGACGATCCGACCCTTGTCTCCGATCTCGACGCCGACCCCGGTCAGGGGTGAGCCGTCGTAGACGCAGCCACCGCAGGTCTCGCTCATCCCGTAGGTGGTGACGATCCGGACCCCCGCGTCCCGGGCGTGCTCCAGGAGAGCGGGATCGGCAGCCGCGCCTCCGAGCAACACCGCATCGAAGTCGCTCAGCGCGGTCGCGACCGAGGGGATCTCGAGCGCCCGTCGAAGCTGGGTCGGGACCAGGGACAGGTAGCGGCGGCCGTGCAGCCGGGGGAGGGCTGCGGGCAGGTCCGACAGATCCGGTCGTACGACGTGGACTCGGGTCCCGCCCGCGACGGCCCGCACCTGGACCATCAGGCCGGCCACGTAGTGCGTCGGCAGGGCGAGGGCCCAGTCGCCGGGCCCGCCCAGTCGCTCGTGGGTCGCCGTGGCCGAGGCCAGCAGGGCGGCCCGGGAGAGCACGACGCCCTTGGGTCGACCCGTCGAACCCGACGTCGCCACGATGACGGCAGCATCGGGTTCCTCGACCGCTGCCGACGGTCGCAACATGGCCACCACTCGCTCCCGCTCGGCGGGATCCGGGGGCAGCGGGGCGAAGGCGGGTCCGCCCGACAGGGTCGCCACCAGTGCTGCGGCGACGTCGTCGGGTTCGACGAGCACCAGAGCCTCGCCGCGGGCTGACCCCACTCCGGCTGCGCTCACACGTTCAAGGCTAGTCATTGACAATGGCCAGGTGCTGCCTGCTCCTGTCCCCGGAACGCCCCGCTGGGCGTTCATCGCCGCGTGGTCGACCGTCGCGTGCGTGGTCCCGTCCGGGCTGTGGCGTACGGCGGTCGGTCTCGGCGCACCGCTCGGCTGGTCCGCTGAGCACCTCGCCCTCGAGCGGATCCCCGGCTTCGGTACGGCGTACGTGATCGGGTTGTCCCTGGGCTCGCTGCTGGCCAGCGCGCTGACCCTGGGGCTGGTCTACCGCTGGGGCGAACGGTTCCCGGACTGGGTGCCGGGGCTGGGCGGACGGCAGCTGCCGGTGGTGCCGGTGGTCGTGGTGGCCCTGCTCGGTGCCCTCGTGGTCGCGCTCATCTGTGTGCTCAGCATCGTGAACTGGGACAGCGTCAGCGGTTTCGCTGATCGGCCTGACTCGGGCTGGGCCCGGTTGATGATGGCCTGCTACCTCCCGGCGTTGCTCTGGGCGCCACTGCTGGCGGCCGTCACGGTGGTGTACGCCCGACGCCGCGGTCGGGGCACGCGCCGCGATGAACGACACTGAGCCGGTGACCGAGCAACCGCAGGCGTACGCCATCGGCCTGCGCACCCGGTTCCGCGGCATCACCGTCCGGGAGGGGCTGGTCTGGCGCGGACCGGCCGGTTGGGCGGAGTGGAGTCCGTTCCTCGACTACTCCGGAGCCGAGCTCGTGCCCTGGCTGCGGGCGGCCGACGAGGCGGCGGAGCTCGGGTGGCCGGAGCCCGTGCGCACGGTGATCCCGGTCAACGCCACCGTGCCGGCCACGGACCCGGAGCGGGCGGCGGGCATCGTCGCCGCGGCAGGCTGCGCGACGGCCAAGGTCAAGGTCGCCGAGTCCGGCCAACGGCTGTCCGACGATCTGGACCGGGTCGAGGCGGTACGCGAGGCGCTCGGACCGACCGGCCGGATCCGCGTGGACGCCAACGGCGGCTGGAGCGTGGACGACGCCGTGACCGCGATCCGAGCCTTGCGTCGCTTCGGGCTGGAGTACGTCGAACAGCCCTGCCGAACGGTCGAGGAGCTGGCCGATCTCCGTCGTCGGCTGGCCCGGGCCGGTCTCGGCGTGCTCATCGCCGCGGACGAGTCCATCCGCCGGACCGCCGATCCGTACCGGGTCGTCGCGCTCGAGGCAGCGGACATCGCCGTCCTCAAGGTCCAACCCCTGGGCGGGGTGCGAGCCTGCCTGGAGATCGCGGACCGGATCGGGCTGCCCGTCGTCGTCTCGAGCGCGCTGGAGACCTCGATCGGCATCCGGGCCGGGCTCGCCCTGGCGGCGGCCCTACCGGAGCTGCCGTACGCCTGCGGTCTCAACACGGTCGCTCTGCTCGACGACGACCTGGCCACCAGCCCGCTGCTCGCCGTCGACGGCGCCATCACCCTCGCGGAGACCGTCGTCGAGACCGCCACCCTGGCGCGCACCGCGGCGGGCGAGGACCGCCAGCGCTTCTGGCAGGCTCGACTCATGCAGACTCGTGCGCTCGGTCGAACCGGTGGCTGACGCTCTCCGGTGCGCCCAGGTCGTGGTCGACACCCTCATCGAGCTCGGCGTGCGCGAGGTCGTCCTCTCGCCCGGGTCGCGGAGCGCACCGCTGGCGTACGCGCTGTTCGAGGCCGACCAGCAGGGACGCCTGCGGCTGCACGTCCGCATCGACGAGCGCACCGCCGGGTTCTTGGCCCTCGGCCTCGCGAAGGCGTCCGAGGCCCCGGTTGCGGTGTTGACGACGTCGGGTACGGCCACCGCCAACCTGCACCCCGCCGTGCTCGAGGCGTGGCACTCCCACCTACCCCTGGTCGTGGTCACGGCAGACCGGCCCCGCGCCGTGATCAACACCGGGGCCAACCAGACGACCCGCCAGGCGCAGCTTTTCGCTGACCACGTCTGCGCCTTCGCCGGGTTGGACGACGAAAGCGGGCAGGAGCGGACCTGGCGCTTCGAGACGACGCGGCTGGTCGCAGCCGCCCTCGGCGTCCGGACCCGGCGACCGGGCCCCGTCCATCTGAACGTCGAGCTGCACCTCGAGGCTGGGCCCACCCCGACCACTTCGCCCCCGGGGACGACGTCGAGCCCCACCCGTGTCGGTAGAGCCAGCGCCACGGCCGGGCCCACGGTGCTTGCGGCCGGGCCGCGAACCGTGATGCTCGTCGGCGATGCACGTCCCGAGGTAGGCCGGTCGTACGCCGCGCTGGCCGAATCCGCCGGGGTCCCCGTGCTGGCGGAGCCGTCGAGCAACGCACGCACCGGATCCGCCGCGATCGCGACGTACCGCTTGCTGCTGGCGAGCCCGCTGGCCGAGCGGATCGAGCGGGTGGTCATGATCGGGCACCCGACGCTTTCCCGTCCGGTCACCCGCATGCTGGGCCGAGACGATGTCGAGCTCATCGTGGTCACCTCGTACGCCGACTGGATCGACCCCGGCATGGTCGCCGGCCAGATCGTCGACGCAGTGACGTTCGCCGTCGATGACAACGCGGCTTCACGCTTCTGGCTCGAAGCCTGGCGCGAGGCAGACTCCCGTCTTGGGTCGGTCCTGACCAGGCTCCTCGAGGCTCAACGGGTGCTCACCGGACCGGCGTTGGCTCGCGAGGTGGCCGCCGGGTTGGGCGCCGGGGACGCGCTTTTCGTCGGGGCCTCCAACCCGATCCGAGACCTCGACCTGGCACCGATCGCGGCCATCACCCCGAAGGTGTACGCCAACCGGGGGCTGTCCGGGATCGACGGCAGCATCTCCAGCGCCATCGGGATCGCGCTGGCCACCGGGGTGCCGACCCACGCGTTGATCGGCGACGTCACGGCCGTGCACGACCTGACCGGATTGATGATCGGTGCCGACGAACCTCGCCCCGACCTACGGCTCCTGATCGCCAACGACGATGGGGGCAGCATCTTCGCAACCCTTGAGCAGGGAGCAGACCGGCCGCAGGCCTTCGAGCGGGTCTTCGCCACCCCTCACGGCGTGCGATTCGAAGCAGTGGCCGTGGCGGCGGGAGTGGCGTACGTGCGGGTTCACGATCTGGCCGGGTTGCGGGCTGTGCTGTCTCAACCTCCGGTCGGAATCGAGCTCGTGGAGGTGGTCGTCGACCGCAGCGGACGCCGTCGGCTCGACGCGGAGATCACTGCGCTCGGAGCCACGCTCTGAGGTGACTGGTGGCGATCACGTCGTCCTCGTTGTACTCCAGCACCCGCGTCCGGGCTTGAGCGCGAGCCTCCGGGTCGTCTGCGTGCACGGCCTCGGCGAACCACCGCTGGGAGTTCAGACCGCCGGGATCGTCGTCGCGCCAGTGGAACCCGGCGTGGGTGGCGATGAGCTTGAGACCGAGTCCGGCGACTCCGAAGTAGTGGGTCTTGACCGTCTCGAGGAGGTCCACGAAATGCTCCTCCGCGTACGCCGCCGCCCAGTCCAGCAGCTCCTCGTCCTCGCGCTGGGCCAGCTCGCGGATCCGGGCGACCTCGTAACCGCTGTAGTGATAGACCACGACGGAGGGTGAGGTGTCGATGACGCTCCGCAG
Organism: Propionibacteriaceae bacterium; assembly: GCA_036524735.1. Classification (GTDB taxonomy): domain Bacteria; phylum Actinomycetota; class Actinomycetes; order Propionibacteriales; family Propionibacteriaceae; genus Microlunatus. The sequence goes on from DATDBS010000049.1 coordinate 16,937, forward strand.
CCAGGTGAAGGCGTCATGGGCCAGCGCGGCTTCGGCCCGGTCGTCGAGGTCGTCGAAGCGGCTGAACTCCTGGTAGGTCGGGGACCCGGACCCGGTGCGGACCAGAAATCCCCAGAGGTAGATGCGGCCGTCCGCCGAGCTCTCGATGTCGAAGTCGATCTCCACCTCGGCGCCGGCCAGGGTGATCGGACCTTGTGTCTCGCGGCTGAACGCGACTCCGTCGATCAGCATGGTCGCCCGACGGACGGCGGTCCGCAGCCGGACCTCGGCTCCGCCGCGGTGCGAGACCTCGGGCAGATAGGCCAGCAGCAGCGCATCCAGGTCGGCCCGGGCTAGGTCGGTGATGGTGGTGATCCCATGACGGCGCAGGCTGGCGATCTCGCGGAGGTCCAGGGCGCCCTTGTCGATCCGGAGGCTGACGTCGTCGGGATGCAGCTGCGGGCGGCAGTGGCTCCACCACGGGCAACGCGGGCACTCGGCGTTGACGATCGGTTCCACCAACGGCTCGGGGTCCAGGCCCGGGTGACCGCTCTGCTGCGCCGCGACGCGAGCGATGTCCACCCGGAACGCGTGCTCGTAGTCGTAGCGCTCGAGCGGACTGCGCAGGCGCCAACCGTCAGGGTCACTGCGGGAGAAGGTCCGGACCGCCGGGGTGTCGAGGTCGGCCCAGACCAGGACCGGATGGCTCCAGAGTCCGTCGGTCCCGATCACCGCCGCGAGCGCACGCTCGGCGGCGAAACCGGCCGCCGCCAGCATGCGGTAGTAGTGCGCGAGCTGCACGAAGTCGGCTTCCCGGCTGCCGAAGCGCAGACCGAAACCCTCAAGGCGATCCGCGTCACGCGGGGTGGGCGACGCGAGCGTCGAGAAGGCGATGCTGAGCGGCGCCTCACCCTCGGTGACGGGCCGTCGCGATCGCTCGACGATCTTGTGACCCTTGACCTCGACCGGGTGGTATCCCGGACCGCCCGCCAGTGTGTCCTCGCCCCGGATCAACACGTCGGGCAGGCCCACCCGGTGGCCGTCCAGGTCGGCCGGCAGGCACCCGCCGATGATGACGTCAGCGCCGGAGGTCATGGCCCGCACGCACGACTCGGTCTGCAGGCTGCGGCTCTCCTCGGCGAGCAGCCGGAGGTCCACCACCCGGCCGCGGCCGGCCGTGGTGAACGCATCGAGGACCACGGCTTTGAACCGGGCGGCGCTGTCCAGCAGGTCCGACCAGGGCCCGCTCGGCCGCAGCTCGGCCGCGGCGTCGAGGGTGATGGTCGGATCGTAGGAGTTGTGGGTCTTGACCGGGCAGCTGCGCGCCGCGTAGGCCCCCAGCAGGAGAGTGCGGGCGCTGGGCTCGGTCGAGGTGGTCATGCCCGGGCTCGGTGCAGGGCCACGATGCCGCTCGACAGGTTGCGCCACTCGACCTCGATCCAGCCGGCCGCGCCGATCGTGTCGGCCAGCCGGCGCTGGTCGGGCCAGGCCTGGATGGACTCGGCCAGGTAGACGTACGCCGCTGGGCTGGAGGAGACGATCGACGCGATCTTGGGGATCGCCGCGACCAGGTAGTTGGAGTAGAGGACGCGGAACGGTTTCCAGGTCGGGGTGGAGAACTCGCACACCACGAGCCGGCCGCCCGGTCGGGTGACCCGTCGCATCTCGGCCAGGGCGGCTGCGGTGTCCTCGACGTTGCGGAGCCCGAAGGAGATGGTGACCGCATCGAAACTGTCGTCGGCGTACGGCAGTCGCAGGGCGTCGGCCGCCACGAAATCCAGGGCCGGTAGGCGCTGTTTGCCCACGGTCAGCATGCCCAGGGACAGATCCGTGGGTACGACGGTGGCCCCGGCCTGCGCGAAGGGTTCGCTCGATGTGCCGGTGCCGGCCGCAAGATCAAGGATCAGCTCACCGGGCTGAGGATCGACGGCCTCCACCACCAGGTTGCGCCAGGCCCGGTCCTGGCCCAGCGACAACACGTCGTTGGCTAGGTCATAGTTCTTGGCGACCCGGTCGAACATCGCAGACACGTCACCCCGGCGCTTGTCCAGGGTGGCGCGGTCCGATGGAGCAGGTTCCGTCGGGGCAGGCGGGTTGGCGTCGGTTTCAGGCACAGGAAAAGACTGCCATGACCCACTGACAGTCCTTCCCGGTCGCGCTGGTCAGATCGCGGTGCTGGTGAGGATGGCGCCGGTGGGCACCTGCGAGCCGGACTTCGGCTCGACGGTGATGGCCAAGGCGTCGGACCCGTCGAGCGACCCGGAGAACCACACGGTCTGGTTCCCACCCGGGGTCAGACTGTCCGGGCTCGGGTGAGCACCTTGCAAAGTCCACATCTGGTAGCGCTCGGCGTCGGACAGAGCCGGCAGGTCGTGTCCGACGAACATGGCCTTGTTCAGGCTCTTGGAGACCACGAAGGACACCTGGGTGCCGTCGGGCAACGTCTTGGGGTAGATCTTCACGTCCGGAGCGCTGTAGAGCTGAGTCTGTGCCGCCGAGTCGGCCACCTGGGACTGCTGGTTCTGGACGAGCGAGAACGCCCAGCCGCCCAGTGACAGCGCAATGACGGTCACTGCCGCCACCGCGAGGCTCAGGATTCGGGTACGCCGGCGGTCACGCCGGACGGCGAGCTCATCAACCGGCGCGGTCGTCTCGACCAGGGCCCGTCGCGGGTGCGCGAGAACTGGGAGTTCGGACGGAAGCTCGGGCGGTAGCGGCCTGACTTCCTGGATCGCTGTGAGGATGGAAGCGCGCAGTGCAGGTGGCGGTCCGGACGAGGTGGCGAGGAGCGACAGCTCAGCTGCCGTCTCGCAGAACTCGATGACCTCACGACTGCAGGTCGGGCACACCGCCAGGTGCGCCTCGAACTCATCCAGCTCGTCTGCGTCGAGCGCGTTGATCACATAGGAGCCCACCGCTCCATGTATCTCGCTCATGCTTGCACTCCCAGCGCGTCTCTGAGGCCGATCAGGCCGTCCCGGATTCGGGTCTTTACTGTCCCGAGCGGCAGCTTGAGAAGCTGCGCGACCTGGCTCTGCGTATATCCCCCGAAGTAGGCGAGAGTGAGCGCTTCGCGCTGGATCTCGGTCAACGAGGCCATACCTTTTCTTACTCGCTCGACATCGAGCTTCTGTTCGACGCCGTCCCACACGTGGTCGACCTCGCGTTCTTGACCCGCAACTGCGTAACGCTCGTCGCGGGCGACCTCACTGGTCACCGACCGGACCCGGTCCACCGCTCGGCGGTGGGCCATCGTGGTCATCCACGCCAGCACGCTTCCCTTGTCCGGGGAGTAGCGGGCCGACTGGCGCCAGACTTCGATGTACACCTCCTGCGTGACTTCGGCCGCGTGATCGGCCGATCGGAGGACCCGGAGGATCACGGCGTACAAACGCCGAGACGTGAGGTCGTACAACTCCGTGAACGCCTCCTCATGGCCACGGGCGGACCGGGCCATGAGGTCGGCGAGCTGCGCTGCTTCTGCATCACGCCCGGATCGGGAGGGTTCTCCCCCCGATCCGGACGGGACTGCCGAGATGTTCATAGCTTTGACCCTACGTCAGGGTCTAGGCGATGGTTCAGGACTTCGGCAGCAGAACGGTGTCGATGATGTAGACCGTGGCGTTCGCGGTCTGGACGTTGCCACAGAGGACCTTGGCGTTGCCGTTGACCGTGAAGGCCTCGCCGGAGCCGGTGACGGTGACGCCCTGGTCCTTGTTGAGGGTGTCGTGGTCGCCGGCCAGGGTCTCCGGGGTCAGCGTCTCGCCGACAACGTGCTCGGTGAGGATGGCGGTCAGCATCTTCTTGTCGGCCAGGACCTTCTTGAGGGTGGCCGGGTCGATCTTGGCGAAGGCGTCGTTGGTCGGCGCGAACACCGTGATGTTCTCCGCGTTGTTCAGCGTGTCGACGAGGCCAGCCTCCTTGACCGCGGTGACGAGGGTGCTGAGCAGCGGGTTGTTGCTGGCCGCGGTGGCGACCGGGTCCTGCGACATGCCGTCGAAGGAGCCCTTGCCGGACTTGGGAACGGCCGAGCAGGCGGTGCCGAACGGCTCCGTCATGCTGGAGGCCGAGGCCGAGGCCGAAGCCGAAGCGGAGGGGGTCATCGCCGGGGCACTCGACGAAGGAGCGGCCGCGGAGGTGGACGTGGTGCCGCCGGGGGCGGCGGTGTCGCTACCACAGGCAGCGAGGCTCAGGGGGAACGCGATGGCGATGGCCACCGTAGCGATCTTGGCCACACGATTGGTGGTGAACATGGTGGATCTCCTTGTGGAAATGGGCTTGACGGTGCCAGCTGGGTGACTGGCTCTCGGGGATGATTCGTGGCCGAATGAAGCCAGGATTGGTCCCACCCAGAATTAGGCTCGATGTCTTGATTCAGATGCGCTCGTCGGTCGCGGCTTCGGGTACGGGGCAGAATCAGCGCATGGCGAAGCGCACGACCGTTCTCAAGGTCTCCGGACTCCGGCGGGCCTTCGGGCCCGTCACGATCTTCGACAACTTCAATCTCGAGGTGCGCACGGGGGAGGCCATCGCGTTGACCGGACGCAACGGTGCCGGCAAGTCGACCCTCCTGCGCTGCCTGGTCGGCGCCGATCGTCCCGACGACGGCACCATCGACGTGTGCGGCAACCCGATGTCGGAGACCTCCCCCCAGATCCGCCGGGACGTGGCCACGGTGATCGACGACCTGGACTTCTTCCCCGACCTGAGCGTGGTCGAACACCTCGACCTGCTGGCGCGGGCCCACGGCATCACCGACCCCGACGCTGCGGTCGACGAGGTGCTGGAGGAGGTGCAGCTGGTTCCCCAGTCGGGCCAGCTGCCCGGGACCCTGTCGTCGGGCCAGCGACGCCGGCTCGCTCTGGCCACCGCGTTCGTCCGGCCGCGCAAGCTGTTGGTCCTGGACGAGCCCGAGCAACGGCTGGACGTCGAAGGGGTCAACTGGCTCGCCGAGCGGCTGAAGGCGGAACGGCAGAAGGGCCTGGCCATCGTCTTCGCCAGCCACGAGCCGACGCTGGTGGAGACCGTGGCAACCCGGGTCGTCGAGCTGGGGGCGCCGCGCGGATGAGCACCGTCGACACCGAGTCGGACTTCGAGCCCACGGACTCACCACCGCTGACCCCGCCGGCCCCCAAGGAACTGAAGGGCCTCGTCCGCGACTGGCGCCGCGGTCGCGCGACGCGCAACCTGTCCGAGGCGTTCCACGACGCCTACATCGCTCTGATCGGCGCCTTGATGATCGGGGCGATGGTCGTCAACGTGATCCTCAAGGCCCAACGGGTCGTCGCCGGCTGCTCGACCGAGACCTGCGTGTCGTCCCGGACCATCCTGCCTTGGGCTGCGTTCGCGGCGGCGATCGCCGTCGCCTTGGTGGTCAGCCGGCTGTTCGGCCCGGTCCTGGCCTCCGCGGCCGAGGGTTTCTGGATGCTGGACGCGCCCATCTCCCGCGCGGCGATGCTGCGGACGCGCCTGGTGGCCATCCTCGTCGCCGCCATGGTCGGTGGCGCCGTCATCGGTGCCCTGATCTCCGCACTCACCGGAGCCGGTCTGCAGGGGATCCTCGTCTGGGCCGGCGCCACGGGTCTGTCGGCGGCTGCGGCCGTCGCGTTCGCGGCCGCCCAGCAGGGGATCGAGAAGCACCGGCTGACCCGTGTCGCGAGCTACATCTTCGGTCTGCTGGGCATCGCGGCACTGCTGGCGGTCATCGGCACCGCGGCGAGCTGGTTCCGGCTCGGGCTGTCGACCGACCTCGGGGCCGAGCTCGGTCTCGTCATCATCGGCTTCGCGGCGGCGGTCCTGACCGTCAGTCTGGTCATCGCCGTGCTGCGCCTCGGAAAGATCCGCCGCGCCCGGCTGTTGAGCGGCGGCTCGCTGGTCAGCGGGATCGCCGGTTCTTTCTACGCCTTGGACATCGGTCTGGCCCGCGACATCGTGGTGGAGCGGCGCGCTCTCGAGGTGGGTCACGTGAAGCCCACCCGTGGCAAGGGGGTCGGTCTGCAGGCCCTCACCTCGCGTGAGTGGCAACGACTGCGGCGCTTCCCGCAGCCCTTGTTCGTGCTGGCCGGGACGTTGGTCGTGCCGTACGCCTGCGACGCCTTGGGCATGAGCCTGCTGACTCCGGTCTTCGCCGCGCTCGCGCTGTTCGGGGCCACCATCCCGCTCCTGGGCGGCCTCCGGGTGCTCACGCGTACGGGCGGCCTCGCTCGGTGTTTCCCCTACTCGATGGCCCAGATCAAGATCGCCTGCATCACGGCCCCGGCGATCCTGTCGGCGATCTGGGCGGTGCTGATCGCTCCGGCGTTCCTCGGTTTCGGCGACAGCTCGACGAACCGTACGTTCCTCGAGGCTTCGACCATGGCCGTGGCCACCGCCGCCGCAGGTCTGCTGGGTGGGGTTCGCTGGACCACCGCCAAGGGGGTCGACTTCAGCAAGCCGATGGTCTCGACCCAGGCCGGCGCGCTGCCGCCCGGGCTGATCACCAACCTGTTCCGAGGCTTCGACATGTGCGTGATCATCACGGCACCGATGCTGCTGGGCTTCTCGTCGTTCTGGTCGCTGCTCATCGCGCTGATCGCCGGCATCATCTTGTTGAACTCGATGGACATGGAGTCCATGCGAGCCCGTCAGGCCGAGCAGCAGAAGTTGCTCGACCAGCAGAAGCGGCAGCGCGAGGCGACGGCCTTGGCGTCGAAGCAGCGCAAGCGCTGATCCCCGGCCCACAGTTTCCGTGGGGCCGGGTGCGCGCTATTCGGACGTGAACTGGATCTGGTGCCAGCCGCGGGCGCCGTCGGGAAAGACCTTGGTCCGCTGCTCGGGTTGGGTCATGCCGTCCATGTCGGTGGCCCGCACCTGAGCGCTGTGGTAGCCGGCCGGACCGTCGAACACGTACGACCACTGCCGCCACAGGTCGACGCCGGCGTCGGTCGCGAGCTTGGTCTCTTTCCACTCGCCGTCGTCGATCCGGATCTCCACCTTGGCGATGCCACGGTGCTGGGCCCACGACACCCCGGCGATGACCGACTTGTCCTTGGGCAGGGTGCCGAGCGACTTGGGGACGTCGATCCGGCTCTGGACCAGGATCGGGGCGTCGGTGGCCCACTTGCGCTCGGTCCAGTAGGCGGTGCGCTTGGCGTAGGTCGTGAACTCGATCCGTTCCAGCCACTTGGTGCCCGAGACGAATCCGAAGAGGCCCGGCACGATCATCCGCGCGGGGAAACCACGCTCATCGGCCAGCACCTCGCCGTTCAGCCCGACGGCGATCATCGCGTCCCGGCCATCAGTCAGCGCCTGATACGGGGTCGAGCAGGTGTAGCCGGAGTCGGAGGAGTAGGAGTACGCCTGGTCGACGCCCGCCTGCACCCCGACCTGCTTGATGATCTCGGCGAAGGGCACGCCCAGCCACGTACCGCTGCTGACGTAGGGACCGCCGACCTCGTTGGAGACGCAGGTCAAGGTGATGTTGCGCTCGATCATCGGCATCTTCATCAGGTCGTCATAGGTCAAGGTGAGGGGCTTGTCGACCATGCCGTCGATGGTCAGCGACCAGTTGCTCGCGTCGACGCGCGGGGTGACCAGCGAGATGTCCACCCGGTAGAACTTGTCGGTCGGGGTGGTGAACGGGGTCATGCCGTCGATCTGGGCGCCGGCCGGGATCGGCGCGGCGGCTGATGCCGGCGCCGGCAGCCCCATCGCCCGCCGGGCCGCGGAGCCGGCCTCGCGTACGCGACTGAGCACGATGCCACCGGCCCCGCCCACAGCAGCCAGAGCGGCCGTCGCGCCGACGGCGGTCAGGAAGCCGCGCCGCGACGTTGCCGCGCCCGCCGTGTCACCCGCGCCGGACTTGGCGCCCGTGCGCGTCATCCAGCTCAAGGTGAGGACGCCAACGGCACCGGCGACCAGGGAGGGAATGCCGTCGATGATGCCGCCGCGAGCCACGGCGGCAGCGATCCCGGCGACCCCGAGCAGGGAGATGCCGGCCAGCGCGATCCTGCGGTGGCGCCAGGCGATGAGCCCGAGCACCGCAGCGAAGACGAGCAGCACGAAGCCGATGCTGCTGAGCAGAATCGGCTTGTCGTTGGTGCCGAAGGTGCGCACCGCGAATTCCTTGGCGGGAGTGGGAGCCGCGTCGATCAGCGTCGAGCCGACCGCGATGATCGGTGAGGCGACGGGGTTGATCAGGCCGGCGACACCGTGTCCGACCCCGACGGCAGCCAGGGCGGCGACCACCCCGGCCACCACCCGCAGCACAGCGCGCGGTTGAGTGGTGGCTGGGTTCGTGTTGGTTCGGTGCATGCTCTTGATTCGTCCCGACAGGCCGCAGAGATTGGTACCGGGCGCGGCGGCGGGCGCGGCTCGCGTGGTCCTTCGATGGTTTCGGCCGCAACTAGGCTGTGCCGGTGACCTGGTCGGACCTGACGCCCCCTCGACTGCGTGTGCAGACCGTCGAGGTCGGCGATCCGGGGGATCTGCTCGCTCTGATGCCTCGGGCCGACTCCTACGCCTGGCTCAGGGATGGCGAGGGCATGGTCGGTTGGGGCGAGGCCGTACGCCACAAGGTCGGCGGCATGGTCGAGGCTCAGGAGTGGTGGGCCGATCTGGTCGACCACGTCGAGACCGGGGGCGAGATCCTCGACGGCCCGTCCGGCTCGGGCCTCATGGCCTTCGGCAGCTTCGTCTTCGACCCGGACAACACGGCGGCGCAGTCGCAGCTGATCGTCCCGCGGGTCGTGGTCGGTCGCCGCCGTGGTCGGGCTTGGCTGACCACCGTCGGCCCGGTGGACGACGACGAGCTGCCCGGCCGGCTGGTCGTGGAGCCGCCCGCCCCCCCGCTGAACGTCCGCTTCGAGGGTGGTTCGCTGACCCCGGCGGCCTGGAAGGCTTCCGTCGCCGAAGCGTTACGCCGGATCGCCCGCGGGGACGTCGACAAGGTCGTGCTGGCCCGCGACCTGCTCGCGGTTGCGGATGAGGAGATCGACCCGCGGTGGCTCGCCGCCCGGCTGGCCGAGACCTACCGTCGGTGCTGGACCTACGTGGTCGATGGCCTCGTGGGTGCGACCCCGGAGATGCTGGTCCGGCTCGACTGCGGTCTGGCCACGTCACGCGTCCTCGCCGGGACCATCCGTCGTTCGGGCGACGACGTACACGACCTGAGCCTGGCCGCCGCGTTGGCTCAGTCGAGCAAAGACCTCGAGGAACACGAGTACGCCGTACGCTCGGTCGCCGCGGCCCTGGCGCCGTTCTGCTCGGGCATGAACGTGCCCGATGCGCCGTACGTGCTCGACCTGCCCAACGTGTTGCACCTGGCCACGGACGTCACCGCGGTCGCTGCAGCAGGGGCCAGCTCGCTGGCCCTGGCGGCAGCTCTGCATCCGAGCGCGGCGGTCTGCGGGACGCCGACCGCTGAGGCGCGTGAGTTGATCGCCGAGCTCGAGCACCTGGACCGGATGAAGTACTCCGGGCCGGTCGGATGGATCGACGCGCGCGGCGACGGCGAGTGGGCGATCGCGCTGCGTTGCGGCCAGATCAGCGCCGAGGACCCCAGCCGGATCCGCATCTTCGCGGGCTGCGGGATCGTGGCGGGTTCGGACCCGGCCGACGAGCTGGCCGAGTCGAACGCGAAGTTCATCCCCATGCGGGGGTCCCTGAACGGCTGATGGCGAGATTGTTCGCTCCGCAAGCAATCAGACACATTTTGGTTCGTCGTCATTCCACCCGCCGTGTTATTTTTCTCGGGCTGCGAGCCGAGGCCCAGGTTCGCTGGTCACCCGGGGGTGTGATCACGCTCCTCGCAAGCCGTTACGTCGTAGGGAACTCTGGATGAAGAACCTTTTGTGCGCCATCGGCGTCTTTGCCATGATCGGTGCCGGGCTGGTGGTCGGAACCACGACCGCCGCCGCGGCGCCGTACGGCATCACGCCGGTCGAGGCTCAGCGCGCCGCCGTCGCCGGGACGCCTGACTACTACTCGCCGCGTGACGGGGTCTACTTCAACAACCCCTACGGCACCTATTACGACAAGTACCCGATCATCAACGAGGTCTCGCGGACCATCGACAGCGTCCCCAGAGGCAGCAAGATCCGGATGGCGGTGTACTCCTTCACCCGAGAGGACACCGCCGCCAAGGTGATCGCGGCGTACAAGCGTGGCGTGGCGATCCAGATCCTGGTCGACAGCCACTCCAAGGAGTACCCCGGGACCCAGCAGCTGATGAAGGTCCTGGGCACGAACAAGAAGAAGGCGAGCTTCATCACCTGGTGCAAGCAGAGCTGCATGTCGTCCCAGGAATCCCTGATGCACGCGAAGCTCTACCTCTTCACGCGGGCCGGAGACACGAGCCTGGTGTCGATGGTCGGCTCGGGCAACATCTCGACCTCTCCCACCAGCCAGGCGTGGAACAACATGGTCACGATGACCAACAACAAGACGCTCTACGACTCCAACGTCAGGTACTTCAACGACATGCTGAAGGACAAGAGTTGGAGCAACTACTACCGGACCACCGAGAGCAGCTACTACAAGGAATACTTCTTCCCGCGGACCTGGTCCAAAGACTCCGACTCCATGCTGACCGTGCTGAACGGCGTGGACTGCAAGGCGCGCCCGGCGCCCGGGTACGGCGACAGCAGAGGCCGCACCGTGGTCAAGGTCGGGATGTACGCCTGGACCTACGGTCGCAACAACCTGGCCAAGAAGCTGGTCTCGCTGAAGAGCCAGGGCTGCAACGTCGAGGTGACCTACTCGGGTGAGCGGGTAGACGCCGCCATCATCAAGACGCTGCTGACCAGGACGACCAAGGGCGTCATCCCCGTGTACAACGGCCGCTTGAAGGCCGACTACGACACCCCGTACATGCACCACAAGAACGTGCTCATCAACGGGGTCTACTACGGCAACACCGCCAACAAGGCGGTCTACACCGGCACGGCCAACTTCACCAACAACACCCAGCGCGAGTGCAACGAGATCATGCTGCGCATCGGTCGGAACGACTTCTACGACCAGTTCGACGCCAACTACAACCTGATCCGGGACAACTACACCAAGAAGGTCACGACCACCAAGGGTGCGATGCACGCCGATGGGGTCCAGAAACTGCGCTTGAACAGCGACGCCGAAAGCGACTACCAGCTGTTCGGCGACTGAGCCGGCGAGCCGTGCCGGGTAGGGTCGCGGCCGTCGTCCTCGCCGGGGGTGAGTCCCTCCGGTTCGGGGCGGACAAGCTCAGCCAGTCGCTCGGGACCGGGACCGTTCTCGAGGCCGCCCTCGGTGGGCTGCCCCTCGGTGCTGACGTCATCCTGGTCGGCCCGGCGTCGACACGGTCTGGGCCGGGAGCCCGTTGGGTGCGCGAGCAGCCGGCGGGTGGGGGCCCCGCGGCCGGCATCGTCAGCGGTCTGCGGGCCGCGCTCGAGGGTGCTCCGGACGCTGTCGTGGTGCTGCCCGGGGATGCTCCGCTGGCGGGTCAGGCGGCGGCCGAGCTGTTGGCCGAGCTGACCGCGGATCCTGAGCTGCTCGCCGTGGTCGGCGTCGACCAGGACGGGCGGTGTCAGCCCCTGCAGCTGGCGCTGCGAGCGGGCGCGGCGTACGCGTTGATCGAGGCCGCCGGTGCGTCCGGGGCCGCCGGCGGTTCGGCTCGCGCACTGCTGGGCGCCCTGGACCCCCCGCCCCGGGAGCGCCGGCTGCGCAGCGAACAGCTGTTCGACATCGACACCCGGGACCAGCTGACGGTCTGGACCCTGCGGGAGTCCGGCCCGGTCACCCGGCTGGTCGACGCCGTACGCCGCCGTGCTGCCGAGCGGCCGGGTCGGCCCGTGGTGGTCGCGCTGGACGGCCCCAGCGGGGCGGGCAAGTCGACCCTGGCTGCGGCGCTCCAGCTGCGTACGGACGGGGTGGTCATCCCGGGTGACGACTTCTACGCTCCCGGGCTGGCCACCACCACGGCGTCGGAGCGGGACTCCTGGGCGGACGGGGCGGTGGTTGACGGGGTGTTCGACTGGCACCGGCTCCGGGCTGAGGCACTCGCACCGCTCGCGGCGGGGAGACCGGCGACCTACCGGCCGTACGACTGGCACGCCGGAGACGGCCGACTCGGCCGGTCGCAGCGGTTGGCCTCGCAGCCGGTGGTCATCCTCGAGGGCGTGTACGCCGGTCGCCCCCAGTTCGCCGATCTGGTCGACCTGGGCGTCTACGTCGACATCGATCCGGCCGTCCGCGAGGCTCGGCTGGCCGACCGGGGCGACCCGGAGGGCTGGCCCCAGTTCTGGGACCGCGGTGAGCGGTTCTACTTCGACCGGGTCCGACCGCCGGCCGGGTTCGACCTGGTGGTCGCTACCCGTGACGACTGAGTCCCTCAGCTGAACGGTGGCCGGGCGTCCCGCGTCTGGCTGAGCCGGCCGGCCGTACGCCACGCCCGGGCGACCACGTCGTGGTCCTCGTCGGTGACCAGATTGCCCATCACGCGCAGGGCCACCGTCATCAGCAGCCGGGAGCGCATGCCGATGGGGCCGAGACGGGCGAGCAGCCCGGGCACCGTGATCAACCCGGCCAGCCGGCGGGCGAGACTGAACGAGCGGCCGTAGTGCTCCCGCAGCACCCCGGGCCAGACCAGGGAGAGGTCACGGCCGTCGGAAAGCTGCTCGGCGATCAGCCGGCCGGTCTCCAGTCCGTAGTCGATGCCCTCGCCGTTGAGCGGGTTGACGCACGCCGCAGCATCACCGATCAGCGCCCAGTTGGGTCCGCTGACGCCGCTGACCGCACCACCCATGGGCAGCAGAGCCGACGAGGGGGACTCGACGGAGTCGCCGAGCTCGAAGGCCTCCCGGCGCTGGCCGGCGTAGAAGTCCATCAGGGGCTTGAGGGCGATGCCGGCCGGACGACGGGCCGTGGCCAGCGTCCCCACGCCCAGGTTCACCCGGCCGTTCCCGAGCGGGAAGATCCAGCCGTAGCCCGAGAGCAGCTCACCCTGCTCGCCGCGCAGCTCGAGGTGGGAGGAGATCCAGGTGTCGTCCCGGGTGGTGTCGAGGTAGCTGCGGGCCGCTACGCCGTAGACGGTCTCCCGGTGCCACGTCCGGCCCAGCAGCCGACCCAGCGGCGACCGTACGCCGTCGGCCACGACCAGTCGGTTGCAGCGCACCTCGTGCAGCTCGCCGTCGGTGCGGAAGACGACGGCGCGCACCCGGTCGCCGCGGCGTACGACATCGACGGCCTGGGCGCGGTCGAGCGGCTCCGCACCAGCCTCCAGAGCCGTCTCGCGGAGCTGGTGGTCGAGCTCGGTGCGGGGGACGGCAGAGCCGTGGTCGGGCAGCGAACCGCCGGGCCAGGGCAGCTCCAGGACCTGGCCGAAGCCGTGAGCGCGCAAACCGCGGTTGGTCACGTGCGAGCGTGTCCAGGACCCGAGGCCGAGCCGGTCGAGCTCACCCATCGCCCGCGGGGTCAGTCCGTCACCGCAGGCCTTGTCGCGCGGAAAGGCGGCGGCGTCGGCGAGCAGCACCTGCTGACCGTGTCGGGCCGCCCACGTGGCGGCGGCCGAGCCGGCCGGTCCCGCGCCCACCACGAGCACGTCGGTCTCGGTCACCTCGCCACATCCACGAGGCGATTGTTCCACCCACCTCCGCATCGGAAATTACGCGCGTCCGACGTTGCGTAAATCACCGCATTTCCCCTGGTCGGCTCGTGATTGGGTCCTGCTCGTGAGTGTCAGAACTTGGTCGTAGAGTAAGCAACTGCACGTTAGTGAACGAATTCACGAACACCTCCCGCCGCGCTCGTGCTGGCGGGGGAGCCTGGGTAGGAGACGCTGTTGTTGGTCACCCCGCTGCCGTCGCTGCGGCGACGTTGGGAGCTGTGACATGAGCCCGTACGTCGGCATCGTAATCTTGCTGGCCATCGCGGCCGGCTTCGTGGCCCTGACCATCGTGACGAGCATGCTCGTCGGTCCCGGCCGCTACAACCGGGCGAAGTACGACTCGTACGAGTGCGGCATCGAGCCGACCCCGCAGCCTGTCGGTGGCGGTCGCTTCCCGGTGAAGTACTACATCACCGCGATGCTGTTCATCGTCTTCGACATCGAGATCGTCTTCCTCTACCCGTGGGCGGTTACGTTCAACCAGATGGGTGCTTTCGCGCTCGTCGAGATGGTGCTGTTCATCGCCACCGTCTTCATCGCCTACCTGTACGTGCTGCGCCGCGGCGGACTCGACTGGGACTAAGGACACACACATGGGACTGGAAGAGAAGCTGCCGACCGGCGTCTTGCTGACGACGGTCGAGAACCTGTTCGGCTACATGCGGAGCGCCGCGTTCTGGCCGGCGACCTTCGGGTTGGCCTGCTGTGCGATCGAGATGATGACCTACGGCGCACCCCGCTACGACTCGGGACGCTGGGGCCAGGAGGTCTTCCGCGCCTCGCCGCGCCAGGCCGACCTGATGATCGTCGCCGGTCGGGTGAGCCAGAAGATGGCTCCGGTCCTGCGCCAGATCTACGACCAGATGCCCAACCCGAAGTGGGTCCTGGCCATGGGTGTCTGCGCCAGCACCGGCGGCATGTTCAACAACTACGCGATCGTCCAGGGTGTGGACCACGTCGTGCCGGTCGACATGTACCTACCCGGGTGCCCGCCGCGGCCGGAGATGCTCATCGACGCCATGTTCAAGCTCAAGGACAAGGTCCGCAACACCCCGATCGGCTTCCACGCCACCCAGGCGGCGCAGGAGGCTGAGCAGGCTCAGCTCATCGCCCCGTCGACGAGTGAGATGAAGGGCCTGCTGCGGTGACGGAGGACATCAACGCCGAGTCCGACGCCAAAGCCCCCGTGAAGGGTGCCGAGCCCGAGGGCGAGTCCGCCCCCGACGGCGGGACCAAGGCCGAGTCGGTCACCGGTGAGGCCCCCGAGGTCAGCTCCGGCAGTACCGACGCGGCCGAGGACCAGGCCGAGACGGCCCGAGCTTCCGCTGAGGTCGCAGTCCCGTCCGAGCCGGCGGCCGAGGTGCTGGAGGTCCGCAAAGGACTCTTCGGGGTCAAGGGCACCGGTGACACCTCCGGCTTCGGCGGTCTGACCCGGACGATCCAGTTCCCGCCGCCGTCCGAGCAGCCCTTCGGGGGCTGGTGGGACCAGGTGTACGACCGCGTCGGAGAGCTGGTCGGGGGATCGGGAGACGTGATCACCAAGGTGGTCATCCACCGCCGCGAGATCACCTTCCACGTGAACCGAGACCACCTGGCCACCCTGGTCCGCCACCTGCGCGACGACGCGTACCTGCGCTTCGAGTTCTGCAGCAGCGTCTCCGGGGTGCATTACCCGGCTGACGTCGGTCGTGAGCTGCACGTGGTCTATCAGCTGCAATCGATGACCCACAACCGCCGGATCCGGCTCGAGGTCTCCGTGGCCGACGCCGATCCGCACCTGCCGTCGGTGGTCGCGACCTACCCGACGGCCGACTGGCACGAGCGCGAGACGTACGACATGTTCGGCATCGTCTTCGACGGACACCCCGCGCTCACCCGCATCCTGATGCCGGATGACTGGCCCGGCCACCCGCAGCGGAAGGACTACCCGCTCGGAGGCATCTCGGTGGAGTACAAGGGCGCCACCATTCCGCCGCCTGACGAGCGCAGGAGCTACTCATGACCAGCACCTTCACCCCCGACGAGACCACCTCGAACCCCGAGGACGCCGACCTGCGCACCGAGGATGCGTACGGCGCCGCCGCCGACGCCGCCGAGGGTCGCGTCTACACCGTCACCGGCCAGGACTGGGACTCGATCGTCTCCGAGCAGGCCGAGCGGGGTGACGAGCGGATCGTGGTCAACATGGGTCCGCAGCACCCCTCCACCCACGGCGTGCTCCGGCTGATCCTGGAGATGGAGGGCGAGTCGGTCACCGAGGCCCGCTGCGGCATCGGCTACCTGCACACCGGCATCGAGAAGAACATGGAGTTCCGCTCCTGGACCCAGGGTGTCACCTTCTGCACCCGGATGGACTACCTGTCGCCGCTGTCCCAGGAGACGACCTACTGCCTGGGCGTCGAGCGGTTGCTCGACATCGAGGACCAGATCCCGGAGAAGGCCAACGTCATCCGGGTGATGATGCTGGAACTCAACCGGATCTCCTCGCACCTGGTCTGCATCGCCACCGGCGGCATGGAGATCGGCGCGCTGACCGTGATGACGATCGGCTTCCGTGAGCGCGAGAAGGTGCTCGACGCCTTCGAGCTGATCACCGGACTGCGGATGAACCACGCCTACATCCGCCCCGGTGGCGTCGCGCAGGACCTGCCCGACAACGCGCTCGACCACGTCCGCGACCTCGTGGCCTGGATGAAGAAGCACCTGCCCGAGTACGCTGCATTCTGCAACGAGAACCCGATCTTCAAGGGCCGTCTCGGTGGCGTCGGCCAGCTCGACCTGGCCGGCTGCCTGGCCCTGGGCATCACCGGACCCACCCTGCGTTCGACCGGGTACGACTGGGACCTGCGCAAGAAGCAGCCCTACTGCGGCTACGAGACCTACGACTTCGAGGTCCAGACCTGGGACACCGCCGACGCGTACGGCCGCTTCCGGATCCGGCTCAACGAGATGTGGGAGAGCCTGAAGATCGTCGAGCAGTGCGTCGCCCGGCTGGAGAAGATGAAGGGCGACCCGGTGATGATCGCCGACAAGAAGATCGCCTGGCCCTCGCAGCTGTCCATCGGCTCCGACGGGATGGGCAACTCCAACGAGCACATCAAGCACATCATGGGCCAGTCGATGGAAGCCTTGATCCACCACTTCAAGCTCGTCACCGAGGGCTTCCGGGTGCCGCCCGGCCAGGCCTACGTACCCATCGAGAGCCCGCGCGGTGAGATCGGCGCCCACGTGGTCTCCGACGGCGGCACCCGTCCGTTCCGGGCCCACTTCCGCGACCCGAGCTTCGTCAACCTCCAAGCCATGCCCGCACTCTGCGAGGGCGCCATGGTGTCCGACGTGGTCGTTGCTGTGGCGTCGCTGGATCCGGTCATGGGCGGGGTCGACCGCTAGTGACCATCCGTCGCAGGGCTTGGCCGATGGGGACCGCGCTCCCAGACCGGTCCGTCGCAACCATCCGCCCTCGCAAGCTCGGGCTCCCGCCAGGCCCATCCATGCTCCGGACCGGCCTCGCAGCGCGGTCCTTGTCCAGTTCCTGCTCCTCCTCGGCTAGAAGGACGTCCCGGTCATGACCAATCTGATCGAGCCTCAGAACGGGGCCAGGGCCGGCCATCCGGCGGGGGACATCGCCTCGGAAGAGCTGATCGGGCACGGCCACTTCACGACGCACTTCGACGAGGCCAGCATCGATTTCTCGGACCCGGACACCGCAATCACTGATCAGACGATCAATGAGCTGCGCTTGATTGCGGCGCGGTATCCGCAGGCGCGGTCGGCGCTGTTGCCGATGCTGCACCTGGTGCAGAGCGTCGAGGGGCGGGTGACGCCGGCGGGGATCGAGGTGTGCGCCGAGATCCTCGGGATCTCCACCGCCGACGTCAGCGG
>DATDBS010000050.1:0-7303 GCA_036524735.1 Propionibacteriaceae bacterium
GTGGGCCGCCGGGCCAGACCCGACCCGACAACCTCGGCCCGATGAGCCGCAACCCCCACCGGCTCAAAACCCACAGCCCCTGGAACCTGCGACAACCCAGCCCGGGAGTCTTCCTCTGGCGGACCACCCACGGCTACATCAGCCTGGTCACCAACCGGGGCACCCTGACCCTCGGCAACGGCGACTACGCCCAAACCCTCTGGTTTACCGCCGCGCCCGGATGAGTCACTGAGCTCTTGATCAGGAGAGCCTGTGGTTCAGCAGTTCGCGGTACTCGTCGTCGAGATCGGCACACGCCACACGTACGAGGTTCCTGCGGTGCCGCCTTTCTCGGCTGCGGCGGATCAGCTTGCCCACGAACGGGTTGGCCTTGACCATCGCCCAACCGAGAAGGACGGCGGACAGGAGCATCACGCCAGCCACCATCCAGAGTCCAAGAAATCCCATGTCACTACTTCCTCGGCGGCATCATTGCCGCGCATCTTGTCGCTGGTGTTACACGACGGTAGACGGCGTGTAACAAGATGGTAATACGGGCATACGAGTCCTGCCGGGCAGGTCGCCATACGGCTTTACCCGATCTGAGAGGGTTGAACCATGACTGACACATCCCCCGCAACCAAGGCCACCCAACTCCTGCGCCTGCACCACGCGCCGGAGTTGCTGACCGTGGTGAACGTGTGGGACGTGATCACCGCAACCGTCGTCTCCGGCATCCAGGGCACGACCGCGCTCGCCACGGCCAGTCACTCCATCGCAGCCTCCCGGGGCTACGAAGACGGTGAGAACATCCCGGTCGACGAGATGATCGAAGAGGTACGCAGGATCGCGGCGGCGACCTCTCTTCCCGTCTCGGCCGACCTCGAAGGTGGTTACGGCGACGCCGCCGAGACGGTCCGGAAGGCCATCGGCGGCGGTATCGTTGGGGCGAACCTCGAAGACCAGCTCAAGCCACTGGCCGAAGCGACCCGACAGGTCGAGCAGGTCATGGCCGCAGCCGATGCCGCAGGCGTGCCCGACTTCGTCCTCAACGCCCGCACCGACGCCTTCGTCCGCGCGGGCGATCGGGACCGTACAGCGGTGCTCGCCGACGCCGTCGAGCGTTGCCGGGCCTACCTCGACGCCGGTGCCCCGGTCGTCTTCGTGCCCGGAGTGCTCAGTGAGGCGGAGGTCACCACGCTGGTGGACGCCCTCGGACCGCAGCGGCTCACCCTGATCGGCATCCCCGGCAACCTGCCGAACGCCCGACTCGAAGAACTCGGAGTCGCCCGGGTGTCCTATGGCCCGCTGTCGCAGAGGGTGGCCCTGACCGCGCTCGCCGAGCTGGTCGAGTCGGTCCACGCCGGGGGCGGCATCCCTGCAGGAACCCGCCCGCTCAACTGAGCTCCAACCATTGCTACCGAGGGACCCTATGAAGATCACGTACGACACGGTCACGGACTCGATCAGCTGTCCTGAGCTCGACGGGGAGCAGACCAGGCAGCTCCAGAACCAGCTGTCGGCTGCATTGATCCGCAACGAACCGACCCAGACGGTCGTCCGCGACATCCTCAAGACCGTGAACGCGTTCATCAAGAGGTCCTGAACGGCCTCACCATCGGTAGGCTTGGACTCGTGACGAAGGAGTCCTCGTGCCGCACCTTGCCTCCGTACGACGTCTCTTCGGCCGCGTCCTGGCCCTCTTCCTCGGTCTAGCTCTCGCCGGTGGCCTCGGCGGCTGTTCCAGCACCGTCGAAGCCGCCCCGACCAGACCTGCCGAGATGCAGCAGCCGTGGCCGGGCTGCGAGGCGACCGGAGCTTTCCAGGAGACCGATTCCTTCGCAGGTCCTCCAGGCCAGGGGTCCATCCCCAACGCGTTCCAGGCCACGACGGCGGTTCTCTGCCAGACCGACGACCGCACCAATGCAGACGACGAGCTCGTCCTGGTCGGACTCGAACGGCGGGCCACGGACATTACGAGTCTGCTGACCTACCTTGCCCAACCGAGTCGGGTCTCCACCCGGCCAGACGATCTGGTCTGCCAGACGATGGCCGTCTCGCTGCCCTGGCTGTTCCTCCTCGATGCGCAGGGGCGGTGGGTGACCCCGGCCCTGCCCACCGACGAGTGCAACTTTCCGCTCGGCACTTTCGATGCTGACGGCCCGACGTATGGTCGGTTGGCTTACCACGACGCCGTGGTGACGCAGTTGCGGGTGACCGAGTCCGCCGAGGCTCGGGCGGCGGGGTGCGCCATGCAGTGGAAGAACATGGTCCAGGTGGAGACCTCGGACGGCGCCGTCACTGGCGAAACCATCCGGACCGACCCGTTCGGCGGATCCGAGGTTGGCGTCTGTCTCTACGACGTGCCCGACGAAGAGGCGTCAGCGGATTCGCCTACCGGTGAGTTCCGGGCCGGACGGAAACTCGATCAGGAGATGAGCAAGGACGTGGTCGCGGCTCTGATCGGCTCGAAAGCGGCGCCGGCCGATTGCAGCAAGAGGGCTTCAGGTTTCGCCGTCCTCCGGTCCAGTCGGGGTGAACCCACCGTGTACGTCGAACTCGACGGCTGCCAGCGCATCCTGACCGACGGCGGGCAGGGCCCGACCTTGGCGCAGGCCTCCCCCACCTTGGTGCGAACCATCACCCGGACCTGAGGTACGGCCGTACGACCAAAGCGCTCGGATCTAGATTGGCGCGGTGGACCCATCCGCTGCAGCGCGACTTCTGTTCACCTCGCTCATTTGCGCGACCTATCGCCGGACCCCCTACGAGGAGGGTTGAGGTGTCGGTGCGACTGCACGATGACGAACCGGACACCGGTCCCGAGGTGGTCCGCCAGCTCCTGCGCGACCAGTGTCCGAACCTGGCTGGTCTACCGCTGGAGCCGCTGAGCAACACCGGGACCGACAACGCGCTGTACCGGCTAGGAGAATCCCTCGTCGCACGACTGCCGCGCATCCCTGGGGCCGCGCGGAGCCTGGCCTCGGAGATCGACTGGTTGCCAAGGCTCCAGTCGCAACTGTCGGTCGGGACCCCAGAGCTGGTGCACGCCGGTGAACCAGGTGCCGACTATCCCTACCCGTGGGCCGTACTGTCCTGGCTTTCCGGGGCTGACGCCTGGGCGACTCGGGACCACGACGGCTGGTTCGGCGCCGATCTGGCGCGGGACCTGGCGACGGCGGTGCTCGAGTTGCGGGCTGTCCCGGTGGGCGACGCGCCCCGTCGGGAACCGGGCTCGCGCGGAGGTCCTCTGGCTGCGCTCGACGAACGCGTCCATTGGTGGTTGGACGGCGCCCACGGCTTTGTCGACGTGGCGGCCGTGACCCGTCTCTGGGACCAGTGCCTCGAAGCAGACGTCGACGCTGGACACCCCGTTCTGCTGCACGGTGACCTCATTCCGGGCAACCTGCTGGTCGATCGAGGGCGCCTCACCGCCGTCATCGACTGGGGCGGTATCGGGGCCGGCGACCCGGCCCAGGACCTCGACCCAGCCTGGTCGGTGCTCGACCGGTCCGGCGCCGCCACCTTCCGGGACGCGCTCGCCGTCGACTCCCAGACCTGGCTGCGCGCCCGCGGGTTCGCGCTCGAGCACGCCATCGGTGCCGTCATCTACTACACGCCACGACGGCACCCGCTCGCCGACGTGATGCGGCGTTCCCTCGACCGGTTGCTGGCCGAGACCTGAGGCGTACGCTGCAGCCACAGGTCACCCCGGGAGAGTCATGGATGTTCTCGTACGCCCGTCCGCGCTGCGACGGGCCTCCCCTGCCCAGGTACGACTGATCTCCCTGGCCGCCATCGTGGTCGTCATCGTGGCCAGCCTCTTCACGGTACGGCTGACGGCTGACGCGCGCCTGCAGAGCTGGACACAGTCGTGCGCGGCGGGCGGCGGCGCCGTGCTGCAGCTGGAGGTTGACCGGGGCAATCCCCTCGTCACCGAGTCGAACGACCCGACGTACGAGTGTCGGACCCCGGACGGCACCGTGCTCAGCCACTGGCGCTGAGCGAGCAGCGGCGTCGCCGCGAAGGGTGACCCGGCTTCGGTCGATTGTCAGTGGGGTCTGTCAGCATGCGGGGATGACACAGACCTATCCACGGATCGCCCAGATCGTGATCGACACGCAGGACGTACGGCTGCTGGCGGAGTTCTACCGCGAGCTGTTCGGACTCGAGTACCGCGACTCGGACGCGCCTCCGCCGGACGGAGAACCCGACGAACTGGAATGGCTCGTGCTGCGGAGCCCTGGCGGCGGTCCGCAGCTGGCGTTCCAGCAGACCGAGGGAGTCAGGCCCTCCACGTGGCCGGACGGCTCGGTTCCCCAGATGTTCCACCTGGACACTGTGGTCGCCGACATTGCCGAGCTCGAGAAGCAGCGGCAGCGCGCCCTCGATCTCGGGGCCACCCTGCGGTTCGACCGCCACGATGACCCGGAGGAACCGCTCTACGTGTTCGCCGACCCAGCCGGTCACCCGTTCTGCATCTTCGTGGGCTGACCCGCGTTCCGAGCTCGCGGGTACGGGGCGTGTGGCTGAGGTTTGCGAGAATGTGCGCCGTGGCAGAGCGCGTGTGGTTTCCCAGCATCAGCGGACCTCGGCTGGCGGGGCTGATCGACCATCCTGAAGGCACCACCCGAGGCTGGGGTGTCTTCTCGCACGGCTTCACGCTTGGCAAGGACAGCCCGGCGGCCAGTCGGATCTGCAAGCAGCTGGCCATCGAGGGGATCGGCATGCTGCGCTTCGACAATCTCGGACTGGGCGACTCGGAGGGCGACTGGGGCGACGGCTCGTTCTCGCACAAGGTCTCGGACACGGTCCAGGCCGTCCGGTTCATGAACGAGTCCGGCCGCGACGCTCGCCTGCTGGTCGGGCACTCGTTCGGCGGAGCGGCGGTGATTGCCGCGGCCCATCAGCTCGACTCCGTCCGCGCCGTGGCGAGCATCTGTGCGCCGTACGAGCCCGGCCACGTCGAGCACAACTACGACGCGCTCGTCGACCGGATCCTCGCCGAGGGCGAGGCACCCTTCCTGGCCGGCGGGAAAGCGCTGACCCTGCGGCGGCACTTCATCGAGGACGTCCGGGCGGTCGACCTGCACGAGGAGATCCGTACGCTGCACCGCGCGCTCCTGGTGATGCACTCCCCCACCGACAACACCGTCGGCATCGTCAACGCGAGCAAGATCTTCCGCGCCGCGCGGCATCCGCGCAGCTTCGTCTCCCTCGAAGGCGCCGACCACCTGCTGACCGGTCGGAACCAGGCCAAGCGGGCGGCCCGCATCGTCAGCGCCTGGGCCGACCCCTACCTGACCGGCGTCTAGCTCAGACCGAGCTCAGATCACGAGCCAGCCGACGATCGCCGCAAGCCCGAAGACGACGACGGCGATCGTCCACACCAGGGCAGCGGGCCAGCCGGGTCGCCGTACCGGGTCCAGACTCGTGGACGCCGTGACCAGCTCGCGCGCAAAAGCCAGGGCGTCGCGGGGGCGCCCGTCGGGGTCCGGGTCGAGGGCGGTGGTCAGCACCGCGGCGACGCGGGGCTGCACGCCCGGGATCTCGACGGCCGGTCGGCGCCTCGCTGGCGGCTGCGGGACCGGCCGCGTCCCGGTCAGCAGCTCCCAGGCCACCACCCCGAGGGAGTAGACGTCGGCCCGCCCGTCGAACCCGCCCACGCCACCGGCCTGTTCCGGGGCCATGTACGCCGGCGTCCCCGTCGTGACCGTGTACCCGGTGGCGTCGGCCAGTCGCTTCGCACTCCCGAGATCCGCGACCAGCAGGCGTATGGGCGTCGAGGTCCGGTCCAGCAGGAGGTTGCTGGGCTTGATGTCTCGGTGCACGAAGCCCGCCACGTGCAGCACGTGCACCGCCTCGGCCGCCTCGACCGCGAGCCGGACCGCCTCGTCCGGGTCGAGCTCACCCACCACGTCGGCCAAGGTGCCGCCGTCGATGAAGTCCATGACGAAGTAGGGCCGGTTGTCCGCCACCCCGACATCGTGGACCCGGATCACCCGCCGGCTCTCGATCCGACGCAGCAGCCTCGCCTCGCTCAGGAAGCGCTCGCGGACGTCGGCGTGGAGCACCCAGTTGTCGGCCAGGACCTTCACCGCCACCGTCGCGTCGAGCTCGGGGTCGTACCCCTTCCAGACGGTGGCGAAGGCCCCGGAGCCGACGCAGGCGTCCAGGCGGTAGCGGCCGATCTGCTTCATTGTGCCTATTGTGGCCTGGTGCACGACGACAGCGGCCTGGACGACCTGGTCAGGTCGGCCCAATCGGGTGACGCAGCCGCCCTCGACGAGGTGCTGCACCGCATCCGCCCCCTGGTGCTCCGCCGCTGCACCAAGTTCCTCCCGCACCAGGCCGACGCCGAGGACGCCGCCCAGGAAGCGCTCCTAATCATCAGCGGCAAGATCACCTCTTACACGGGCCGCGGTTCGTTCCTCGGCTGGGTCACGGTCATCACGTCCAACGCAGCCCGGGCGACCTACCGCTCGCTGCGGGATCGATCCGACCGGTTGGGCGCCGTTGACGCGGTGCCGGAAGCTCCCGATCCCCGGACCACCAGCGTGATCGCCGGGACCCGCCTGGACCTGCTCGAGGCGCTGAACGAACTCGAACGGAGCCACCCCGCGCTGGTCGAGTCCTTCGTCCTCCGGGACCTGGGTGAGCTGAGCTACGAGGAGATCGCCGTCGTCACCGAGACCCGGCTGGGAACGGTCAAGGACCGGATCCACCGCGCCCGGAAGTTCGTCCAGCAGCGGTTGGTCAGCGAGCGGCAGCCGTGAGGCGGCGTACGGCGGTGGTCGTCGTCGGAATGGCTGCCGCGCTGGGAGCGTTCACCGGTGCCGTCGTCCTGCCCGACCACCCCCACAGCACAGTTTCCGGCCCGGTGAGCACCACCCCGTCAGTGCGTACGTCGACTTCCACGCCCGCCGGCTCCCCCTCCCCGACGCCGAGCCCGACGCCGACACCCACCCCGACCGCGACCCCGTCACCCAGCCCGTCGAGCCCTGGATCCGTGCGGGCCGACAACCTGCTCACCACGGCGGACTTCGCCGAGGTTGGCCTCGAGCTGACCGACCAGGACCCCGACGTACGCCTGGAGCCGATCGTCTGTGACGGCGACCCCCAGTCGTTGGACGACATCGCCTCCAGCGGCCCGCCGCTGCAGCGCCTCTGGGACGGCGGGGCCATCGGCGCCTCGCAGCAGGCGGTCGTCGCCAAGGACGTCGATGAGGCCACCGACATCGTCGCCCGGATCACGACCGAGCTCGAGGGGTGCCAGAAGGAGGTGGCGACCCACTGGGTCTACGGGCCGACCCACCGGGAGAAC
>DATDBS010000051.1:0-41758 GCA_036524735.1 Propionibacteriaceae bacterium
CGTGGTCGTCTCGCAGGGCGTGCACACCGATCTCGAGGAACAGTTGGAGAGCCGGTTCGGTCTGGCCGAGGCCGTGGTGGCCGACGTCGAGGGTGACGACCAGCAGATCCTGTCGGCCCTCGGGTCGGCCGGAGCCAGCTACCTCGAGGCGACCCTGACCGGGGGTGAGCGGATCGGCATCTCGTCGTGGAGCGCGACGCTGCTCAGCGTGGTCGACAGGTTGCGGCCGCTGCGTACAGCCGGGGCCGACACCGTCATCCAGCTCGTCGGCGGGGTCGGGGTCGCGGCCGTCCAGGCGCAGGCCAACCGGTTGCTCAGCGAGCTGGCCGCGCTGGTCGGCGCCAGTCCCACCTTCGTCCCGGCGCCCGGTCTGGTCGGCAGCCAGGCCATCCGACGGAGCCTGCTGGACGACCCGGCGATGGAATCGGTCTCGGCGGACTGGAACGCGCTGACCATGGCCCTGGTCGGCATCGGCAGCCTGCAGCCCTCCCAGCTGCTGCGCGACAGCGGGAACGCGATCGCCGGGGAGGAGCAGCGCGCCCTGCTCGCCGCAGGCGCGGTGGGCGACGTGTGCAACCGCTACTTCGACGCGGCCGGGGAGCTGATCCGCAACGACCTCGACGCCCGGATCGTCGGGATCGCGCCCGAGGTGTTCCGCGACATCCCGCGTCGCGTCGCCTTCGCCGGCGGCGCCGCCAAGCACGAGGCGATCCGGGCCGCGCTCGTCGGTGGCTGGGTCAACGTGGTCGTCACCGACGTGGGCACCGCCCGCTGGCTGCTGGCGCACTGACCTCGCACCCGTACGGCGATCCCGACCCTCTTGGTAGGGTCTCGCCGCATACCTAATTTGTAGCGAATATCCAGTCAATCCTTCTTCGAGTGAGGCTCTGTGTACGTCGGCGTCGACTGGGGCGGTACGAAGATCGAAGTCGTCGCGCTGTCCGACGACGGCGTTGAGCTGTCCCGCCACCGCGAGGACACCCCGCGCTCGGACTACGCCGGGTGCCTGGCCATGATCGCGTCGCTGGTCACCCGGGTCGAGACCGAGGCGGGCCAGACCGGCAGCATCGGGGTCGGCATCCCCGGCTCGGTCGACCCACGCACCGGCATCGCCAAGGGTGCGAGCTCGACCTGGATGAACGGCCGCCCCGTCGAGATCGACCTGGTGGCCGCGCTGGGCCGCGAGATCCGGCTGTCCAACGACGCCGACTGCTTCGCCGTTTCCGAGGCCGTCGACGGTGCGGGGGTGGGTCACCACGTGGTCTTCGCCGTCATCCTCGGCTCCGGCGCGGGCGCGGGCATCGCCGTCGGCGGCCAGGCCCACCACGGACCCAACAACAGCGGCGGCGAGTGGGGCCACAACCCGCTGCCCATCCCGAACGTCACCGAGATTCCCGGCCCGGTCTGCTACTGCGGCAAGCACGGCTGCCTGGAGCGTTGGGTGTCGGGCTGGTCGTTCGCCCGGGACTACGCGCAGCACGCGTCGGTCGACCTCGCCCAACCCGTCCAGGTCACGCCGCGGGAGATCATGGCCAGGATGCACGACGGCGACCGACTGGCCAGGCTCGTCTGGCAGCGGTACGTCGACCGCGTCGCCCGCGGGCTTTCGTTGGTCGTGAACGCCCTCGACCCGGACGTGCTGGTGATGGGCGGCGGCATGTCCAACGTCGACGAGCTCTACGACGACCTGCCCGACCGGCTGGCGTCGTACACCTTCTCGCCCTGTTTCTACACCCCTATCGTCCGTGCCGCGCACGGCGACTCGAGCGGCGTACGTGGTGCCGCCTGGCTCTGGAAGGACTGACCATGACCGAGGATCTCGAGCGCTACGCGTTCGCCCGCCAGCTCATCACCGACGCCGGGGAGGTCGCGCTGGGCTACTTCCGCCGCGTCTCCACCCTCACCGTCAACAGCAAGGGTCTGCAGGACGTCGTCAGCGAGGCCGACGTCGCCGTCGAGGTGCTGATCAAGGAGCGGATCGCCGCGGCGTACCCGACCGATGCCTTTCTCGGCGAGGAGACCGGGCACGCCGACTTCCCCGGCAGCACCGGGATCTGGGTCGTCGACCCGATCGACGGCACCCAGCCCTTCGTCAGCGGGTTACGCACCTGGTGCGTCTCCATCGCGTACGTCCGCGGCGGCCAGGTGATCTTCGGTCTGGTCAACAACCCGGCCGCGGCTGAGCTCTTCGCCGGCGGGGTCGCCATTCCCGCCACCCTGAACGACGACCCCATCACCCCGCACCCGGGCCGCTCCCTCACCGATGGTCTGACCTATCTCGGCTGCTCACCGCGGATCACGGCGGATCAGATCGTCCCCGTGCTCGACCGGTTGCTGCGGAGCGGCGGGATGTACGTCCGCAACGGCTCCGGTGCCCTCGGGCTCTGCGATGTGGCCTGCGGTCGGCTGGTCGGCTTCGTCGAACCGCACATCAACTCCTGGGACTGCCTCGGCGCCGTCGGCGTGCTGCTCGCGGCGGGTGTCGTCGTGAGCGACTACCTGACCGGTGATGCCCTGCTCAGCGGCAACCCGATCGTGGCCGGACCGGGAGCGGTGTTCGACGACCTCACGGCGGTGCTCGGGCTCGAGACCGGCCGGACTGAGACCGCGTCCACTGCCGCAGTTTCTCTCTAGAATGACGGCCATGAACATCCTCGTGGGATACATCCCCACCCCCGAAGGCCTGGCCGCGATCGACTACGCGATCGAGCACGCCGTGTCCACCGGCGCCAAGCTCACCGTGCTCAACACCGGCAAGGACGGCAACTACTCCGACCCGGTCTTCGCCACCTCGCAGGACATCGACGCGCTCGAGTCAGAGCTGGCCACCAAGGGCGTCGAGAACGAGATCCGCCGCCCGACGAACGGACTGGGTGCGGCCGACAGCCTCCTGGCCGTGGCCGAGGAGATCAAGGCCGACCTGATCGTGATCGGGATCCGCCGCCGGTCGGCGGTGGGCAAGCTGATCACCGGCAGCACCGCTCAGGCCGTCCTGCTCGGTGCCGACTGCCCCGTCGTCGGGGTCAAGCCCAAGCATTGAGCCCGGCGTGAACCCCACGGCTCTGCCGAGTCTGGCCGTCACCGGGTCGACCGGCGCGCTCGGTCGGCTGGTCGCGGAGGAGCTCGCGGCGGCTGGGGTGGGCCAACGCCTCCTCGTCCGGACGCTCGCCAAGGCCCCGACGCTGCCCGGGTCGGTGCCGGTGAGCTTCGCGTACGCCGATAGTGCGGCCTGCGCGGTGGCGCTGGCCGGGGTCGACACCCTACTCATGGTGTCCGCCTCGGAGAGCGTGGACCGGCTCGACCAGCACCGGGCGTTCGTCGACTCGGTGCGCGAGGCCGGCGTACGCCACGTCGTCTACACCTCGTTCTACGGGGCGGCGCCGGACGCCACCTTCACCCTGGCCCGCGACCACGCGGTGACCGAGGACTACCTGCGGGCGTCCGGGGTCGACGTCACCTTCTTGCGTGACAACCTCTACCTGGACTTCATGGGCGCGGTCATCGGCGAGGACGACGTGATCCGTGGTCCCGCCGGTGACGGTCGGGTCGCCGCCGTCGCCCGTGCCGACATCGCCCGGGTCGCCGCGACGGTGCTCCAGGACCCGGCCTCGCACGTGGGGCGCACTTATGATCTGACCGGACCGGAGGCGCTGACCCTCACCGAGATCGCCTCCCAGCTCAGCGGTCATCTCGGCCGGACCATCCGATTCCACGACGAGACGCTCGCGGAGGCGTACGCGTCTCGGGAGAAGTGGGGTGCGCCCGACTGGCAGAACGACGCGTGGGTCTCGACCTACACCGCGATCGCGGCGGGCGAGCTGGCGGGCGTGACCGATGATGTGCGCGCCGTGACCGGTCGTACGCCGTTGAGCCTGCGGGATCTCCTCGCGCGCAGCTGACCTCCCCGTCGTACTCACGAAAACTGGCGACAGATAAGGGGTTTCGAGCCGGCAGAACCCTCATCTGTCGCCAGTTTCCGGTGCGGGCGGGGGGCCTGCGGCTCAGATCGATCCCCATGTTTACCTGGGGAACCGACAGCCCACTGGCTGTCATCCGCACAGACCTGGGGGAGAAATCTCACCCAACCCATTGTGCGCGAGGGGGGATTTGAACCCCCACATCCTTTCGGACACTGGCACCTGAAGCCAGCGCGTCTACCATTCCGCCACTCGCGCTCGGTCCGACCGCCATGCGTCCGAACCAGCCGGGAAAGGCTAGCACGTATCCACCGTCACCCCCGCCGCGTGTGATCCTGCACCAGCCTCCGCAGACCGGGCCGCGCGCGCTGAGAGGGCTCGGAGGGTCAAAACGGCTAGCATCTGAGGTGATCTGACGCGAGGAGGTGACATGGGGATATTCGAACGATTCGAGAAAAAAGTGGAGGGCGCGGTCAGTGGCGCCTTCGCGCGGGCGTTCAAGGGTGACGTCCAGCCGGTCGAGATCGCGGCCCGACTGCAGCGTGAGCTCGACGCCGAGGCGAAGCTCATGTCGCGCGACAAACGGCTGGTGCCCAACCAATTCGTCGTCGGTCTGTCCCAGCACGACCACGACAAGCTGGCGCCGTACGCCGAGACCCTCACCAAGGAGCTGGCCGAGGAGCTGCGCAACCACGCCAGCGAAATGGGTTATGTGTTCAACGGCCCGATCAAGATCGTGTTCGAGCTGAGCAGCAACCTCCCCACCGGCCGCTTCACCGTCGCCTCCGAAGCCGTCGCCGGCGTGGTCGAGCAACGCCCCCGGCCCAGCAGTCCAGGTCCCGGTCCGGCTCCGAGCCGGGATGTCCCACCCCCAGCGCGCCCCAGTCCTTCACCTGGACCCGCGCCGGTCCCGCCGAACGGGTACGCCATCCCGTCGGCCCGCGCGCTGGTCTTGGAGGTCAACGGCACCCGGCACGAGCTGCAGGGACCGAGCCTGACCATCGGCCGCGGTACCGAGGCCGACCTGCGGATCAACGACCCGGGCATCTCCCGGCTGCACGCCGAGATTCGGGTCAACCGGGGCCAGGCCGGCGAGCAGGTCGACATCGTCGACCTCGGTTCGACCAACGGCATCGTCGTCAACGGTCAGAAGGTCCGGCACGCGGTGCTGCAGGAGGGCACCCGAATCGAGATCGGGTCGACGCGGATGCTCGTCCACGCGCCGGCCGGACGCTGATCGCCGATGTCGGAAATCGCCGTCACGGTCATCAAGGTGCTGTTCTTGGCCCTGCTCTGGCTGTTCATCCTGTCGGCGGTCTCGGTCATCCGCAGTGACCTGTTCGGGCGTACGGTGCCCACCGCGGACCAGCCGCAACCCCGCGAGCTGGAGAACCCGCCGCCCCCGCAGAAGAAGTCCAAGCGGCAGCGGGGAGCCCCTCGCATCTTCCGGATCGTCCAAGGCGCCCAGACCGGGGAGTCGGCGGAGCTGGCCGCCGGAGTGATCATGATCGGACGCGGCGCGGACTGCCAGATCATCCTCGACGACGACTACGTGTCCACCCGGCACGCCCGGGTCGTGTCCGGCGAGAACGGTATCTACGTCGAGGACCTCGGCTCGACGAACGGCAGCTACGTCAATGGTCAGCGGATCACCGCCCCGACCACCATCACGCTGTCCGACACGGTGCGGATCGGCAAGACGATCCTGAAGCTGGAGCCCTGAGCCCATGCCCTTCCAGCTGCGCTTCGTGACCCACTCCGAGATCGGCCTGGTCCGCAAAAACAACCAGGACTCCGGCTTCGCCAGTGCTCACCTGCTGGTCGTGGCCGACGGGATGGGGGGCGCCGCCGCGGGCGACCTGGCGTCGGCCGTCGCCATCGACACGATCAAGCGGATCGACGGCCCCACCCAATCCGAGCACATGCTCGAGGTGATGGCGGGAGCCATCCACCGGGCCAACGACCGGATCGCCGACCTGGTCGAGGCCGACACCTCGTTGGACGGGATGGGCACGACGGTCACCGGTGCGCTCTTCGACGGCGCGGATCTGGGGCTGGCCCACATCGGTGACAGCCGGGCCTATCTGCTGCGCGAGGGGCGGCTCGAGCGCCTCACCCACGACCACAGCTGGGTGCAGTCCCTGGTGGACGAGGGCAAGATCAGCCCGGACGAGGCGGCCATCCATCCGCACCGGTCGCTGCTGCTGAAGGTGCTGAACGGCCAGACGGCCAACGACCCCGATCTGACCGTCGTGTCCCTGGCCCTGGGCGACCGGCTGATGTTCTGCAGCGACGGCGTCTGCGGGCTGCTGGACGACCCGATCATCGCCCACGCCATGGGCCTGCCGACCATCGAGGAAGCCCTGGACCACCTGGTGGCTGAGTCGCTGGCCGAGGGTGGGATCGACAACATCACGGTCATCGTGGCCGACGTCGTCGAGTCGGGCGGCACCGAGACGCCCGCCGTCCTCGGGGCCGCTGCTGAACGCACCATCCCACCGATCGGCTCCCGCCCGCGCGACGACGAGCCGGAGGACGACGAGGACACTGTCGTCACCGTGCTCCCCCCGCCGGTCGCCACCGACACCGACGGGCCGGAGGACGAGGCCCGGTACAACCCCCAGGCGCCCAACCGCCACCGCTTCCTGCGCCCGCTCGTCGGGCTGGTGGTGCTGGTCCTGATCATCGGAGCCGGACTGGGTACGGCGTACGCGTGGACCCGGACCCAGTACTTCGTCGGCGCCTCGGGTGACCAGGTGACGATCTTCAAGGGTCTGTCCGAGAGCATCCCCGGGATCACGCTGTCCCAGGTCTACGAGATCCAGCCGCTCACGGTCAGTGGGCTGCCGCCGTACTATCGCGAGAAGGTCCTGGCCAACATCGACGTATCGAGCCTGGACTCCGCCCGGGAGACCGTGGCCGAGTTGAGCGAGGCGGCCAAGCGCTGCAACGCCCAGAATCCGACGGCGTCACCCACGCCCGGGCCCAGCAGCTCACCGTCGGGTAAGCCGTCACCGACTAGTGTGGCTCCGTCGCCGAGCGCCTCTGCCGCGGAGCCGAGCTGCTGACATGAGCGCTGCGGCACCCGTCACCGTGATCCCCCGCAAGCGTCGCGGGGTGGAGCTCTTCCTGATCGCCTACGCGCTGGTCATCACCCTCGGCGCGTACGCGCTGGTCGACCTCAACGTCTACGACGCCATCCCGGCCAACCTCGCCTCCGTCGCGGCCGTCTGCGTGGCCCTCGCGCTGGTCGCGCACCTGGCGGTCCGGTGGCGACTCCCGTACGCCGACCCGGTGATCCTGCCCTGCGTCGTGCTCCTCAACGGCCTCGGTCTGGTGATGATCCACCGGATCGACGTGATCAACTCCCCACCCATCCACGGGACGCGTCAGCAATTGATCTGGACGGCCATCGGGGTGGTCATGTTCGTCCTCGTCGCCGTCGTGCTGCGCGACCACCGGCCGCTGCAGCGTTTCACGTACACGCTCGGGCTGGCCGGCATCGTGCTGCTGCTGCTGCCGCTGGCCCCCGGCATCGGCACGTCGAAGTTCGGCGCCCAGATCTGGATCCAGGTCGGGCCGTACAGCTTCCAGCCGGCCGAGGCCGCCAAGGTGCTGCTGGCGGTGGCCTTCGCGGCGTACCTGGTGGAGAAGCGTGAGGTGCTCGCCCTGGCCGGCTACCGGGTGCTGGGTCTCGACCTGCCGCGCGCCCGCGACCTCGGCCCGATCGCCGCGATGTGGCTGATCAGCCTGGCCATCTTGGTCCTGCAGCGCGATCTGGGAACCTCGCTGCTGTTCTTCGGGTTGTTCGTGATGATGCTCTACGTCTCCACCGAGCGCGCCGGCTGGGCGGTGCTGGGCACCCTGCTGTTCGCGGTCGGGGCCTACTTCGGCTACCTCAACTTCGGGCACGTCCGCATCCGGGTGGGCGCCTGGCTGCACCCGTTCAGCGACTACGACGCCTACTACCAGGTCATCAACGCCCAGTTCGGGATGGCGTGGGGCGGACTGCTCGGTACGGGGCTCGGCGAGGGCCGACCCGGTCTGACCCCGCTCGCCCGCAGCGACTTCATCGCCGCCGCGATCGGTGAGGAGCTCGGCATGACCGGCTTGATGGCGGTCATCCTGATCTACGGTCTCGTGGTCGCCCGCGGCCTGCGGATCTCGCTGCAGTGCCGCGAACCGTTCGGCAAGCTGCTCGCCGCCGGCCTCTCCTTCGCCTTCGCGCTGCAGGTCTTCACCATCATCGGTGGCGTCACCCGGCTGCTCCCGCTAACCGGCCTGACCACCCCGTTCATGTCCCAGGGTGGATCCTCGCTGATCTGCAACTGGATCGTCGTCGGCCTCCTGCTGGTGATCTCCCACCACGTCCGCAAGCCCATCGTCACCATCGCGGAGTTCAACCCCGACCTCGAGCAGACCCAGCTCGTCAAGGTCGCGACATGAGTGCGGCGCATGCGAGCGTCGCGGATGCGAGCGTCGGCGGGTCGTGCGCCCTGAGACGGAGGAGCGATGAGCAGAACACGCTTTTCCGTTCTGCGAAGAGAGACGACGCTCAGGGCTCCAGCGCGACCGCGCGAGCAGGAGCAATATGAATAGGCCGATTCGCAGGGTGGCGTTCGTGGCCATGGTGATGTTCGCGCTGCTGTTGGCGAACGGCACGTACATGATGATCTTCCGCGAGTCCTCGCTGGCGGCGGAGCCGCAGAACCGACGGGTACGCGACGCCGAGTTCGCCCAGGACCGCGGCTCCATCCTGGCGGCGGGCAAGACCGAGATCGCGAAGACCGAGCCGTCGAAGGACCGGTTCGAGTACCAGCGGGTCTACCCGGAAGGCCCTCTCTACGCCGCGATCACCGGGTTCTACTCCTACGACCACGCGAGCTCGGGCCTGGAGAGCACCTACAACGCCCAGCTCGCCGGCACCGACGACTCGCTGTTCGTCCGGCGGCTGATCGACCTGGCCTCGAACCGGACCCCGCAGGGGGCGAGCGTGCAGACCACCATCGTGCCGAAGATGCAGAAGGCGGCGTACGACGCACTCGGCAACCAGAAGGGCGCCGTGGTCGCGCTCGATCCGAAGACGGGCGCGGTGCTGGCCATGGTCACCAGCCCGACGTTCGACCCGAACACCATCGCCAGCCATGAGATCGAGGACGCCGGGAAGGCGTACGACAGCCTCGCCGGAGCGAGCACCCGGCCATTGGCCAACCGCGCCGCCCGTGAGATCTATCCGCCCGGGTCGACCTTCAAGTTGGTCACCGCCGCGGCCGCGTTGGCCGACGGCAAGACCGCGGAGTCGAAGGTGGCCTCGCCCACGCGGCTGAAGCTGCCCGGGACCAGCACGTACCTCCCGAACTCGACCAACTGCGGGGGCACGTCGGTGACCATCACCCAGGCCCTCAAGGTCTCCTGCAACACCGCCTTCGCCAACCTCGGGATTGACCTCGGCCAGGAGAAGCTCCGCGAGCAGGCCCAGCTGTTCGGCTTCGACCAGCGACACCTGGCTGACCTGGGTGGGGTCGCGAGCCAGTTCCCCGACGACCTCGACGACGCGCAGCTCGGGCTCAGCTCCATCGGTCAGTACGACGTGGCCGCCAGTCCCCTGCAGATGGCCATGGTCACCTCGGCCATCGCCAACGACGGGGTGCTGATGGACCCGTACGTGGTCTCGATGGTGCAGGCGCCCGACCTGAAGCCGATGCAGACCCACAAGCCGACCGCGTTGTCGACGGCGATGACGACCAGCAACGCCAAGGAACTGCAGAAGATGATGGGGCTGGTCGTGAGCGAGGGCACCGGCAGCAACGCCAAGATTTCCGGCATCGGCGTCGGGGGCAAGACCGGCACCGCGCAGTCGGACCCGACCCGGAAGCCGTTCGCGTGGTTCACCTCGTTCGCCCCGTTGGACGATCCGAAGGTGGCCGTAGCGGTGATCGTGGAGGACGCAGACATCCCCCGCAACGACATCGCCGGCGGTCGACTGGCGGCACCGATCGCCAAAGCCGTGATGGAGGCAGCCCTGTGAGCGCCGAGCCGATGGACGTCGAGCCAGTGGACGTCGAGCCAGTGAGAAGGTCCGGTCCTGACCCGGCCCAGAATGCAGCAAGATGGCCCGGGGATGAGAGAGGACGAGCGCGATGACTGTCGACCCGTTGGTGGTCGGAGGCCGGTACGAGCTGAGCGGCACGCTCGGACGCGGTGGCATGGCGGAGGTTCGCCGGGCCGTCGACCGGCGACTCGGTCGACCCGTGGCGGTCAAGCAGCTGCGTGCGGACCTGGCCACCGACCCCACCTTCCAGGCGCGGTTCCGCCGGGAGGCCCAGTCGGCCGCCGGGCTGAACCACCCGACCATCGTCGCGGTCTACGACACCGGTGAGGAGACCGATCCGCGTACCGGCATCTCGATCCCCTACATCGTGATGGAGCTCGTCGAGGGCCCGACCCTGCGCGACGTGCTCCGTGACGGGCGCAAGATCCTGCCGGAGCGGGCCCTCGAGCTCACCCAGGGTGTGTTGGACGCGCTGAGCTACAGCCACAAGGCCGGCATCATCCACCGCGACATCAAGCCCGCGAACGTGATGCTCACCCCGACCGGCGGGGTCAAGGTGATGGACTTCGGCATCGCCCGGGCCGTGGCCGACACCTCCGCGACCATGACCCAGACCGCCGCCGTGATCGGCACGGCACAGTACCTCTCCCCCGAGCAGGCACGCGGGGAGACCGTCGACGCCCGCAGCGACATCTACTCTGCAGGCTGCCTGCTCTACGAGTTGCTGGTCGGCCGCCCGCCGTTCATCGGCGAATCTCCGGTCAGCGTGGCGTACCAGCACGTGCGCGAAGCCCCGATCCCGCCGAGCCAGCTCGACCCGGTGATCAGCGCCGACATCGACGCCGTGACGTTGAAGGCGCTGGCCAAGGACGCCGGCGACCGCTATCAGTCGGCCCGCGAGATGAAGGCCGACATCGCCCGGGTGCTGGCCGGTCAGCAGGCCACCGCCGTCGTGCCGCGGGTGGCCGACCTGCCGCCGGCGCGGGCGTACGACAACCCGACCCGCGTGGTCCCGCCGCCGCACGTCGTCACCCCCTCGCAGTACGAGGAGGAAGGCGCCGAGGACGACGCGCCCCCCAAGCGCCGCGTCGGACTGGCCGTGCTGATCACCGTCTTGGCCATCGTGGTGCTGGTCGGCGGCGGGTACGCCCTCTACCGCGCCTTCGTACCCGCGAACCCGGTGATCGCCCAGGTCGAGGTCCCGAACGTCCTCACCTACACCGAGCAGCAGGCGGCCGACCAGCTGACGGCTCGAGGGCTGAAGATCGAGGTCAAACGCGAGAACGGCGAAGAGGAGACCAAGGGCACGGCGACCGGCCAGAACCCGATCGGCGGCACCCAGGTCGCGGTCGACAGCACCGTGAGTGTGACCATCAACGACGGTCCCAAGACCGGCACGATCCCGAATGGCCTCGTCGGCGATCAGGTGGACGATGTCGTCCAGGAACTGGAGGACGCCGGTTTCACCAACGTGGGCAAGACCGCGGCGAAGACCGAGGACAGCGACGCCAAGGAGAACGAGGTGCTGAACGTCAACCCCAAACCGGGGGCGACGGCGAACCTCGACGCCAAGGTCACCGTGACCTACGCGACCGGCAAGTCCGAGGTGCCCAACTTCGACGGGATGGACCAGGACCGAGCCCTCGACGCGGCCTCCGAGGCCGGCTTCCCCAAGCCCCAGTTCGTGGAGGAGGTCACCGACCAGGGTCTGCCCGGCACGGTCATCTCGCAGGACCCCAAGGCCGGGGCGAAAGCCGACCGGGACACCCAGATCAAGCTGACCATCGCCCGCGCGCCGGTGGCTTCCCCGACTCCCGAGCCGTCGGAGACGAACACTCCGAAACCGTCCGTCACGCCCGGCGCCAGCGCCACCCCCGGTGGCTGAGGTTTAATCGAACACATTTGCGATATCTATGCTAGGGTCTGGTCATGTCGACCATGGTTCAGACATCGCTTTTCGCCCTGGACGGTGACCAAGGAGAGGTCGCCGACCTGGGGCCGTTGCAGGGGATGATCACCCGGCATGAGCTGGGTCGGGGGGCCTGGGTCGACCTGCTGCCCGGGTGGCTGAGCGACTCCCCGGAGCTGTTCGACGCCTTGAGCCGACAGGTCCCGTGGTATGCCGAGCGCCGCCAGATGTACGACCGCGTGGTGGACGTCCCCCGGTTGCTGAGCTTCTACGGTGATGACGACCCGTTGCCCCACCCGGACCTGGTCACCGCCCGGGAGTCGCTGAACGCGCACTACCGCCACGAGCTGGGTGAGCCGTTCACCACGGCCGGGCTCTGCCTCTACCGCGACGGTCGCGACTCGGTCGCCTTCCACGGCGACACCATCGGGCGCGGCCGGTCCGAGGACACCATGGTGGCGATCGTCTCGCTCGGCTCACCCCGACAGTTCCAGCTCAGGCCCCGCGGCGGTGGTGCGACGATCAAGCACCGGTTGGGACACGGCGACCTGATCGTGATGGGGGGCTCCTGCCAGCGCACCTGGGAGCACGCCATCCCCAAGACCACCGCAGCCGTGGGCCCTCGGATCAGTGTCCAGTTCCGCCCCCGCGGGGTCCGCTGACCCTGTCGGTTCCTCACGTCAACGTGGGGAACTCGCACCCCACCCACCAAATCTGATGGGTGGAGCGACTGCTTTCTGGGTGGAATTCCGGGCCCGGGTCGTACGCCGCCGCCCGTGACCTCGTCTTGCACCAGTCGGTGCTGAACAGCCCCTGATCCCGGGCGCCGCGCCCCGTTTCAGGCCAGTCGGTGCCGAACGGCCCCGGATCCGGGCGCAGCCGCCCCGTCTCGGGCCAGTCGGTGCTAGACGCGGCCGACCGGTACGGCGACCTCGTGCATCAGCAGGTGCTGGAGGCAGGCGGCGCCGGCCACCAGTCCGGCCGCCTGAGAGGTCAGGATCGACGACATCGGCATCGGCAGGTCGGCGACGTGCGCCGCGTCACCCGCCGCGAAGACGCCCGGGACTGACGTCCCCTGGAATGCGTTGACCCGGATGCAGCCCGACTCGTTGAGGTCGAGACCGAGCTGCTCGGCGAAGGGTGCCGACTGGCTGAAGGCGGGCGCGATGAACATCCCGTCGACGTGGATCGTGCCGTCGTCGAGCGTGAGGTCGAGGCCGCCTTCGCGACGCTCCACCCGCTGCACGCGTCCGAAGACCGGCACCAGGGTCGCATCCATGCGCGTCAACATCGCGGCCAGGCGTTCGGCATGCGCCCCCTCGACATCGAGCGCGACCGTGCCGCCGGCGAACTCGTGCCCGTGGCAGAACGGGCAATGGGCGATCTCCTTGCCCCAGGCCCCGGCCAGTCCGGGAATGTCGGGCAGGGCGTCACGGACGCCCGTGGCCAGCACCACGGCCGAGGAGCGTTCGGTCGCGCCGCCGACGTGCACGACGAACCCGTCACCGTCCTGCTCGACCCGCTCGGCGAAGGTCTCCCGGACCTCGACGGTCTCGTACGCGACCAGGTCGGTCCGGGCGAGCCGACGGAACTCGGCGGGAGCCAGCCCGTCGTGGGTGGCGTAGTTGTGGGCGTGCTCGACCCCGGCGTTGCGGTACTGGCCCGAGTCCAGCAGGAGGACCGATCGGTGCATGCGTCCGAGGGTGAGGGCGGCTTGCAGGCCGGCGGGGCCGCCGCCGATGACGATGACGTCGTACATGGTGTTCTCCTTCGACGTTTGCGTGTGCACCCATCCTGTGAGTTCATGTCAACATGAAGTCAAGCCCCGGTTCGCCGGCCCGCCGGTCGATCGGTGACACCGCAGCCCGCTTCGGCCTCGACACCCACGTGCTGCGGCACTGGGAGGACAAGGGGCTGCTGTCCCCTGAGCGCGATGGCGCAGACCGCCGTCTCTACGCCGACGACGACATCGTGCGGATCGCGACCATCCTGCGCAGCAAGGCGGCCGGCATGACGCTCAGCCAGATCGCCGTCCTGCTGGCCGACGACCACGGCCCGAAGCGGCATGCGGTGCTCCAGCAGCACATCGCCGACCTCGACCGCCAGATGGAAGAGATGCAGCGGTCACGAGCGATGGCCGTGCACGCCTTCGAGTGCGAGGCGCACGACCTGACCCGATGTCCCGGGTTCCGCGCCACGATCCAGGACGTGCTCGACGGCACCGGTCAATGGACCATCGAACCGCCGACGTCGCCGTAGCGGGTAGGTCCGAGCCCGGGGAAAGCTACTGCGCCGCGCAGACCACGCCGACGCAGTTGCCCTTGGCGTTGTTCCGCGCCACGTTGCCGCCGAGGTCGAAGGCGCCCGGCACGAGCAAGCCGTAGCCGCCGTTGCCCACGGCGGTGTTCGTACCCACCCGGATACTGCCGGCGGTGAGCTCGACCCCGTTGCCGGTGTTGGCGGTGAAGGTGTTGCGAGTGACCCTGGAGTCGAGGAAGCTGCCGTCCAGGCTGACCCCGACCGTGTTGCGCTCGAACGTGCTGCCCGTGATGTTGGCGCCGATGCCGCGTACGGCGACCCCGCTGGTCCGGAAGGTGCTGCCGCTGATGCGGGCGAGGGTGTCCTCGGTCCCGGCGACGACCAGAGCCCCGTTCGGGCTGTCGCGGAAGGTGCTGTTGTAGACGTGCAGCGGGCAGCCGGTGGCGTCGGTCGGGGTGGCGTAGTGCTTCACCGTGCTGTAGCCGATCTCGACCGTCGATCCGGAGCACCACAGGGCCGCCCCGGTCGTGTTCTTGCCGTCCAGGGTCGAGTTGTAGACCCGCACCGACTGGTTCTCGTCGTGGTTCACCTGCCCGAAGACCTCCGAGTCCTCGATGCTGAGCACGTTCATCTCACCGTTCAGCACCGTGGCCGGCCCCGCGACGGTCAGCTTCGAGCGGGTGACCTTCGCGCCGGTGACGGAGAAGCGCAGCGG
The DNA here is from genome assembly GCA_036524735.1 of Propionibacteriaceae bacterium. Lineage (GTDB taxonomy): Bacteria > Actinomycetota > Actinomycetes > Propionibacteriales > Propionibacteriaceae > Microlunatus. The sequence goes on from DATDBS010000051.1 coordinate 14,853, forward strand.
AGCCTGGATGAGGTTACTGTCCTCGATCGTGACGTCGGCCTGCTCGGCGCTCACCGGCGCCTGTGAGATGGCGAGCTTGCGCAGCGCCAGTTGGGCCTCCGGCAGCGCCTCGACGTTGCCCACGAAGGCGATGCTCTGAGCCCAGTCGCGGATCCGACCGTTCACCACGGCATTGTCGTTCCCGACCGGGATCGACACGGCGGCACCCTGACCGTTGCCCTGCAGCTTGAAGCCCCCCAGGTCCAAGGTGACACCCGCCGCGAGCGTGACGCCCTTGTTCGGGCAGTAGAGGTCCTTGGTCAGGACCGCGTTCTGGTTCAAGACGGCGCCACACGCCACGGTCGGTCCGGCCGCCTCAGCCGTGCCCGCCAGACCACCGGCCAGGAGCGCCACAGGCAGGGCGGCGAGTCCGATCCGTCGGATCGTGCGCGTGAGCAGAACATGGGTCATCGGACGTGCCTCCCGGTCAGCGGATTACGAGTTCCTGACCGATCCAGCACCTGATGCGCAGCGACCTGCCCCCCGAAACTAGGGCTGATGCTAAACGTTCGGATCCTCAGACGCACCCCGTACCGACCACTCATGTGCTGACATCAGTGGCGCCAGACCCTTCGCCCGGTCCGGCGCTCCGGAATCACCGCACGCCACCAGCCAGTTCGCCAGCATCTGGTAGCCCCATTCGGTCAGCACCGACTCGGGGTGGAACTGCACCGCCTCCACGGCGAGGTCGCGGTGGCGTACGGCCATGATCACCCCGGTCGAAGTCGCTGCGGTCACTTCGAGCTCAGCCGGCATCGTGTCCGGTTCGATGGCCAGCGAGTGGTAGCGGGTGGCGGTGAACGGCGACGGCAGCCCCGCGAAGACCCCGCGGCCCTCGTGGTGGACCAGCGAGGTCTTGCCGTGCAGCAGTTCGGGAGCGCGGTCGACGACCCCGCCGTACGCCACCCCGATGGACTGCAGCCCGAGGCAGACCCCGAAGATCGGCACCCGGCCACCCTGGGCGTGCACCACGTCGATGCAGACCCCGGCACCCTCGGGCGTACCCGGTCCGGGCGACAACAGGATCCCGTCGAAGCCGTCGGCGTAACCCGGCTCGCCGAACCTGGGGTCGTCGTTGCGCCAGACCTCCACCTCGGCGCCGATCTGCGCCAGGTACTGCACCAGGTTGTAGACGAACGAGTCGTAGTTGTCGATCACCAGGATCTTTGCGGTCACCCGGCCATTCTCGCCCATCGCCGCAGCCCGGTTCTCGCTCAGCCGGTGGGGCGGGCGTACTGCAGATCGAGGGAACCCTCGTGCGCCGGGAACGTGACCCGTCCCTCGGACTTCTCCTCGTAGACCAGCCCGTACGCCTCGACGTACTGCTTGTAGATCTGGATCGGGTTCGCCTCGGCCAGCGCCGCGCGCAGCCGGTTCTGGTCCCCGATGGCGCTGATCCGGTACGGCGGCGCGTACGGGATCCCGTGCAGCACCACGGTGTTCCCGACGCATTTGATCCCCGTGGTCGAGATCACCCGCTGACCCTGGATGGTCATCGCTTCGGCGCCGCCCTGCCAGAGCACGTTGACCACCGACTGGATGTCCTGCTGGTGCACGACGAGCAGATCGCCGTCGATGCCGTTCGCCGCCACACTGGCCGGCGCATCGTCGAGCGTGACGGTGACACCCGGCCCGGTGACGGCGGTCAGACCGGCCAACCGGGCCTGCTCGGCGAGCTCGGGACCGATGTCGGTCTTGTTCTGCGCGGCCGTGAGCGCGTCCACCTCGGCCCGCACCACCGTCAGCCGGCGCGTGAGGTCGGCGTTGCGGCGGGACTGAGCCTGCACCAGGCTGACCAGGTCGGTGTTGCGACCGGGCCTCAGATCGGTTCCCCGCGCGTTGAGGGCGCTGACCACGACCATCAGTCCTGCGAGAACACAGACCGCTCCGGTCAGGACCCGGCCGCTGGGGCGCCGATTCTGGTCCCTCCGCCGCTGCGCATCACGGGCGCGCCGGAGGACGGCGAGCACTCGGCGTGAGGCGTCGTGCAGCGTACGGTGGGGCAAAGGACAACCTTGGGGAAATGGCTCCTGGCTTGGTCATTGACTACGCTACTCATTCGAACAGCAAGGAGAGACCGTGCCCGAGTCCAAAACGCGGAAATCCGCTGAAGCCAAGCAGAAGCTGAAGGCGCAGCGCGAGTCCCAACCGAAGAAGGTCAAGGGGTCGAAGAAGGTCAAGGCGCCGTCCAGTCGGCGTTGGGTGCCACCGACCTTCATCACCGTCGGTCTGCTCGGCGTGGCCTGGTTGATCACCTACTACGTCGCCGGTCAGCAGATCCCGCTGATGACCGACCTCGGCAACTGGAACATCCTGATCGGCATGGGCGGGATGGCGGCCGCATTCGGCATCGCCACCCTCTGGAAGTAGCACTTACACGCGTGTAATTCGTCCACATTGGGGATAACTTCTGTGGACAACTCCTCCTCGGCCCCGGTGGTGGGGCGCCGGCTGGACCGCGAGATCTTCCGGCTGGCCCTGCCCACCTTCGCCACTCTGGTTTCCGAACCGCTGTTGCTCCTCGCCGACGCGGCGATCGTGGGACACCTGGGCACCGACCAGCTGGCCGGGCTGGGTATCGCCGCCAATGTGTTGGGGGTGCTGACCGGGCTCAGCATCTTCCTGGCCTACGGGACCACGAGCACCGTCGCCCGCCGGCTCGGTGCGGGTGACCGCAGCGGTGCTCTGGCCGGCGGCTTCGACGGCCTGGTGCTCGCCGTCGGGCTGGGCCTGATCCTCACCGTGGCGCTGCAGCTCGTGGCACCGGCGGTGGTCGGGGCCTACGGCGCGACACCCGCCGTCAGCGTGGCCGCCCTCACCTATCTGCGGATCGCCGCGTTCAGCCTGCCGATGATCCTGCTCCTGCTCGCCGGGACCGGCGTGCTGCGGGGGCTGCAGGACACCCGCACCCCGCTGTACGTGGTCGTCGGCGCCAACGTGGCCAACATCGGCTTGAACTTCGCCCTCGTCTACGGCTTGGACCTCGGCATCGCCGGCTCCGCCCTGGGCACCCTGATCGCCCAGGCCGGCGCTGCGGCGGTGCTCGCCGTGGTCGTCGTACGCCGGGCCCGCGCCCTGGGCGCGACGCTCGGTTTCCGGCCGCGCGGGGTGCTGAGCGCAGCCCGGGCCGGCAGCTGGCTGATCATCCGGACCGCCACCCTGCAGGGCGCGGTCACCCTGACCACCGTGGTCGCCGCCGCCGGTGGGACCGTGGCGCTCGCCGCGCACCAGGTGGTCAACGGCGTGTGGACCCTGCTGGCCTTCGCCCTTGACGCGATCGCGATCGCTGGTCAGGCCATCATCGGGCGGGCCCTCGGCGCCGGGGACGTCGCCCTCGCCCGGGCCATGATGCGGCGGATGATCGGCTGGGGTGTGGTGTGCGGGCTGGGCTTCGGTCTCGTCGTCGTGGCGGGCCGCCCGCTCTACGTCGGGATCTTCAGCCCCGACCCGGACGTCCGGGCCCTGGTCACCCGGGTTCTGGTCGTCGTCGCCGTGGTCACCCCACTGGCCGGCGTCGTCTACGTCCTCGACGGCGTGCTGATCGGGGCCGGGGACGGCCGCTACCTCGCCCTGGCGGGTCTGCTGTCGCTGCTGGCGTACGCCCCGCTCGCTCTCCTGGTCCGCGAGAACGGGTCCGGACTCGCGTGGCTGTGGCTGGCGTACGGCGGCTTCATGCTCGCCCGGATGCTCACGTTGTCCCTCCGGGCTCGAACCGACGCCTGGGTGCGGCTCGGCGGCTGAGGCCGCGGCTACCCTCCGGCGAGGGCGCTGCGTACGCGGTCGACGATCACGGCCCGCGCCTGCCGCCCGACCGCGGTGGGCAGCAACGGATAGACGTGCAGCTGACCGGGCGCCTCGTGGAAGTCCACGTCGACCCCCGCAGCCTGGGCCTTGTCCGCCAGCAGGTGGGCGTCCGGGTTGAGGATGTCGCGCGTTCCGATGAACACGGTGAGGGGCCCGAGCCCGGCCAGGTCGGCGGCGAGGGGGCTCACCCGCGGGTCGGTCACCGCCAGCTCCCCACGCCAGTGGTCGATGAAGATCAGGCTCCCCTTCCGGCCCAGCCAGGGATCGGTGGGCTGCACCGCTTCGATGCCGGGATTCGACATCGTCAGGTCGAGCGCCGGCGCGATGAGCACGGTCCTCGGGAGCACCACCTGGTGCTCGTCACGGAGCACCAGCGCGGCGGAGAGGGCGATCTGTCCGCCCGCGGAGTCGCCCGCCAGGCAGGTCGGACCGTAGGTGTCGATGCTCTCCAGCACGAGCTGGACGACGTCCCCGACCACGCCCGCCGCGGTGCCGAACGGGACCAGCGGATAGATCGGCACGGTCACGGTGGTGCGCGCCTCGGCGGCGAGCTGCGTGATCAGCTGCCAGTGCGGCGCCACGATCTCGTTGACCCACGCGCCACCGTGGGCGTAGACGACGTTGCCCCGGGGATCATCCCGTCGCGGGGTCACGGTGTAGACGGGGAAGCCCCGCCGGCGATCCACGGAGATCGACACGTCGGACCGCACCCGGGGCGGCGGGTTGTAGGACGCAGGTCGGATCCGCTGGGCCTCGACGTGCGCCCGGGCCCGATCGGCGTCGGTGAGGGTTCGGTTGGCCCGGATCAACCGGAACAGGCTGGGCAACAGGGCGCTGGGAATGGTGATCACTGCGGGTCCTCAACCGTCGATTCGGGGATCGGGCGGGCCGGCGGGAGCTCACGCCAGTCGGCGAAGTCGAAGCCGGGCGAGACCACGCAGGACACCAGCACGTCACCGTCGCACAGGGGCGCGGCGGCCTGCCAGTGTCCGGCGGGTACCAGGGCCTGCGGCACCTGACCGACAGCGAGGTCCGGACCCAGGACGACCTCGCGTACGGCATCACCCGGCTCAGATCCCGATCCACCGATCCGCAGCACGAGCGGGACGCCCTGATGGTGCAGCCACAACTCGTCGGAACGGACCTGGTGCCACGCGGACCGCTCGCCGGTGCTCAGCAGGTAGTAGATACTGGTCGCGGTGGGACGAGAGCCGTCGTACGAGGCGAGCTCGATCTCGATCGGAGCAGTCCAGGTCCGACGGAACCAGCCACCTTCGGGGTGCGGGGCGAGATCGAGCAGCTCGGCCAGCGTCGGCCTCATCCGATCCAGTCGGGCTTGCTCCAGTACCAGGTGCTGTCGAGTCGTTGCTTGGCGAGACGGCCTCCGATGACCATGCTCAGGCCGGCACCGAGCGCGCAGGCCCAGGCCACGCCGAGAAACATCGACACCTGACCTGAGACGAGCAATCGGTAGCCGGTGATGACCATCGGGGCACTCAGGGCCAGCAACCAGCCCGCGATGAGGAGGAAGCGACGGGTCCAGCGACCCACGGTCTCCGCGGCCAACGACCAGAAGGTGAAGAGACCGATCAGCAGGCCGACCTGCTGCATGGCCATGCCGAAGTAGGTGAGGTTGAGCCCAGCCGCGACGTCGACGACGTGGGTACCGTCGCCGAATCCGGGCGCCGTGGCCTGGGCGCTGATGAAGAAGCCGCTGGCCGGGATCAGGGATCGACCGGCCCCGGTCGCCTCCACGACGCCGACGTGCGGAGCGAGGGCGCTGGCCACCATCAGCGCGAAGGTGACTCCGCAGACGACGCCACGGCGCTGGTATCCCTTACGGCGACGCTCCAGCGCCTCGCGGGTGGGAAGGATCACGCCAACTCCTCAAACCTTCGGACTGCGGTGGTGTCGTACGACCTTACGACGAACGGGCAAGGCCGGAGACGCGTCGAACCGGCCGCCCCGAAGGGACGGCCGGTTCGCGTGGTGGTCTGGCCTCAGGCCTGGACGACGGCGAGCTGGACGTGGGCGGTGACCGCCTCGTGCAGCTTCACGCCGACCGTGTGCGAGCCCACGGTCTTGATCGGCTTGCTGATCTGGACCGTGCGCTTGTCGACCGACGGACCGCCGGCCTTCTTGATCGCTCCGGCGATGTCCGCCGGGGTGACGGCACCGAACAGCTTGCCGGTGTCGCTCGCCCGCTCGGGCAGCTCGATGGTGAGACCCTCGAGCGTGGCCCGCACCTCCTGGGCGTGGTCGAGACCGCGGATCTCCCGCGCGTCCCGGCTGCGCTGGATGCCGGCGATCTGCTTCTCGCCGCCGCGCGTCCACTGGATCGCGAAGCCACGGGGCACGAGGAAGTTCCGGCCGTAGCCGTCCTTGACCTCGACCACGTCGCCAGCCGTACCGAGGTTGTCCACGGCAGCAGTCAAAATGAGCTTCATGTCTGCAACTCCTCTGCTCAGCGGGCCGTCGAGGCGTACGGCAACAGCGCAACCTCACGGGCGTTCTTGATGGCGATGGCGACCTTGCGCTGCTCCTGGACGGAGAGCCCGGTCACCCGGCGGGCGCGGATCTTGCCACGCTCGGAGATGAACTTCCGCAGGGTTGCGGTGTCCTTGTAGTCGATGTGCTGGCCAGCGCGAAGCGGGTTGGACTTCTTCTTGGGCTTGCGCTTGTCCGGTGGGGTGGTGGCCATTGTGGTGCTCTCCTTTCGAGCCCGGCGCAGGCGTGCTGCCTGATTGCCGGAATGTGCCGATGGTTGGTGTTGGTGCGCCCCTCGACGAGCTCAGGGCGTGTCGATCAGAAGGGTGGCTCGTCGTTCTGCGGCGCCGAGGCGCCCCAGGGGTCGGAGCTCTGCTGCGGACGTCCGCCGCCTGAGTTGCCGCCGCCTGAGTTGCCGCCGCCGGTGGCCCACGGGTCGTCCCCGTAGCCTCCGCCGCCTTGGCCACCCTGGTTGCCGCCGCCGGTGTTGGACGGACGAGAACCTCCGCCGCCCTGACCGCCGCCGCCGCCGCCACCCGAGGACGTACGCGAGACCTTGGCCGTCGCGTACTTCAACGCGGGACCGATCTCGTCCACGTCGATCTCGAAGACGGTGCGCTTCTCGCCCTCACGGGTTTCATAGCTCCGCGACTTCAACCGACCCTGCACGATGACCCGCATGCCCTTCTGGAGGGACTCGGCCACGTTCTCGGCCGCCTGCCGCCAGACAGCGCAGTTGAGGAACATCGCGTCGCCGTCACGCCATTCGTTGGTCTGACGGTCGAACGTGCGAGGGGTGGACGCCACCGTGAAGTTGGCGACGGCCGCCCCCGAGGGGGTGAAGCGCAGCTCCGGGTCGGCGGTGAGGTTGCCGACCAGGGTGATAGGTGTTTCGCCTGCCATGAAGATCTCCGTACGTGTTATCCCGTGCTGGGTGAGACGTGGTTGTCAGGAATCAGCGTGCCAGCCGGCACTGACATTGCGCATCAGTTGCCGACTGATCTGTGGATAACTCAGTGAGCGTCGGGACGCAGGACCTTGGTCCGCATGATCGACTCGTTGATCGTGAACTGGCGATCCAGTTCCTTCACGTCCGCCGGCTCTGCGGTCAGGTTGATCACCGCGTAGATTCCCTCGGACTTCTTCTGGATCTCGTACGCCAGACGGCGACGACCCCAGATGTCCAGGTTGTCCACGGTGCCGCCGGCTTTGGTGATGACGGTCAGGAACTGCTCGAGCGTGGGTTGCACCGAACGCTCTTCGGTGTCGGGGTCAAGAATGACCATGACTTCGTATTGACGCATGCGCGAACTCCACCTCCTCTGGTCTTTGCGGCTACAGGACGTCCCCGTAGCAGGAGGGCGAATGCCGGTCCGCGATCGCATAGGACGACCCGGACCCGGGTGCCGAGCCCGTGGGGGCGTTGGCACCAACGGAGTAACTTACCCGGTCGGGTGGGCTGCTGACGAATCGAGCGACAGCGACCAGTTCTCCAGGGTGAAGAGGACCCGCATGCCGAGCCGTAGATAGAGGTCCAGGGCACCCGTCCGGGTGTCGGTCGACAGCCCCGCGAAGGCCAGGCCGCGATCCCGACCGGCCTCGTACGCGGACGCGAGCAGCTGTTGCGCCACGCCCCGGCCTCGGTGGTCCACGTGGGTGGCCAACTGCGCGACCCAGGTCTCGTCCACGGAGTCGAAGACGACCGCGGCGCCGATGATCTCGTCCTCGTAGGTCGCGACGCGGAAGATGGTCGGATCACCGCCGGGTCGGTTCAGCGTCATCGCCTCCCAGTCCTCGTACGACCGTTCGTCGGGGTCCCACGCGGCGAACGCGTCCTGGATCACCGCGTGCACGGCCGGGCCGTCGCCGTCACGGAAGGGTCGTACGGCGTACCCGGGCGGCAGGACCCGGCCGGCGATCGGGGTGGCCTCGTCGAGCCGGAGGATCCAGCTGGTGTGGTGCTGTTCGTAGCCGCGCGCGACCAGCTCGGCGCGACCGGCGGTGTCACCCTCGGCGATGTAGCGGTCCACCGCAGCCAGACCGTTGTCCCGCGCCCGCTGCTCGAAGTGGTCGGCGAGCTCGGCCGCCAGCGGACGGCGCCAGGCTGCCCGGCAGAAGACCTCGAGCTGACCGCGTACGTCCAGGCTCCCGAACGCCACCAGCTCTCCGGCGTCATCGACGTGGCCCAGCGTGTTGTCGAAGGAGAACGACGGCGCCTGCCAGCCGCTGATCAGGTCCTCCAGGTCGGCCAGGCCCTCCCCGAAGAACTCCCGGTCGTACTCGTGGAAGAGCGCCAGCACCGCGTCGGCGTCCGCCATGGTCAGGGCTCGCTTCATCCCCCCATTGAACGCCAGCCCGCCCGTCTCGAGCCAGCCGGTTTCGGCCGGGTCGGAGCCGCCGTCCATCGTTCGCGTTTCGAGCCAGTCGGTGCGAAACGAGGCCCCGCGGCCCGAAATCGGGCCCGTTTCACGCCAGTCGGCGCACGACGGTCCCCGGGTAGAGGCGCAACCCCTTCGGGGCCTTCGACAAGCTCAGGGCGCGTATGGGCGGACCCTCGCACGAGCAGCCCTAATCAGACACTGCGGCGAGAACGCGTGCGGCCTCGCGGGGGGCTGCGTTGTTCAGCTTGCCGGCCCGGGAACCGGCGAGCTTGGCGGCGATGTGCTCGCCGACGGTGACGGGGGCGTACAGGTTGTCCTCGCCGGGTGCGATGCACGACTCGATGGTGGAGATCAGCGCGTCGGCGTTCCCGTCGTGGAAGTAGGCGGCGGAGCGACGGCGCTGGATGGTGCCGTCGACGATGGGCGGCTTGACCCGGTGCAGGGTGGAGAGCCAGCGCTCGTTGGTCCACCGCGAGGTCAGGTCACCGAGGTTGACCAGCAGCGCACCGTCGGCGGGCATCACGTCGTTCCAGGATCCGTCGCTCCCGAGCACCTGCAGACCGCGGACCTGGTCGGCCCAGAGCACGGTGACGATGCCGAAGTCGGTGTGCTCGCCCATTCCGGTCAGGTCGCCGTCCAGGTCGACGGTGCCCGGCGGCAAGGCGTAGTTGTTCATCCGCAGCACGTCGATCGAGTGGTCGGTGAACCGGTCGAAGAACCCCGGCTCGAGGCGGAGCGCATCGGCGAAGATCGATGTCAGCGTGCGCGCGACCCGCCCGGCCTCGACGAAGTACGCCTCCACCTGCGCTTGGAACCCGGGCACCCCGGGCCAGAGGTTCTCGGCGTAGTCCTCCGCCGACAACTCGAGCTGCGGGTGCTCCGACGCGGCTACCCCGACGTTGAACGCCTCGAAGAAGTCGTTCATCCGGGTGGCCGACTCGACACCCAGACTCAGGCTCAACGACTCGCTCTTCGGGGCGCTGTAGCCACGGTTACCGGAAACCCGGTAGGCCTTCTTCTCCTCCAGCTCGAGGGCGAAGAACGCGTCCATCGCCTCCCCGAGCCCGTGGGTGACGACTGGATCGATGCCGTGGCCGGTGATCTGGATGAAACCGACGGTTCGGCAGGCGTCGTCGATGGCCTGTGCAACCTGCGCTCGCTGTTCGTCGGTGCCGCTCTCGACGTAGGCCGAGATGTCGACCAGGGGGACTTCGAAGGGCATGGAATCTCCTAACGGTGTGGGCTGGTGAGGACCACGAGTGTTTCCGTTAGCGGATCGGCGTACCGGCCCGGTCTCTGTTGGACTCGAGGGCGACCACGATACCGCTGGCGTGTTACATCACGATTTCGCTCCGGGCAAGGGGATCGCGTCAATGTCCATCAGGCGAACCCGCCGCGCGATACGCTCGTCGCGCATTTGTCATTCACACCCAGCAAGGAGAAACACCCATGGCTGAATACCAGGCCACCCCACCCGTCGCCCCGGCTGACTACCCCGGCAAGACCCTGGGGATCGTCGGGCTCGTCCTGGCCATCGTGGCCCCGCTGATCGGCCTGATCATCTCGATCGTGGCCAAGAAGCAGTCGCGGGAGGCCGGCTTCGAGAACCAGCTGGCCAAGATCGGTGTCATCGTCGGCGCCATCTTGACCGTGCTCGGCATCATCGGCGGAATCCTCTACTTCGTCGCGTTCGCCGCGATGATGAACTCGGGCAACTACCCGGGCTGATCGCCGCGCTTTCTTCTGCCTCGGGGGCAGCGACCTACGGGTCGCTGCCCTCGTGCATTTTCTGGCGCCCGCGCACGGGCAGAGGGACGTAATCTCAGACCCATGACGAAGCAGCCGCCACGTGCCCTCGGTCGGGGACGGATCCGTTTCCCTGACCTCAGCCCACGGGCGTACGAGCACCCGGCTGACCGCGGCGCGCTCGTCGCGTTGCGGGCCATCCCCGGTTTCGACTCCGTGCTCAAGGCCATCTCCGGAGCGATCGGCGAGCGGAGCGTACGGCTGCTCTACCTGGCCACCGCGATCCGGGTCTCGCCGCGTCAGTACCCGCAGTTCCATCAGATGCTGAACGAGTGCGCGACCACCCTGGACCTGCAGCCCATCCCCGAGCTGTACATCCAGCAGGACCCGGTTCCGTCCGCCATGACCATCGGGCTGGACAAGCCCATCATCGTGGTCACCACGGGCATGCTCGACCTGGTCGACGACGAGGGTCTGCGCTTCATCATCGGCCACGAGGTCGGCCACGTGCTGTCCGGCCATGCCGTCTACCGCACGATGTTGATGCAGCTCATCGGGATCGCGACGTCGATCCAGTGGCTGCCCATCGGCGCCTGGGGCGTACGCGCCATGATCTTGGGCCTGAACGAGTGGTTCCGTAAGTCCGAGCTGTCCTGCGACCGAGCCGGACTGCTCTGCGTCCAGGACCCGCGCGCCGTGCTCCGGGTGCATGCGCTGCTGGCCGGCGCGCAGGATCCCGACGAGATGGACGTCAGTGCGTTCCTGGACCAGGCGGAGGAGTACGAGTCGACCGGTGACGTCCGCGACAGCCTGATCAAGATCCTGCAGATCAGTGGGCAGAGTCACCCGCTCGCCGCGCTGCGGGCCGCCGAGCTGCAGAAGTGGGCGGCCGGCCCGGAATATCCCGACATCCTGGCCGGCCACTACCCTCGGCGGTCCGAGGACAAGAACGCCCCGATGAGCGAGGACGTCAAGGCCGCCGCCAACTCGTACAAGGAGAACTTCTCGACCTCGGGCGACCCGCTCTTCAAGGTCGTCGGTCGCGTGGGGTCGGTCGCCGGGGCCGTTGCCGGCACCGTGGGCGGCGCGGCGGCCGGGCGGGTACGCGACTGGTGGAAGGGTCCCAACGAGGACTGAGCCCAGGCACTGTCAGAGGCCCGCGTTAGGGTCTGCGGCATGACGACTTTGGCCATCGGTGGACACGGCGAGCAGGCGGATCCGATCGCAGAGGCGGTGGCCCGCAAGGCCACCCTCGCGCAGTTCTTCCTCGGCGACCCGCAGGCCTGGAAGGGACCCGAGTTCGCGTACGCCGGGGGTGCGGCCGCCCTCAAGGCCGACGCCGAGCAGGCCGGGATCGCGCTCTACGTGCACGCGCCGTACGTGCTCAACGTCGCGACGACGAACAACCGGATCCGGATCCCCAGCCGCAAGTTCCTCCAGCAGTACCTGCACGCGGCGGCCGAGGTCGGAGCGGCCGGGGTCATCGTGCACGGCGGCCACGTGCTGAAGAACGACGATCCCGAGAAGGGCTTCGACAACTGGCGCAAGTGCATCGACGGGCTCGAGATGCCGGTGCCGCTGCTGATCGAGAACACGGCCGGCGGGGACAACGCCATGGCGCGCCGGCTGGAGCGGGTCGACCGGCTCTGGGAGGCGATCAGCACCGCCGCGGGGGGCGACACCGTCGGCTTCTGCCTCGACACCTGCCACGCGCACGCCGGCGGCGAGGAATTGGTAGGTCTCGTCGACCGGGTCAAGGCCATCACCGGGCGGATCGACCTGGTGCACGCCAACGACTCCCGGGACGGGTTCGACTCCGGCGCCGACCGGCACGCCAACTTCGGGAACGGCGAGGTCGACGGTGAGGCGCTGGTCGAGGTCGTGAAACGGGCCGGGGTGCCGGTCGTGGTCGAGACCCCGGGTGGTCGGGAGGGACAGGAGGCCGACATCGCCTGGCTCCGAGAACGGGTTTGACGGATCTGTTGGAAACTACTTGCCAAGGCGGAAAGTAGTTGCCATAGTTGAGGCATGGATACCAACGAAGCCTCGGAAACTCTTGATCGCGCCGCGCAGCTGAGTGGACGTTCCCGCCTCTCGACGCGCTGGTTCGCCACCTACCTGCTGATCTTCGCCGTGGGCTCCTTCGCCATGGCGATGGCCTTCGCGTTCATCGGCCCCCGGTGGTCCGCCACCATCGTGACTCCGGTCTGGCTGATCTTCGTGGTCTCGATCAGCCTCTACGCCAACCGTCAGAAGGCGGTGCCCCGTGGAGTCATGAAGATCAACGGCATCATGATGGGCGCTTGGGCGCTGATCTGGGCCGGCGTCGTCATCGGCAGCTTCCAGGTCGACCAGCAGCTGTGGTGGTGGATCGTCGGCGGTCTCGCCATGGCCACCCCGCCCCTGGTCGCCCGCCACATCGTCCAGCGCCAGACCAGCGCGCTGTGAGCGCAGTTCCGTCTGCCGCGGGTCAGCACCCGCGGCACGGTCTGGACGAGGTCATCCACGCCCCCATCCGGTTCTCCATCGTGGCCACCCTGTCCGGGGTCGACAAGGCTGAGTTCGCCTTCGTCCGCGACACCGTCGAGATCAGTGACTCCGCCCTCTCCAAGCAGGTCACCGTGCTCGAGCAGGCCGGTTACGTGAAGGTCGACAAGGGCTACGTCGGCAAGCGGCCCCGCACCTGGCTGTCGCTGAGCGCGGAGGGGCGGGCGGCGTACGCGTCGCACGTCGCCGCCCTGACCCGGATAGCCCAGTCGATCGCCCCCCGGCCCTGAGCATGGCGCCGCGGGGCGAGGCTAACGGAAGCTCTTCGAGCGCTTCGACAAGCTCTGACCGCGTAATGCGTGTACGCGTCCTGAGCTTGTCGAAGGCCCCGAAGGGGTTGCGCTTCTCAGCCCACGCCCTCGTCGATGAACTTGGACTGATCGAAGACCAGCTCGGCCGGGACTCGGCGCAGGATCTCGGCCACGACGGCGGCGCCACCCTTGTAGAGCCTGGCCCCCACGGGGATGTCGTGGCCGTCAGCGCCGAACACGACGTGGACCTCGTCCTCGACCACGTGCATCACCCCGATCACGTCCTCCCAGTCGATGACACTGACCGCATCGTCCAGCCGCGCAGCGAGACCGCGCTCGTGCAGCACCAGCACGGCCCGTCGAGCCCCGGGTGTCACGGCACGGACCCAGACCGGCGGCCGGAACTCTCGACCGGCCGGCAGCTCGGGATGGGTAGGCAGGCCGTCCGTCACGGGTACGCCGAGGCGTACGGCCGTCGCTTTCGAGGCTTCATGGATGGCGAACTGGGCGTCCCGAACCAGATCTCGAACCGCCTGACTGACTTCGTCGAACGCAACCGCCCGGAGCGCCGGCTCGGTGGCCACGACCCAGCTCACACCCCGGAGCGCCAACACCGCCCCCTCCAGCACCTGGTCGACGTACGCCCGGCGGCCGTGCAGGCGCTCCGCTCGCGCCTCGACCGCCGCCACCACCTCGTCCGAGGTCGGCCCTTCGTCCCGGAACCCCAACACCGCCTGCAGCAGCGACGAGACGACCTCATCGATCTTCCGCTCCGGCGCCTCGGCGAAGACCACGACGTGGGTCCAACCGTCGTCGAGCACGACGTAGTCGGTGTCGACGACGTAGGAGTGGCCGGACAGGTGGCGTACGCGCTCCTCCACCCGGTGGGCGATGACGTCGACGGCGAGCTCGTGGCATGCGCCCTCGGTGGTCGGCGGTACGAGCAGGCTGACCGCCGCGCCCGGGAAGTAGTCCGCGACGGCCTCGGACTGCGTGAAGGTCCGCCGAGGCACCGGCACCCGAGCGGGTGCGGCGCCGGGCCGCAACGGGAGGCTGAGCTCGGGAAGCTCTCCGACGATCGTCAGCACAGCGTTGCCGGCCGTGAACCACCGAGCTGCGAAGGTCTCGATCATCGCGGCCGGGATGCCGTCGGGCCCGGGCCCTTCCGGCAGAGCCAGTCCGGGGCCGCGATTGCCGAAGCGCAACCGGGACAGGGCCGCCATCAAGAAGTGGCACGGCGCCCCGCCCTCCGCGGCGATCACGCTGGCCTCGACCTCGAGCCGCTCGGTCGGGGGCTGGGCCAGGGACCGGCAGATCGCGGTCAGGAACGCCCCGACCGGTGCGGCGCGCCCGGACGCCTCGAACATGACGGTATCCAGCGAGACGGAGGCGTTGACCTCGATCGGGGTGTCCCGGTTCGCACCCATCACCAGGTGCTCGATGACGTGCAGGATGCCGGACGTCGGGAGCGTCTCGTTCATGCCTCCGACCGCGAACACCAGCACGGCGTCGCAGGTCCCGTGCTCATCCGGGAAGTGATGGACCGGCACCCCGTCGACGGTGCTGGTGCGGTGTTCGTACGCGGCAGGCTCGGTCACGCCCAGACCCTATGACGAAGGCAGCCCCTCGGGCTCCCTCTTTCCGGTCCCGCTCCCTCTCCTGGTGGGGCGGGACCGGACACGTGGAGCCCGATGGGTTTACGTCGTGCTCCGGGCCACCTGCCGGATCCCGACCCACATCCCGACGGCGCAGGTCAGCACAGCGGCGACCACGGCGTACAGGATGGACGGGTCGGAGAACGTCCCGGAGAACAGCGCCCGTTCCGCGTTGACGATGTAGGTGAGCGGGTTGAACCGGCCCAGGACCTGCATCCACCCGGGGCCGGCCTCGAGCGGCAGCATCATCCCGGACAGGATCAGCAGCGGGAAGATCAACGACTGCTGGACGATCCAGAACATCCACTCCCGCTTCCGCGCGGCGATGGCCAGTGCGTTGGAGAAGGCCCCCATGCCAACCCCGAAGACCCCGAGCAACAGCAGCCCGGCGAGCACGTGGAGGGGATAGAACCGGAAGCCGAACGGAATGGCGACCAGGGTGATCAGCAACGCCTGGACGACCAGCGGCGCCAGCTCCTTCAGGGCCCGGCCGACCAGGATGGCCGAGCGGCGCACCGGAGAGGCGAGGACCCGCTCGTACGACCCGAGGGTGATCTCGAACAACAGGTTCGAGCCCGTCGCGGAGGTTCCGAACAGGCAGATCATCACGATCACCCCCGGCAGGAACCACTGCAGCGCGGACGCCCCGTTGAGCACCGACGGATCGACCGAACCGGCCAGCAACGGCCCGAACAGTCCGAGGAAGACCAGCGGCTGGACCAGGGAGAAGATGATCGAGAACGGGTCTCGCAGGACCAGCGAGATCTCCCGCAGGAACACGGCCCGCGTGTCGGAGAACAGGCTGCCGGGCCGGGTCAGGGTGAGAGCGGACATCAGGCGGCCACCTCGCTGTTCTCACGCAGGCTCCGGCCGGTCAGGCTGAGGAACACGTCGTCCAGGGTGGGCACCTTGACCTCGGCGGCTCGGACGTCGATGCCGCTGGCGTCCAGCTCGCGCAACAGACCGGGCAGCGTCCGCGTGCCCTGGTCGAAGCGACCGGAGATCACGATCCCCCAACTCTTGGGCTGGGTCTCCAGCTCGCGGCCCCGGTCGGCCATCATCGACCGGGCGCGCTCGAGATCGGCCGGGTCGACGGTGACCAGGATCTGGTCGCCCGCCAGCCGGGCCTTGAGGTTGGTCGCCGTGTCGTCGGCGATGATCACCCCGTGGTCGATGACCAGCACCCGCTCCGCCTGGGTGTCGGCCTCTTCCAGGTAGTGGGTGGTGAGGACGATCGTGGTCTCCCGCTCACTGCGGATCCGGGCGATGTGCTCCCACAGGTTGGCCCGGTTCTGCGGGTCCATCCCGGTCGAGGGCTCGTCCAGGAAGAGCAGCGGCGGACTGTGCATCAGGCCGAGCGCGATGTCGAGGCGTCGGCGCTGGCCGCCGGACAGGGTGCTGACCCGTCGCGTCTCCATCCCGGTCAGGTCGAGGGTGCGCATCAGGTCGGTGGCCTGGCTGAGCGCGTCGCTGCTGTTCATCCCGTAGAAACGGCCCTGGCTGATCAGCTCGTCCTGCACCCGGAAGCTGTGGCCGGCGCCGTCACCCTGCCCGATGTAGCCGATCCGGGAACGGACCACGGCCGGCTGTTCGGTGATGCTCGCCCCCGCCACGATGCCCCGGCCCGAGCTCGGCGGCAGCAGCGTGGTCAACATCCGCAGGGTGGTCGACTTGCCGGCGCCGTTGGGGCCGAGGAAGGCCACGAGCTCGCCCGCGGCGACGTCGATGTCGACCCCGCGTACGGCTTCGATCGTCTCCTTCTTGCTCACGAAGTGTCTGGTCAACTGCTCGGTGTGGATCATCACGCCACGTCCTCCGGGATCTTCGTACGGTGTACTGAATACTGACACCATACAGTGTACGGAGAGGCTCTGACAGAAATGCTGCACAGGAGAGGTGAGGGATGAGTACGCCGGACGAGCACCAGCCCGAGCAGGGTCTAGGCACCCTCGAAGGTCGCCGGGTCGTCCAACTGCTCTGGGATCCGGCCGACCCGACCCCCGCGCGCGGGCCCAAGCCCAGGACGAACCTGACCGAGGTGATCCGGGCCGGCATCAGCATCGCTGACGCCGAGGGACTGGCCGCCCTGTCCATGCGCAAGGTCGCGGCCGAGCTCGGGGTCGGCGCGATGTCGCTCTACACCTACGTCCCCGGACGCGACGAGCTGATCGAGGTGATGATCGACCTCGTGTACGCCGACCACGCCCTCCCAGATCCGGTCGACGGTTGGCGCACGCGGGTGGACACCTGGGCCCGCGAGAGCTGGCGGATCTACGGTGAGCACCCCTGGCTGCTGGACTTCAACTCCGCCCGGCTGCCGATCGGCCCGCACGTGCTGGACGTGGAGGAGAGCCTGTACGCCGCGCTCGCCGCCGGCGGCTTCGTCGGTGGGCAGATCGTCGCGCAGGCCAACCTGGTCCGCTGGCAGCTGCTCGGGGCGGCCCGGTCTTCGATCGGCGACCTGGCCGAGGAGCGTCACACCGGCGTCTCGACCGAGGCGTACTGGGACTCCCGGGCCAGTTTCTGGGTCACCTACTTCGACTACGCCCGCTTCCCCACCATGGCGGCCATCCACCACGCGGGCGGCTTCGAGGACCCGTCGGGGTGGAGCTTCGACCAGATGCTGGTGCGGCTGCTCGACGGCATCGAACAGGTCGAGCGCTAGCGCGGCTTCTGCAGCAGCAGCGGCTTCTCGCGCTCACCGCGGCCGAAGATGCAGCGGTAGAGGTTGTCGCTTGCCGACTGGTTCTGCGGCGGCAGCGCGAAGACCTCCCAGTCGCTACGTCGGTCCTTGGACGCGAGCAGCGCGTTGGCCAGGCTGGCCCGGCAGACCGTCTGGACCTGCGTGTCCTCGTCCAGCTGAGACTGGCGCCTGACCTCGTACGCGAGCCGTCCGGCCGCGAAGGTCTGGTAGATGTGGGTCTCTTCGCAGTCGGCCTCCGTGGCCAGGTTGGGTGAGTCGTTGAGGCTGGTGAGTCCGCCCCAGCACTCGTAGCTCGCGGCGCAGTAGGTCTGCGGACCGAGCTGGTCGGAGCAGTCGGTGAAGCCGTCCGGCACGCCGGTCTGGGTGCTGGGGCTGGGTTGGGCGGTCGACGGACCGGCGGTCGGGTCGACCGGACCGGACGTGACCGGCTGGGCCGCCGGCTGCCCGGTCTGACGGTTGGGCGACATGATCGCCACCGTGACGATGACGGCGACGACGAGCAGCACCGCAACGACGGCCAGCACGACCAGCGAGCGGCGGCGCTCGCGCCGCTCGATCGTGTGGTCGCCTTCGCCAACCGGTTCGGGCGGAAGCAATACCACGGACGGAAGCGCCTCAGGTGGTGCCTTCGGACCCGACGGAGCGACCGGAAGATCCTGAGCCGGCCGGTCCTTCTTTTCACCGTCGCGCACGGGTTCGGCCTGGATCGTTCGGTCCGGCACCGTCAGCGCCGACAACCGGTCCCGCAGCTGAGCGGCGGTCGGGCGGTCGGTGGGCGTGTCCGCCATGGCCTCGAGCAGCAGCGTCATGAACGCGGGCTCCACCCCTGGGATCGCGGCGATCGGGTTCTTGAACTGGTCCAGCACCGAGGCGATCGTCGGTTTGGCGTCCCCGGCCCCACGCGGCGGGCGGCCGCCGAGCAGCGCGTAGAGCGTGGCCGCGAGCCCGTACACGTCACCGAACTCGGTGGGTGAGGTCTGACGGAAGGTTTCCGGCGGGGCGTACGCCGGGGTCATCGCCTCGAGCGTCTCCGCGAGCTCCTCGCCCGGCTCGGGGAGAGCGGCGAGGCCGAAGTCGGCCAGGCCCGGGTTGTCGTAGCTGTCGATCAAGATGTTGGCCGGCTTGACGTCACGGTGCAGCACGCCACGGCTGTGGGCGGCCGCCAAGGCATCGGCGATCCGGATGCCGACGTCGCGTACCCGCTTCTGGGTCGGTCGGTTCTCGGCCGTCAGCCATGGGGTCAGCGAGCCGCCGGGGCACAGCTCCATGACCAGGAAGGGGCGGTCGTCGCCCAGGATGCCCGCGTCGTGCACGGTGACGATGCCGGGGTGCCCCGACATCCTGCCTGCTGCACCGGCCTCCCGGAGGAACCGGCGTTGCTCGGCGTCAGCGTCGAGCCTGCGCTCGTCCACCTTCACCGCGACGAGCCGGTTCAACGACTCCTGGCGGGCCTCCCACACCGTGGCAAAGCCGCCCCGGGCCAACGGACGCCAGTCCGTGAGCCCGAGAATCTGCGGAGGTGCACTAGCCACGGGCATAAACATAGACGCGCTTCAGGGCCCGAGGGCCGTGCTCGAGGTCAACCGGTACACATTATTGACCTGGTCAGGACGCTGTCACCCGCTGGCTGACCCCTGCGTCAGCCGCAACGCCCGCACCGGACATTCCCGCGCTGCCCGGCGGGCGTGCCCCAGGAGATCCGACGTGAGCGGGGTCGGGTCGACCACGGCGTAGCCCCATTCGTCGAGGTCGATGCGCTCCGGCAGCCACTCGGCGCACAGCCCGTACGCCGTGCACGCGATCGGGTTCACGCGTACGCGGTCGGTCATCGGGCACCCACCAGGACCGGTACGCCAACCCGGCAGTCCCCGTGCTGGTGCGCGACGAGGTGGGTCGCGAAGGTGGACAGTGCGGTCGCGGCCATGGTGACCACGCCGTCGGGGTGCCGGCAGGCTCCCCGTCCGTTGACCACCGGCAACCGGCGCGTCAGCCGGGCCTGAGCCGCCGCCGACCGAGCGGGGTCGGCCAGCTCGTTCCAGTCCTGCGCCAACGCCGGCAGGCCGAACATGCACGGTCCGCACTGCCCTGCGGACTCCCCGGCCAGATAACCGAGGATGCCCCCGACCACGGGGATCGGGCACCCCTGGCCCAGCACGTGAACCAGGCCCGCACCGAGCGGAACTCCCCGCCGGCCGAGACCCGCGATGGTCTCGTACCGAGCCGCGCTCCAGGGCAGCCAGCTCCCGCTGTAGCCCCCGATCAGGACGGCCTGCGGTGCGTCGACCAGGCCACCGGCCCGGGTGATCAACCCGGCGATCGACTCGGTCTCGTCCGCCTCCACCACGCCGGACGTCGCCACCGCGCCGGTCACCGTGACGAGCCGGCTCAGCGGGCCCGCGTGACCGGCCCAGATCAGGGCGACCTGGGCGAGGGTCTCGGCGTTGAGCACCAGAGCGGCCCGATGGCGGCCTCGACCATGGGTCAGGGGCTGCTCCTTGTCGAGCGGCCGGGCCTCACCCCCGTCGAGCAGCGACACCAGGGAGGAGGCCTCGCTGGAGACGTAGCGGGCCGGGACGGCGAGCACCCGCCAACGACGTCGGTCGGCCACCAGGGCCCGGAGCTGGGTCTCGGCCGCCGTACCGGCGTGGACGGCGACGACGATCTCCGAGGCGCCGACCGCCTGCGCGACCAGGGCGGCTCCGTCCAGGACGAGTCCGGGCGAGGTTTCCAGCAGCACGGTGTCCTTGGCGACCAGGGGTTCGCCGTCGCAGGCGTTGACGATCAACCTTGGCTGTCGACCGCGGGCCGAGGCGATCTTGACCGCGGTGGGAAAGGCGCCGCCGCCGCGACCGGTCAGACCGGCGTGGTCCAACCGGGCCAGGAGCTGGTCGGGGAACGTGCGATCGGTCGGGACGGCCTGCCGCGGCAGGGTCGAGTGGAGCAGGGTGGCTGCGTTCGCGGACATCATCGCCACCCGATGGCGTCCACGGTCGTCCGGCGTCGGGCGTCCACCGTCTGGCGACCGGCTCGCCAGACCGCGGCGACGACCACACCGACGGCACAGACCGCGCTGGTCACCCAGACCGCCGTCGTGTCCGACGTCGAGGTGGTCACGCCGTGCAGCACGGCGATCGGCCACATCGCGTACGCGAACCAGTGCACGAGGCGCCAGGTCCGGGTCGGGATCCGGTCGCGGAGCAGGGAGGTGGCCACGATGATCAGCAGCAGGTCCAGCGCGATCGTGCCGAGACCCACCCACACCGGTGCGTAGCCCGACGTGAACGGGATGAGCAGCGACAACCAGCCGATGTCGACGTAGGT
The DNA here is from genome assembly GCA_036524735.1 of Propionibacteriaceae bacterium. Classification (GTDB taxonomy): domain Bacteria; phylum Actinomycetota; class Actinomycetes; order Propionibacteriales; family Propionibacteriaceae; genus Microlunatus. The sequence goes on from DATDBS010000051.1 coordinate 35,788, forward strand.
CTCGGCGATCGCGGTGACCACGTGCACGGCCACGCCGACGACCATGACCAGCGAGATGCTGCGGTGCAGCGCGGCGCGGACCGAGCTGGGAGCGGCGATCGGTGCCGCCCGGCCGGCGGTCAGCAGGCCGAGGACGACGGTGGCGCTGAGCAGCACGACGGAGACCAGGCCGGCCGCTCGGCTGACGAACCAGAGCAGCTCGTTCACGCCGAGGCTCGGAGCTGCGCGGTACGGGACTGGTCACCGAGGGAGCCGGCGGCACGGGAGCGGACGGAGACGTCCTCGGGCCACTCGCCGACGTAGACCGGCAGGCCCGCCTGGCTGACCAGCCGCGCCGGGAGCCGGCGGCGGGCGAGCCAGTGCGCGGCCTCGGGGCCGAGTACGACCGCGGCGGTCGCAGCGGCGTTGGCCAGCTCGGCCGTCTCGGCGACCACGGTGACCGCCCGCCACCAGGGATCGGCGACGTCGCCGGTGTGTGGATCGATGATGTGGTGCAGCTCCCGGTCACCGTGCCGCCAGGTGCGTACGGCGGTCGAGGAGGTCGCGAGACCCCCGCTGCGGACGGTGACGATGGGCCAGTCGTCCCGATCGAGCTCGGTGGCGTCGTCCACCGAGACCTGCCAGCCTCCCTGCGGTGGGCGCCCGGCGACGGCGAGGTCGCCACCCAGGTTGACCAGGAAGCCGCCCCCGAGCTGCTCGTGGCACGTCCGTGCGGCGCGGTCCGCCGCCCAGGCCTTCGCGCTCGCCCCCAGGTCGACCTCGACGCCGTACGGGATCATCACCCGGTGCGCGCTCTGGTCCAGGGCGATCCGCCAGAAGCCGGGCGCGGGCTGGTAGTCCAGCGGCTCGGAGCGGGCCGGCCGTACGCGGATGGTGGCCAGGTCGTCGTCGTAGCCGAGGCGGCGCATCGCGGCACCGACGGTGGGGTCGACCAGGCCGTTCGTCCGCCGAGCCGTCCGAATACCGGCCGCCAGCAGCTCGGTCAGCAGCGGGCTGATGGCCACCTCACGACCGCGGGCGAGGGCGCTCAGCTCGGAGTCGGCGCGGAAGCGCGAGCAGGTCGCGTCGAGCTCGGCCAGCTGTTGTCTGACGATGACGGCCGCAGCCTCGACCCGGTCGGCTTGAGCGCTCAGGACGTGGTTGATGGTGCCGATGGCGGCGAAGCTGCGCCGTCCGACGGCAGCACCTTCGGTGTTCATCAGGAACCACCCGAGGACGTGTGGGAGGAGCCGCCCGAGGACTGCTCCGGGGTGGTCGAGGTCCCCCAGTCGTCGTTGTCGGAGGTGCCGGTCGAGCTCTCGCTCGCCGTGGTGTCGGAGCTGGTGACCGTGGCGGCGTTCGACCAGTCCGCGGCCAGCAGGCCGGCGACACCGGAGACGGTTGCGGCGGCGGTGAGAGCCACGGCGATGGTGGTCCGGCGTACGGCTCGGATGCCCCGTTCGCGGGCGAGCACCCGGGCCGAGCGGGAGGGATGGGTCGTCATGGCTTCCACTGTGCGGCGGGCGCCTGTGAGGACTCTGGGTGCCGCATCTGTATCGACCATGTCCCGGCTCCGGGTGTGCCGATAGCCTCGCAGCGTGAGTCGCAGTGTCTACGTTGCTTCACCCGAGGGTCTGACCGGCAAGTCTGCGGTGGCCCTGGGCATGCTCGACGCCTTGACCCGCGAGGTCGGGTCCGTCGGCGTCTTCCGGCCGTTGACCACGGTCGGCCCCCACAGCGGGGGTGAGATCGACCTGATCGTGGACCTGCTGGTGAACCAACCGGGCATCAAGCAGACGTACGACGAGGCGCTCGGCGTGACCTACGACGCCGCGCGGACCGACTCCGACGAGGCCTTGCACACGATTGTCGAGCGGTTCGGGATTCTCGCGGACCGGTTCGACGTGATCTTGGTCCTGGGGTCGGACTACACGGATGTGTCGACCGGCACCGAGCTCTCCTTCAACGCCAAGATCGCCGCCAACCTCGGGTCACCCGTGGTGCTGGTCGTGCACGGCCGGGAGCGCGAACCCGATCAGATCCGAGCCGCCGCCGACAGCGCGATCACCGAGCTGCGGGCCAACCACGCGCACACCGTCGCGGTGATCGCGAACCGGGTCGAGGCGGATCAGGTCGCCCAGATCAAGACTGCTCTGTCGGACCTGCAGGGCGTGGTCACCGCCGCCATCCCGGAGAGCGCACTGCTGTCCGCGCCCACCTTCCGTGCCCTGGCCGAGGCCGCCGACGCCGAGCTCGTGCTCGGCTCCGAGAGCTGGATGGACCGGGAGGCGATCGGCCTGATCGTGGCGGCGATGAGCCTGCCCAACGTGCTGGCCCGGCTCAGGCCCGACGTCGCCGTGATCGCCCCGAGCGACCGGACCGACCTCATCCCCGGGCTGATGCTGGCCCACCAGTCCGGCACCTTCCCGGCCCTGGCCGGCATCATCCTCACCGGCGGCTACCAGATCCCGGACACGATCCGGCGGCTCTCGGAGGGCGTCCAGCAGGACCTGCCCATCGCGTTGACCGACCTCGGCACCTTCACCACCGCGGAGCGGCTGATGCGCGTACGCGGTCCGCTGGCCAAGGAGTCGACCAACAAGATCGAGACCGCCCGGCGGCTGTTCGCCGAGCAGGTCGACCAGGCCGCGTTGCTGGCGGCGATCAACGTGTCGGCGTCGGAAGTACGGACGCCGTTGATGTTCGAGTACCAGCTGATGGAGCGGGCTCGGGCCGACCGGCAGCACATCGTGCTCCCGGAGAGCAGCGACGACCGGATCCTCGAGGCCGCCTCGATCCTGCTCCGCCGCGGCGTCGCTGACCTCACCCTGCTCGGTGATGCGAACTCGGCGCGGTCCCGAGCCTCCGCCCTCGGCCTCGACATCGACCAGGCCACGATCATCTCGCCGAAGGACCCGGAGCTGGTCGAACGGTTCGCCGCCGCGTACGCCGAAGCGCGCGCCCACAAGGGGATGACCGTCGACAAGGCCCGCGGCATCGTCACCGACATCTCCTACTTCGGCACGATGATGGTGCACCTCGGACTGGCCGACGGGATGGTCTCCGGTGCGGTGAACACGACCGCGCACACGATCCGGCCCGCCTTGGAGTTCGTGAAGACCCGGCCCGGGGTGAACACCGTGTCGAGCGTCTTCCTGATGTGCCTGGCCGACCGGGTGCTGGTCTACGGTGACTGCGCCGTCATTCCCGAGCCGACCACCGAGCAGCTCGCCGACATCGCCATGTCGTCGGCGGAGACGGCGAAGCAGTTCGGTATCGAGCCGCGGGTCGCGATGCTCTCCTACTCCACCGGCTCGTCCGGATCGGGTGCCGACGTGGAGAAGGTCCGGGCCGCCACCGCGCTGGTCGCGGAACGTGCGCCTCAGCTCCTGCTCGAGGGACCCATCCAGTACGACGCCGCCGTCGACATGGACGTGGCGCGGACCAAGCTGCCGGGCTCCGACGTCGCCGGCCGGGCGACCGTTTTCATCTTCCCGGACCTGAACACCGGCAACAACACCTACAAAGCCGTGCAGCGCAGCGCCCACGCCGTGGCCATCGGGCCCGTTCTGCAGGGGCTGCGCAAGCCGGTCAACGACCTGTCCCGAGGAGCGCTGGTGGAAGACATCGTGAACACCGTGGCCATCACCGCCGTCCAGGCCCAGGGGATGAAGGCATGACGACGCCGGTGCTCGTGCTGAACGCCGGGTCATCGAGCCTGAAGTGGCAGCTGGTCGTGCCGGAGACGGCGGAGGTGCTGGCCAAAGGCACGGTGGAGCGCATCGGTGAGGAGGGCGGCGACATCGCCGACCACGCCGCGGCCATGGAGAAGGTCTCCGCGGACCTGATGACCCAGGGCATGGACGCGGTCGAGCTGCGCGCGGTGGGCCACCGGATCGTGCACGGCGGACCGAACTTCTCCGCCCCGGTGATCATCGACGATGCGGTGCTGAACGAGATCCGTGACCTGATCCCGCTCGCCCCGCTGCACAACCCGGGGGCGGTGGCGGGTGTCGAGGCGGCGCAGCGGAAGTTCGACGTGCCGCACGTGGCCGTGTTCGACACCGCCTTCTTCACCACGCTGCCGGCGGCGGCTTCGACGTACGCCCTCCCGCGGGAGTTGGCCGAGAAGTACCGGATCCGGCGGTACGGCTTCCACGGCACCTCGCACCGCTTCGTGTCGGCGGCGGTCCCTGAGCTCGTCGGTCGTCCGGCGGGCGAGATCAACCAGATCGTGCTGCACCTCGGCAACGGCTGCTCGGCCTCGGCGATCCGCGGTGGGGTGGCGGTCGAGACGTCGATGGGCCTGACCCCGCTGCAGGGATTGGTGATGGGCACCCGCTCCGGCGACGTCGACCCGGGGCTGCCCACCTTCCTGCACAACGAGCTCGGGCTGTCCGTGGCCGAGATCGACACCCTGCTCAACAAGCAGTCCGGGCTCAAGGGGCTGGCCGGGGTGAACGACTTCCGCCAGCTCGAGGAGCTACGCAGCGCTGGCGATGAGCACGCCCAGCTGGCCTTCGACGTCTACGTGCACCGGCTCAAGCACTACGTCGGGGCGTACCTGGCCCTCCTCGGCCGCGTCGACGTCCTCACCTTCACCGCCGGGGTGGGTGAGAACAACCCGGCGCTCCGAGCGGCCATCGTCGAGGGGCTCGACGGGCTGGGCATCAGCATTGATCCCGGTCAGAACGCGGTGCGCTCTCCTCACGCACGGATCATCTCGCCGGCGGGTTCTCCGACCACGGTGACCGTCGTCCCGACCAACGAGGAGCTCGCCATCGCCCGTGAGTCGGCCGACCTCCTGCGAGAGCACTCCGACGCCTGACAATTCTGGTGGGTTAACCACCCCTGCGGTGGAAGACCCACCAATGTTTGAGCGCCACTAAGGTTGCCGCCATGGCAACTGCGCTGATCACAGGCGGCACCTCGGGGATCGGCGCCGCGTTCGCCCGAGCGCTGGCCGCCCGGGGCGACAACCTGGTCCTCGTGGCGCGGAACCTCGACCGGCTGAGAGAGATGGCCGCCGAGATCACCGACCGCTACGCCGTCCATGTGGAGACCATCAGCGCCGACCTCGGCTCCCGGGATGACACCCTGCGGGTCGCTGCACGCCTCGGCCGCACCGACCAACCGATCGACCTGTTCGTCAGCAACGCCGGTTTCGGCCTGCCGGTCCGGTTGTTGTCGGAGGAGATCGAGCGGCACGACAACGCCTTCGACGTGATGATCCGCGCCGTCCTGGTCCTGGGGGGTGCCGCCGGACGGACGATGAAAGCCCGAGGTTCGGGTTCGATCATCAACGTGTCGAGCACAGCCGGCTTCGTGACCATGGGCAACTATTCCGCGATCAAGTCCTGGGTCACGTCGTATTCCGAGGGCCTGGCCAATGAGCTGGCCGGGTCGGGCGTGGGCGTCACGGTGCTCTGCCCCGGCTGGGTCCGGACCGAGTTCCACGAGCGGGCCGAGATCGGCACCAGCAAGATCCCCGGTTTCATGTGGCTCGAGGCCGACCGGCTGGTCGCCGAGTGCCTCGCCGACGCGGCCAAGGGGAAGGTCATCTCGATCCCCTCGAAGCGCTACGCGATCCTGATCAACCTGGTCACGCGGTTGCCACGGGTCGCCGTACGCGCCGTCTCGGTGGCATTGTCCTCCGGCCGGCACTGAAGTCGATCGAGTTCGCGAGGTCGTGATCTGTCCAGCCCGACCCTCGGGATGGCGGGCAAACGTGTCGTTGGTTTCACCCCTGGTTCACCCTCTCGAGGCCCCGATGACGCCTCCCGGCGGCGGCGGGCCATCCCGTCGAGCCGTCCGCTCCGAACCACGGGTATGAGCGACCCGCACGCAAACCCGTCTCGCGCAACGAGGCTGAACCACCGAGATCGGCTAGGGTGAGCCACGTGTCCAGCCGAAGCCGCTACACCTCTCCCGTGCACGCCGGGGCCCGGTTCGTCGCGCAACGGGGCATCCTGAAGCCGTTCATCTGGCGCAA
>DATDBS010000052.1:0-8541 GCA_036524735.1 Propionibacteriaceae bacterium
CCGTCCGACTGGACGGCGGTGCAGGGACTGCTGCACAAGCACCCGACCCGCTGGGGCAGCTTGTCCTGGGTCTCGTCCCGATCCCTGATCGACTCCGTCAACCATGTGCTGAGCCTGGGCTCTGACGGGCTGGTCGAGCAGTTGCGCCAGGAGTGGGTGGCCACCACCGACGACCCGGCTGCGCTCGACGCCGGGTCGGACACCACCCTCAAGTCGGACGCAACCGGGTCAGAGGTCCGGATCATCAACCCCGCGGCGTACGAGGCTCTTCGGATCGTGGATCGCTCCGACGACACCAGGTTCCTCGTGGTCGGCGATCCGGGTGAACAGGACCCCTCGCAGTACTTCGTGAGCCCGGTGCTGAGCGCGGCCTCACGTCCGGCGGTCGCGGCGGACGGTGCCTCCGTCAGGTGCGGCTTCGTCGTCGTGATGAGTGATGTCATCTATCCGGCCGGCGAGGTCGACGACTACGAGGACGGCGTCTACCGGCCGTACCGGACCACGCCGGAAGGCGACGAGAAGGCCGACTTCCTGGTCGAGCCCCCGATCATCGGTGTCCCCGGCAACCACGACTGGTACGACGGGCTGGCCGGCTTCATGTACCACTTCTGCGGGCGGGAACGGCTGCCGAAGGACGCGTACGCCCCGGGCTGGGGCTGGCGGTCGATCGTCTACGGCCGGCTGTTCCGGATCCTGTGGCGGCGCCCGGGCGGGCCGCGCCGCCGTACGCGCACGTTGTACGAGGACCGCGGGCCGACCTCGGGTGTCGGGACGCGAAAGGGCGATGGCATCTCGCAACCGGGTCCCTACTATGCGGTCCTCACCCGCCACGTGCTCCTGGTCTGCATCGACACCGGCATCGACGGCCTCATCGACGGGCCGCAGTACGCCTGGCTGCAGCGGATCTCCGCGCTCCCCGTACCCAAGATCCTGATCACCGGCAAGCCCCTGGTGGTGAACGCCAAGCTCGTGCCCTGCTGGGTCGACCGGAAACCGAAGAAGGCCCAGCGAGAGAGCGCGCCGTCGGTGTGGAAGCTCGTCGACGAACCCGAGCACGACTACGTCGCCACCCTCGGTGGGGACACCCACAACTTCCAGCAGTACTGCGGTCCCGACCCGACCACACCCCAGGTGCACCTGGTCAGCGGGGGAGGGGGCGCGTACACGCACGCGACCCACCCGTACGCCAACGCCGATCTCGACCCTCGGGTGCTCGCAAAGCAGGTGGATGGCTACCCCTCGAAGCCGGAGAAGTCGTTCCCCAGTGAGGCGGAGTCGCTGGCCTTCTTCGTCAAGCTGCTCGTGCCGAGCGTGGTGCGGACCATGCTCTTCCTCGGGCTGTTCGTGCTCGGTGCGGTGGCCATGGGGCTGCTCGCGGCGGCCGCGCCCGACACGCGGGTGGCCGGCCGTCTCCTTCCCACGGTCCCGGGCGCCGGCGACCTGGGGCTCGCGGCCCTGCTCGGACTGGCCGCCGTGCGGGCCGTGTTCCACCGGTTGCCGCGTGAACATCCGGCCGTCCGCGGGATGACCGCGTTGACCGTCATCGCGCTGGGCGTCGTAGCGGGCTCGTTGACCTACCGCCTCGACCCAGAACACTTCGGGCTCTACCTGCGCTGGTGGCTGATCCTCACGCTCTACCACTGCCTGATCGGGATCCTGCTGCGCCGGTCAGGGTGGTGGCGCCCGAAGGCCGAGTTCCGCCGCCCGATCTCGACGCCCGTGTTCGGCGCCGGTCTGGTCGGGCTGGCCGCCGCGACGGCGGTGATCGTCCTGGTCGCTCAGCAGACCCAGGCCGCTCTGGTGCCCATGGTGGCGGCGTTGATCGTCGGCGTGGTCGGCGTGGTCGGTTGGATCGTTCGGGCCCAACCTTGCGCCGCTGCGGTCTGGCGGATCCTCGGCTCCTTGTTGGCTCCTCTCGTCCAGCTGAGCGTCGCCGTCGCGGTGCTCCTCTCCCTCACCGGTCGGGACGGCAGACGTTGGATCGTCACCGGATCCTTCCTGGGCGTGGGCCTGCTGCTCGCCGTTCTCCTGGTGACCGCGGTCAGTCTGGTGGTGGTGACCGAGGGGCTGGCTTGGATCTTCGCGATCTACTCCGCGGGCCGGTACGGGCAGACGGGCAGCTACCGCTGGGGCTGGGGTCGAGCACGGGGCATCACCCACTGGATCTCGGTCCCGTTGCTGTTCGGCTGGACGCTGATCTGGATCCAACGCTGGGTCGACACCGACGTCGAGAGGTTCGCGGTCGGTCTGCCCATCTTGTTGTCCACGGTCGTCGGACTGATGCTGGTGGTCAGCTGGCTCCGACACAAGCTGCGGTCGGCGTACCTCCTGGTCATCGTTCCGCTGCTCGCGGTGGTCCCGGTCACCTACCTCGTGCAGCGGTTCCAACCCTCCCTCCCGGTCCTCGCGGTCCTCGAACCCATCCAGACCTATCTGGCCGGACTCGGTCTGGGCTGGGTTGCCGGTGTGGTCGGTGGAACGGCGATCGTGGCGGCCGCGCTCGTGGTCAGCATCGCCTTCGGTCATCTCGCCTTCCTCAACGCGCACCTGCTGCTGGTGCCGGGGCGGGTGCTCGGCGTCGACATGAGCGTCGAGGAAGCCAAGTTGTTCATCGCCGCCCGTCGAGAGGAGCAGGTGAAGCGACCGCCTGGTTTGTCGAAGGAGCGTTGGCTGTACGGCCGGCTGACCTGGCCGGACCTCGACGAGCCTGGCGGTCCGCTGCAGGGGAAGGTTTCCGAGATCTACTCCTCGGATGACCCGCCCTTCCACAAGAACTTCCTCGAGATCACCACCGACCCGGACCAGGTTCGGATCCGCGTCCGCACCGTCGGTGGGTCGGTTCCGACAGCCGTAGCGGCCACCGCCCAGTGACGGGGCCTGATCGTCATCGGCTTCGCCCTGGTGACCGCGAGACCGTTCCCGAACCAGGGGCGTGACGCTACGTTGGTTTGATGAGTGACAGTGATGTCGACGTCCAGTCCGCGAACAAGCTCAGCCCGCCGCAGGCGTCCCCCCGGGTGGTCGACCGGGCCGCGTACGACCTGGCCCTGGCCGAGCAGGTAGCGCTCGAGAAGGAGGTCACCCGGCACAACGACCGGGTCTCCGCCTCCCGCCGACGGCTGCCCATGATCGAGGTGGAGAACTACACCTTCGCCGGCCCCAGCGGCCCGGTCAGCCTCGTCGACCTCTTCGGCGACCATTACCTGCTCCTGGTGCAGAACGTCATGTTCGACCCGAGCTGGGATGCGGGCTGCCCCAGCTGCACCTGGGCGGCCGATAACCTGCCGGCCAACATGGGTCGACTGGACGACGAGGGCATCGCGTTCGCCATGGTCTCCCAGGCGCCGATCGACAAGCTCGAGAAGTGGCGTACGGAGCGGGGTTGGGACCACACCTGGGTCTCGTCGCACGACACGACCTATCACTACGACTGGGGCTGGACCCAGACCAACGACGCAGGGGAGGAGGGCCAGCTGCCCGGCTACTCCTACTACCTGCTCCAGGACGGCAAGCCCTACCTGACGTACATGACGACCGCGCGCGGGACCGAGGCGATCCTGGCCACGGCGCACATCATGGACCGCACGACGTACGGCCGGCAGCAGGACTGGGAGGACAGCCCACCAGGTTGGCCGCAGTTCCCTACGTACGGCTGACTCTGCTCCTGAGCAGCTCGGGCCATCGGGACTCAACGCCAGAGATCCAGGGCCACCGGGGACATCTGTTCCGCGAACCGTCCCGCTGGGCTCGTCGCCCACAACAGCTGCCTCAGCTGGTCGTCGAAGGCGGGCAGCTCGGCTCCGAAGTGGTGGGGCGCGGAGCCCGAATGGGAGTAGATGGACGAGACAACCTGCTCCGAGGTGCGTTCGGCGATCCAACCGGGCACCTCGAGTCGCTGAGGCCCGGTGAAACCGGCCGCACGATAGATCACGTCCTCGCCCCCTGGCGTTCCGCGCGGTAGGACTCCACGCCCGGCCCGACGTCCGACGCCCAGGTAGCGCTGCACCAACGCCTGGATTTCCGCCCGAGGGGGCCGGGGGTGGGGGAGTTCCAGCTCGGTCTCGATCCCCTGGTGGGTCGTGGCGTGCACGTGCACCAGTACGCCATCCGGTTCGAGCATCCGGCGCACGGCTTCGGCGACCCGCGCCCGATCCATCCAGTGGAAGGACTGGGCGAAGCTCACCACCCGGAAGGTCGTCAGGTCGGCGGGCAATTCCTCCCCGCGCAGCCGACGCCAGGTCACGTTGTCGAGGCCTTGGTGATCGGCGACCTGGGCGGCGACGGCGAGCATCTCCGTGTCGGCGTCGATACCGACCGCCTCGGCGAAGTGCGGAGCCAGGAGCAGGGTCAGCGATCCCGGACCGCAGCCGACGTCCAGGAGTCGGCCCGACCCGTCCAGACCCAACACAGCAGCGAGCAACCCGGCGATCTGCGGTGGGTAGGGCACGCGGCCGTTCACGTAGTGTGTGGCGCTCCCGAGATAGAGCGACGGGTCCCATTCCCGGGCCGGGTCGGAGTCGTGCTCTCCGTCTGGTGTCATACCTCCCAGGATGGCGATAGCGCCCCAGGGGTTCAGCCGGTGGGTGAGAGGCCGATTCAGCTCATCGGTCGCTCGGGGTCTTCGGCGTCGGCCACCGGGGTCATCCGGACGTGGCGGAACGGGGAGAAGGCGAGGATCGCAGCGGACCCGAGGAAGACCAGGGCCGCCGCGACCAGGGCGGGTCGCGTACCGGTGTTCACGGCGAGCAGGCCCGCGAGCGGTGCCACCACCACGACCACGGCACGGTTGAAGGCGCGCATGGTCGTGTTGGTGCGGGCCTGCAGCGCGTCGGGGGTCAGGGTCTGGCGGTAGCTCATCTCGTGGGAGTTGCTGAACACCATGCCGAACCCGTGGCCCGCCTGCCGAGTCCCAGGAGACCGACGGCCCACCATCCCGACGTCCCCAGTCCAGCCGAGGCCATGGTGCAAACTCCGACCACGCTGGCCAGATGGGCCGCGATCACCGTGCCGCCGGTCCCGAGTCTCCGCCCGCCGGCGGTGCTCAGACCGGCCCCGAGCACGCCGCCGATACCGGCAAGGGCCGTGGACAGGCCGAACTGGAGTGGTGACAGCCCCAGCTCGGTCAGCGCGAAGGGAGCGACGACGGTGGCCAGGATCGCATTCGCGGCAAACCAGACGTGGGTCGCCACGGCCAGCCTCGCCAGGCCGGACCCGCGGTAGATCCAGCGAACCCCATCCCTGATCTCCACCCGCAGCTTCGAGGTTCGTCCAGCACGTACGGGCGTGGACTCCGGGACCCGCAGCGTGGCCACCATCACGGCCGAGAAGAGGTAGGTCGCGGCGTCGACCAGGATGGCGAGCGGCGCACCGAGCAGCTTGATCAGCACGCCGGCGAGTACGGGTCCGGTGGTCTGGGCAACGGCGTCGGCTCCGTCGATCCGTGCGTGAGCACGCTGGAGCTGATGCTGGGGCACGAGTGGCGGTAGGAAGGACAACGAGGCGGCATCGTTGACCAGCGACGCCGCGCCGTACCCGATCACGACCACGGTCAGGAACGGCAGAGTGAGGACGCCCAGGGCCCAGGCGGCTGGAATGGCGCCGAGCAGCACGGCCCGTGCGACATCCGTCACCACCATCACCGGTTGTCGACGTCGGCGGTCGACCAGCGCACCGACGACGAGCCCGAACAGCAGGTAGGGCAGCCAGCGGGCGGAATTCACCCAGCCGACGTCCTGGGCGTCACCGTTCAGAGTCAGCACCACCAGCGTCTGCAGTGCCAACAGCGTGACGTAGGTCCCGAAGGACGACACCGACTCGCCGAGCCAGAATCGCCTGAACTCGAGGCTCAGGAGGCGGGACTCCCCAGGCATGGGCTCGTCAGCCTCGGTGTTGCGCGATGTTGATGACGTTTCCATCGGGTGCGCGGACGAAGAACCGGCGTACGCCCCAGGCCTCGGTCGTCAGGGGGTGCACGATCTCGTAACCGAGGGACTGGGCTTCCGCGTAGGCCGCGTCGACGTCCTCGGCGAGGACGGAGATGACCGAGTCCTCGGGTGCGGTGGCGTCACCGCTGACCAGCTGGACGTTCGCCCCGCTCTCGGGTGAGGTGAAGCGGGCGACCCAGCCGAGGTTGAACTCCTCGGTGCTCAGTCCCAGGAACCCGGCGTAGAAGGTCTTGGCCTCCTCGATGTCCGCCACCCGCAAGTTGGTGACGATGCGGGTCGCGCGCATGCGGTCCTCCCTGTACTCCGGCCCTCAGGACGATGAACGATCCCGCCGGGGTGGCGGTCTACCCGAGACCGTGACCCTAGCCTGGCTGCATGGAACTCACCGAACGGTTCCGGTGGCAGGGCCGGACCATCGCGTACGGAATCGCCGGCACGGGGCCGGACGTCGTCTTGTGTCACGGCACTCCGTTCTCATCGGTCGTCTGGAACCGGTACGCCGATGCGCTGAGTCACGACTTCACGGTCCACCTCTGGGACATGCCGGGCTACGGGCAGTCGTCGATGGAACCGGAGCACGTCGTGGACTTCGGCGCGCAGGGGGCCGCCTTCGTCGCGCTGCTCGACCATTGGGCGCTCGATCGTCCCCACGTCGTCGCTCACGACTTCGGGGGTGCGGTGTCGCTCCGGGCCGTCCTGTTCGAGCGGGCTCGGTACGCCTCCCTGATGTTGATCGACGTGGTCGCCATCCCGCCCGTTGGCTCACCCTTCTTCCGATTCGTCCAAGCCCACCCGACCGTGCTGGACGAGCTCCCGCCCGCGATCCACCAGGCCATCCTGCGTGAGTACGTCGCCGGGGCCAGCCACCGCGGGCTGGCGGAGGATGAGCTCGCCGCCCTGGTCGCGCCCTGGCAGACGGAGGTGGGACAGTCGGCGTTCTACCGCCAGATCGCGCAGTTCGACGAAGGGTTCCTCGTCGGCATCGAGCAGCAGCTGGGCGAGCTGTCGCTGCCGGTCCGGGTGGTCTGGGGGGCCGAGGACCGGTGGATCCCACCGGCGACCGGCCGTCGCGTGGCCGACCTGATCCCCGGGGCGGAGTACACGGAGGTGCCTGCTGCCGGCCACCTCATCCAGTACGACCAACCGGTCGCTCTCGCCAACCTCGTACGGGCCTGGCTGGTCAGCAGCGCTCGGTGAGGTGAACGGTGACCGTGTCGCCCTCACCCTTGCCAATGGCCGCACGCAGATCGACCGCCAGGGGCAGCTTGTGGGTGCCGTCGCCCAACGCCATCAACGAGGTGCGGAAGGGGTGACCGTCCACCGTGCCCACGACCTTGACGAGTCCCCGGGTCCCGAAGTAGTCGGCTGTCCAGTCGGTGACCACGCAGGTCCAACCGCCCTTGGCCTTGCTCTGCACCAAGACGGCGGTGAAGGTCTTGTCGAGCGGGCCGCGGCCGTGGGTGACGTTGCTTGCGGTGGTCATCGGATCTCCTCGGGGACGGGTGTTGACGAGGTCTGGTCGTACATCAGGGAGCCGGGGGTGGTGAGGGTCTCGCCGGTCTCGAGCCAGGTCTTGAGCCCGGAGAGGATCATCGGCCAGCCCCCGTAGAGCTCGGGTGGCGCGTCGCTCCGCAGCTGGTCATGGGTGACGGTCAGACGGCACGAGTCGCCGACCGGCTCGATCACCCAGGTCACCCGAGACGTCGCCTCGCGCTCGGCGTCCTCGCTCCAGAGCGTGTGCATGGTCTGGACCAGCCGGTACGGCGGCTCGACGACCAGGTTCTCCCCCTCGGCCAAGGGCCGATCCGAGCTGGGATGCACCAGCGAGTACGACGAACCCGGGGCCCAGTCCGACTCGACCCCGGCGCCGAAGTGGTACTTCGCGCGTACGGCCGGGTCGGTGATCGCGGACCACAGCCGCTCCGGCGTGGTCCGGATGTAGATCTCGAAGACCTTCTCCATCGGTTGCTCCAATTCGGCTTTGAGGCCGGTCAAGCCGGCGGCCCACGACTCGGTGTACTTGCTGACCCAACGGTCGTGGACCAGCTGGATCGGAACGGCGTTCAGGTAGTGCAGCTTTTCGCGGCCGCGGCGTCGGGTGACGACGAGTCCGGCTTCCTCGAGCAGCCGCAGGTGCTTGGCGATCGCGACCCTGGTCAGGTCATGCCTAGCGGTCAGCGCGGCGAGCGGCTGCCCGTCCTGCTCCTGCAGGGCGTCCAGGAGCGCACGGCGCGTCGGGTCGGCCAGCGCCCGGAACACCATCTCCATGCATCAGACAATAGGAAACCATTTGGTTTCCTGTCAAGACCCCGAGGCCAACTGGCGCGACGCCCTGGGCGCCGGCGGGGGAGAGGGAGAGCCCGCGGCCCCGCCGGGTTTGCGGCGTCGGAGTCGCCTCGCTTCGTCGGCCGCGCGGTCGCCGCCCTCGCTGCTGATCCGGCCCGGGCGCGCTGGAACCAGGCGTCGGTGTCCTCGGTCCAGCTGGCGCACGAGTACGGCTTCACCGACCTCGACGGTACGCAGCCTGATGGCTGGGCCGGTCAGTGAGGGTGAGCAACACGACGCCGACCCCTATCGCGCCGCCGGTGACGAGCTG
>DATDBS010000053.1:0-6747 GCA_036524735.1 Propionibacteriaceae bacterium
CCCCACGACGTCGTCCTTGGCGCAGCCTGACGCGCGCCTTCTCCTGGCACCGGCGCAAGCTGGCGGTCGTCGCCGCAGTCGCGGCCGTTCTGCTCGGCATCTCCGCGACGAACCCGGAGGGCCCACCCACCCTGCGGGTCGTGCGCGCGACCAGTCAGCTGATGGGCGGAGCAACTCTGGCCAGCGCAGACCTCGAACTCGCTGACGTCGTCGAAGACGAGGCACCCGACGGCGCCCTGCTCGACCCTGCAGACGTTGTCGGGAAGGTGGTGGCGGCCCCAATCGCCCGAGGTCAGGTGTTGACCGAGCTGGCGGTCGTCGGGCCAGCGGGCGTGTCACCGGGCAAGGTGGTGGCTCCGCTGCGTCTGGCCGATGCCGACCTCGCCGCCTTGTTGAAACCGGGCGAGCGCGTAGATGTGCTCGTCGCGGACCAGCAGACGACCAAGGCGGCCGTGGTCGCTTCGGCGGTCCGGGTCGTGGCGGTGCCGGCGATGGCCAACCCCGACCAGCAGACCCAGGCCGGCGCACTCGTGCTGGTCGAGGTCGATCCGGGGCAAGCCGCGGCGTTGGCCCAGGCGTCGGTCTCGGGAAGCATCACCGTCATCTGGCGATGATCACGCTCTGCTAACGTCGCTGCCGCCTGAAACCGGGCTCAACCGAGGTAGCGGAGGACATCGTGAAGGGTTTCAAAGAGTTTTTGCTGCGCGGCAACCTGATCGAACTGGCGGTCGCGTTCATCATGGGCACCGCTTTTGCGCTGGTGGTGGAGACGTTCACCAAGATCGTCGTCGATCTGCTCGGTTTGATCATCAACGTCGAGAACTTCAGTGGCGCCCAGATCGGCGGGGTGAACGTCGGAGCCTTCATCGCCGCCGTCATCACCTTCGTGCTGACGGCAGCCGTCCTGTACTGGGTCGTCGTGACCCCGTACAACAGGTACAGCGCGCTGCGGAAGAAGGACGAGCCGGCCGCCGCTGCTTCCTCGGAGGACCTGCTCGCCGAGATCCGCGACCTGCTGCGCGACCGCAACGCCAGCTGATCTCCGCGCCCTGAGCCTGTCGAAGGCCCCGAAGGGGTTGCGCCCCCTGCCGAGCACCGCAGAACGGGGAGCCCTTCGGGCGCTTCGACAAGCTCAGCCCACGTTCTCCTGTACGCGCCCTGAGCCCGTCGAAGGCCCGAAGGGGTTGCGCTCTCTACGCGCCCTGAGCCTGTCGAAGGCCCCGAAGGGGTTGCGCTGACTCGCGCCGACGCAACCCTTCCGGCCGACAGCTAGACCGTCGTGACGACGTCGGCGTACTCGAGCCGCGGCTGACGCGGGCGGAAGGACTCGGCGGTGGCCTGACCGATGTTCACCACGAGCAGGGCCTGGTGACGACCGTCGGGGAAGAATTCCTGGCTGACGGCGGCGGCGTCGAATCCGGCCATCGGGCCGGCAGCGAGACCGGCCGCACGCAGACCGATGATGAAGTAGCCGATCTGCAGCGAGGTGTTCAGCGTGGCCGTCACCGTGCGGGGCGCCTCGTCGGCGAAGGCGTCGCGGGCACCCGGGTAGGCCGGGAAGGTCTTGTAGAACTCGTCGTGGAAGTCCACGTCCGCGGCCAGCACGGCGACGAGCGGAGCGGCGGCGGTTTTGGCCTTGTTGCCTTCGGCCATGTGCTGCACGAGCCGGTCGTGAGCCTCGGGCGTACGGACCAGCACGATGCGCATCGGCTGGGCGTTCATCGCCGTCGGGCCCCATTTGATGAGCTCGTAGACCGCCCGCATCTGCTCCTCGGAGACGGGCTCGGGGCTGAAGGCGTTCGCGGTGTGCGCGTCGCGGAAGAGCAGGTCCTGGACCTCGGGAGAGATGCTCATGGGTGCGGCGAACTCGGCCTCGAAGGCGTCGAGCTCGGCCGGGGAAAGATCAAGTTGGGTCATATTGATTGAACATTCAAGCGTCTGGCCTATTCCCGGTTTCATAGCGTGACGATGCTCACACCCCGCTCGCATCACGTCCGGGCCCTACGATGCGGGCATGGATCTCAGCTGGCACCAGGCTCTGGCGTACGCCCTCACCGGGCGTCGGGTCGAGGAGCTCGGGCGGCAGGCCAAGCCCGACGTTCCGGCCCTCGTCCTCGCGCTCGGTGACATCGCGACCCCAGCTGAGCTGCTCCAGTCGGCGTACGCCGTGCCGGCCGACCTGATGGAGGGCATCGGCGCGGCTCAGTTCGCCGCCGCTCTCTTCACCGTACGGAGCACGGTCGCTGCTCAGCCGGGGGTCAGACCCGCCCCGGTGGTCAGCAGTCGTGCCCTCACCGCCGATGAGCGGCGGCTCCTCGGTGAGGTGCCGCCGCACCATGGGGTGTGAGCTGCTGAGCCCGTCCGTCTCGGGATGGCTTGATCAGCCGAGGGAAGGCTCCCGTCAGCCCGCCAGGGTGGAACCGGCCTCGACCGAGGCGGGCTCGTCCGAGGTGAGGGTCACCACTCCGACGACGGTGACGGGCGACCGGAAGGTCCAGTCACCGTCGACGGTCAGCGCGCTGGCGGCCTTCAGCGAGGGCGCCCCCTCGGCGAACCGCTGCTCGAAGGCGGAGATGGTCTTGTAGAAGCGGTCATCGAGCTGGACCAGCGGCGCCGGATCGACCACCCGGGTCAGCCGCCCGTCCGCACCCACGTCGTACACGTCTGAACGCAGCAGCAGCAGGTCGCTGGTCGTCTTGACCGGCAGGAACCGCTCCCGGCCGACGCCGATCGCGGTGGCGCCCTCGAACACCTCGACGGCCGCACCCATCGCGCTCTCGATCTGCAGGACCTCCGGCGAGGAGGAGTCCGATGGGTCGACGGTCTTCGCGTTCTTGATCAGCGGGAGACCGAGGACCGAGTTGCGCTCCTTCAACGTCCGGGCCAGCATCTCGAGGTCGAACCACAAATTGTTGGTGTGGAAGTACGGATGGCGGTGCTCGTCGGTGAAGAAGTGCATCTCGTCTTTGGCCGTCTGCGCCGTGTCCCGCAGGATCAGCTGCTGGTCGGCCTTGCGGATGGCCAGATGGCCACCCTTGCGGTCGGCCGGCGTACGACGGCAGATCTCCGCGGCGTACGGGGCCCCGCTCGCCGCGAACCAGCCCGCGATCGTCGCGTTCGGCGCCGCCCCCAGATTGTCGGAGTTCGACACCGAGGCGTAGCGGTAACCCAGCGCGAGCAGCCGATCCAGCACCCCGGAACCCGACAGGGACGGGTAGAGGTCACCGTGGCCAGGCGGGCACCACTCCAGGGTCGGGTCAGCCGCCCACTCCACCGGGGTCAGGTCGTCGGCCCGGAGCTTCGGCTCCTGGCTTTGCACGAAATCCAGCTCCAGCCCGTCGACGGACAGGTCGTCGTAGTCGGCCAGCGCCGCCAGAGTGTCATCGTGGGTGCGAAAGCTGTTCATGAAGATCAACGGCAGCTTCACCCCGTACGCCGTACGCGCGGCCCGCACCTGGTCGACGATCAGATCCAGGAACGTCTTCCCGTCGCGGACCGGGAGCAGCGACTTCGCCTTGTCCATCCCCATCGACGTACCGAGGCCGCCGTTGAGCTTGATGATGACCGTCTGGGCCAACGCCTGCTGGGCGTCCTCATCACTGATCGCGACGTCGCTCAGCAGATCCGGGTGCTCCAGCGGCTGGATGCTGTCCTCGGCGATGAAGCCGGTGACCCCCTCCTCCAACTGACCGTAGTAGTGCGTGAAGACGTCGATCGCCTGCTGGTGGACACCAGCGGCCGACATCTTCTCCTGGGCGAGTTTCAGACCGTTGTCGCTCATGAAGCCGATCCTAGAGAGTTACGCCCGGTGGGCGCCAAGCCGGTAGGTGCGGTTACTTCTTCTTCTTGGCCGGAGGCGGTGGGGTCAGCGACGCCAGGAACGTCTGGGTCGCCGTGATCATCTCGCCCTGGGCGACGGCGCGATCGGCCGTGCCGGGGTTGTCGCCCTTCTGGGGTCCGTAGTCCCCGAAGTAGCTGTGCGAGGCGCCCGCCACCTGGAGGTACTGGGTGTCAGCGGGCAGGTCGGCCTTCGACGCCTCGATCTTGGCCGGTGTGGCCAGCCCGTCGTCCTGGGCGGAGACCGACAGCACCTTGAGGTCGGTGCGCGTCAGCGCTGAGCTCGGGTAGGACGCGTAGAGCACCAGCCCTTTGACCTGCTCATGGCCGTCGGCGTACGAGGAGGCCGCCACCCCACCCAGGGAGTGGCCGCCCACGGCCCAGTAGGTGATCTCGGGGTGCAGCGCGACGACGGTGCCGGCGTGGTTGCGGTCGAGGAAGGCGATGCCGAACGGCTCCTTCATCACCGCGACGAAGTATCCGGCCTCGACCAGGGGCCGGAGCAGGTGCGCGTACGCCCGCGGGTCGACCTTGGCTCCGGGCACGAAGACAAAACCCGTAGTGGGCTTGATGGCGTTGCCGGCGTCGTCCTTGCGGACCCGGGACATCTCGAACCAGGTGAGGCGATCGGCCACCCGTACGTCGTCCCCCGATCGCATCGCGGCCACGGCCACGGGCGTTGCACCTAGGGGCCGGGCGTACGCCAGGCTCACCACCAGCAGCAGGCAGACGACCAACGCCGGGATCGCCGCGACGATCCGCCAGCGCGCCCGACGCTCCAGCTGGGTCCGGGTGCGCCTGGCCGGATGCGCCGGGTCACCCTCGCGGTCTTGTCGGTCCCCGATCGCGAGCGTGGCGATGGACCAGGCCACGGCGACCAGGCCGAGCAGGAAGGAGGCGATCCCGACGATCAGCAGGGCCGGATGACCGCTGAGCACGACCGAACCCCGGGTCCAACCCACCCACCCGGCCAGCCCGATCATCACCAGTCCGAGGACCAGCCAGATCACCGCCAACGTGACGCGACTACGGGCCCCGGGCTGCGACATGCCCCCGAGTGTAGGGGCCCGCAATGACAGGATCGGGGCATGTCGAACCCGGAGTGGCTGATCGACCAGCGGCCGATCCGCCGGATCGGAGCCCGTGACGGCAAGACCGCCGACCCGCGATCTTGGCCGGGTTCGGTCCCCGCCGTGGCCCAGCTGCTGCGCGACGGCCTGGAGCTTCCTCGAGGTGTCACCTTTCTGGTCGGTGAGAACGGCTCCGGCAAGTCGACCCTCGTGGAGGCCATCGCGACGGCGTACGGGCTGGATCCCGAAGGCGGCACCACCCACTCGCGGCACAGCACGCGTGCCTCGGAGTCGTCGCTGCACGAGTCCCTGCACCTGACCCGTGGGGCCGGGGCTTCGCGTTGGGGCTTCTTCCTCCGGGCCGAGTCCATGCACGGGTACTACACGTTCTTGGAGGGCCTCCCGAACAATGTTGCCCCGAGGTACCACGAGATGAGCCACGGCGAGTCGTTCCTGACCCTGATCCAGACCAACCTCGACTCACCCGGGCTCTACTGCCTCGACGAGCCCGAGGCCGCGCTGTCCTTCACCTCGATCCTGGTGCTGGTCGGCGCCCTGCACGACCTGGCCCAGGCTGGATCGCAGGTCGTCTGCGCCACCCACTCCCCCGTCCTGGCCGCGCTGCCCGGGGCCCGGATCCTCGAGGTCGGCGACTGGGGCTACCGCGAGTCCACCTGGGACGACCTCGAGCTGGTCTATCACTGGCGTTCCTACCTCAGCGACCCGGAGCGGTATCTGCACCACATCATCGACGCTCCATCTGCCTGACGCGTCCCGAGCAGCACCCGACACATCTGCTCGGTCGGCGCGCGGCGTGGCGAGAGTGGTCTCCCTGGTCCGCGACGGTCAGCACCCAGCGTTTCGGTCGTCAGCAGCCTGACCGGGTTGCGCTGGGGTCAGTCCGAACGGCCGTCGCGAGACCGGCGGCCACCGCGGGGGCTTCTTGGATAGGTTGAGCCCACAGACCATCTCGAGGAGTCCGCCACCATGACCGTTGCCGTTGCCCACCAGGTCTCGTCGGCCGCCCACATCGCTTTGGAGCAGGCCGGTCGTGAGGCTGCTCTGCGTCAGACCAAGCTGGCCGTGATCCACGTGGTCGAGTCACTCGACCTCGACATCGCCGAGGCCAACCGGGCCGGGCTCTCCGACGAGGTCGAGAAGGTCCTGGGCGCAGCCGGGATCACCGGCGTCGAGTGGGAGCTGCACCTGGCCACCGGCAAGGACAACGTGGCCGAGTCCGTGCTGACGCTGGCCACCGAGGTCAAGGCCGACATCCTGGTCATCGGCGCCCGCCGTCGCTCTCCGGTCGGCAAGTTCCTGCTCGGGAGTGTCACCCAGACGATCATCCTGGACGCCGACATCCCGGTCATCGTGGTGAAGCCCGCCGCCTGACGCGGTTGGCCTGCCGCCGCATCACCGGCCGACGAGTCACCGGCTGACGCGCGCCCGGGCCGCGGCCAGCAGGGTCTGGCCGCCGCTGATCGGAGTGAAGGCGGCTGCGGCTGCGGTGAGCTCATCGACCTCGGCCGGACTGAGATCTAGGTCTGCGGCAGCCACGTTGAACTCCAGCTGCTCGACGCTCGACGCCCCCGGAATGACGACCACCTGAGGCTGAGCCAGCAGCCAGGCCAGAGCGACCTGCGCCGGCTTCGCGCCGTGCGCAGCAGCGACCTGCCGGAGCAGTGCGATCAACGGGGCGATCCGGCGCAGGTTCTCGACCCCGAACAGCGGATTGATGGCGCGTACGCCGCCGGGCCGGTGGTCGACGTCGTACTTGCCGCCGAGCAGGCCCTGGGCCAGCGGACTCCATGCCATCACGATGCGGCCCTGCTCCTCGGCG
>DATDBS010000054.1:0-11573 GCA_036524735.1 Propionibacteriaceae bacterium
CCACCAGATCTGGTGGGCGGAGTGACGGGTTCTTGGGTTGAGCTGCGGACTGATCAGTCCTTGGCTGCGTCCTTCGCGTCCTTGGCGGCGGACTTGGCTTCGTCCTCGGCCGCCTTCGCGACGGCGGCCTTCTTGGCGGCACGGGTGGCGGCAGCCTTCTTGGCCGCGGCCTTACGGGCGGCAGCCCTCTCCTCGTCGACGGCGGCCTCGGCCTTGCGCGTCGCCTGGCCCTTAGCCGCCGTACGCGAGGTCACGGTTTCGGTCGTCGTCCGCCCGGTGGCCTTCTTGCGGATGATGGTCGCCGTCTCCTGAACCTGCTCGAAGGCCGGGTCGACCTTCTCGGCGACGTCGTCGAGGACGTCCTCGGTCCGCTTCTCGGCCTTGTCGCCGAGGTCGCGGGCGGAGCTCAGGGTGCTGTCGACGACCCGCTTGCCGCGTCCGGCGAGCTCGCCGTAGGTGGCGTTGACCTGGGTACGGAGCTCATCGGCCTGCTTCTGCAGCTCGGCGATCCGCTCGCGGGTCACCTCGGGGATCGCCTTGATCTGCTCGGGCAGGGTGGTGACGAACTTGCGCAGCTCTTCGCGGTTGGCCTTCGCCTGCTCGGCACGCCGAGCCTGCGCCTCGGTCATCCGCTTGGCCGCCTTCTCCTGGGTCTCGGCGAGGGTCGACTTCAGGCTCTCCGCGACGACGTCGGTCAATCCGGCAAAGGCGTACAGGGGGGTGTAGTCCGACTCGAGCGCGGCTTTCCTGGCCTGCTTGCGGGTCTGCTTGGTCTGGGTGGGCATCTGATCTCCTCAGCGTGTTTCTTCGGGGGTGGTGGTCTCGTCGGCGGGGGCGGGCTTCTCGTTCTCCTTGACGAACGAGGTGTAGACGTCGATCAGGACGCGCTTCTGGCGTTCCGTGATCACGGCGTCGCCGAGCACCGCCATCTCCACACTGGTGGCGGGGTGCTCGTCGGGATCGAGGATCCCGGCTCGGACGTAGAGCGTCTCGGCGGAGACACGCAACGCCTTGGCCAGCTGCTGCAGCACCTCGGCCGAGGGTCGGCGCAGCCCGCGTTCGATCTGGCTCAGGTACGGGTTGGAGATGCCGGTCTGCTCGGCCAGCTGGCGCAGCGTCAGCTCAGCCGACCTGCGCTGCGCAGCGATGAACTCGCCGAGCGGGCCCAGCTGGTCTCCCAGCTTGGGGCTTCTCATTCGTGCCATGCGTCCATGGTGCTTGCAATTGCAAGCAGATGCAAACTCTGGCTAGCGTGAGCCCAGTCACAACCCCACGGCCGTCGGGCAAACCACGATGAGCGAGAGTGGGGCCTTTCCCCCACGTCCGCAGCGCTGTACTTGGAGGTCCCGATGTCGCAAAGCCCCTCGGCCACACTGGAAGACGCACCGTCCCAACCCGAGCTGAAGCGGGTGCTCGGGCCGAAGCTCCTGCTCCTGTTCATCGTGGGCGACATCCTGGGCACCGGCATCTACGCCGTCACCGGCAACGTGGCGAAGCAGGTCGGTGGAGTGGTGTGGCTGCCGTTCCTGATCGCGTTCGTGGTCGCCACCATCACCGCCTTCTCCTACCTCGAGCTGGTGACCAAGTACCCCCAGGCCGCGGGCGCAGCCCTCTACGCGCACAAGGCGTTCGGCGTCCACTTCGTCACGTTCTTGATGTGCTTCGCCGTGATGTGCTCGGGGATCACCTCCGCCTCGACCGCCGCGCGGGCCTTCGCCGCCAACCTCGAGGCGATGGTCAACGTGGTCCGGGCCGACTGGATCGGTGGGCTCGGGGAGATCGAGATCAGCGACGGTCTGACCACGATCCTGGCTGTCCTGTTCATGGCCCTGATCGCGCTGATCAACCTGCGCGGGGTGGCGGAGAGCGTCTACGCCAACATCGTGCTGACCTGCGTCGAGCTCAGCGGGTTGCTGATCGTCATCTTCGTCGGCTTCTTCGCCATCACGCAGGGAAAAGCTGACCTTTCGCGCGTCGTGATGTTCGACGCGCCGGAGGACAAGTCGATGTTCGTGGCGGTGACGGCGGCGACCTCGCTGGCCTTCTTCGCCATGGTCGGCTTCGAGGACTCGGTCAACATGGCCGAGGAGGTGAAGGAGCCCGAGAAGGTCTTCCCCAAGATCATGCTCACCGGACTCGGCATCACCGGCGTCATCTACGTGCTGGTCTCCATCTCGGCCATCGCTCTGGTGCCGGCGGGTGAGCTCGGCGAGGGGGATGCACCGCTCCTCAAGGTGGTCACCGCCGGGGCCCCCAACCTGCCGGTGGACCAGATCTTCCCGCTGATCAGCATGTTCGCGGTGGCCAACTCGGCCCTGATCAACATGTTGATGGCCAGCCGGCTGCTCTACGGGATGGCCCGCCAGCGGGTCCTACCGCCGGCGTTGGGCCGGGTGCTGGAGGGACGGCGTACGCCGTGGGTGGCGATCCTGTTCACCACGGCCCTGGCCTTCGGGCTGATCACCTTCGTGGGCAAGGTCAGTGCTCTGGGCGGCACCACCGCCTTGTTGCTGCTCGCCGTGTTCACCGTGGTCAACGTCTGCTGCCTGATCCTGCGTCGCGACACCCGCGAGCACAAGCACTTCCGCGCCCCGACTGCGTTACCCATCATCGGGGCCCTCGCCTGTGCGTACCTCGTCGGGCCATGGACCGGTCGCGAGACCAACCAGTACGCCATCGCCGGCGTCCTGATCGGCATCGGGATCGTCCTCTGGGCCCTGACCTGGGTCCTGAACCGCGCCCTGTACGGCCGGCGCACCTACCTCAAGGACCCGGAGGCCCTGGAGGGGTCCGAGACCAAGTCCTGACCCCGGGCCCGCCTACCGCCGGCTGACGGTGGCCTGCGGCACGGTGGCGGTGATCAGGGTGCCGTCGGGACGGCGCTCACCCTTCTGGAAGGCGAGCGGGGTGTCGATCCGGGGGCCCTGGTCGGTCAGCGGCACCCGTACGGGGGTCTCCGGCGACACGGTGAAGCGGTGACCGCGTACGGACAGCTCGGCTCCGAGCCCGTCGACGACCGTGAAGGCGATTTCCCCGGCGGTCAGGTCCACCCGGAGCTGCGATCCCTGCAGCGTGAGCTGGAAGGTCAGCCCGGTCCAGTCGGTCGGCAGCCGCGGATCAAAGGTGACCACGCCGTTGTAGTCGCGCATCCCGCCGAAGCCGTAGACGAGCGCGTTCCAGACCCCACCGGTCGAGGCGACGTGCACGCCGTCCGTGGTGTTGCCGTGCAGGTTGGCCAGGTCGACGAACAACGCGCTGCGGAAGTAGCGCAGAGCCAGGTTCCGATAACCCACCTCGGCGGCGATGATCGACTGGACGACCCCGGACAGCGTCGAGTCACCGGTGGTGATCGGGTCGTAGTACTCGAAGTCCGCCCGCTTCTGGTCGAGGCTGAAGTGGTCGCCCTGCAGGAACAGCGCGAGCACGACGTCG
This sequence comes from Propionibacteriaceae bacterium, assembly GCA_036524735.1. Lineage (GTDB taxonomy): Bacteria > Actinomycetota > Actinomycetes > Propionibacteriales > Propionibacteriaceae > Microlunatus. Next base: position 3,433 of record DATDBS010000054.1, read on the forward strand.
GCCTGCTTGAGCACCTGGAAGCGGTAGATGACCAGCGGGTGGTAGTGCAGCAGGAGCGGCCGCTTGTCCGGCGGCGTGTTCTGCAGGTCCCACACCTCGCGGTCGAGGAAGTGCGAGTCCTGCGGGTTGATCCCGGTGATCTTGTCGTACGGGATGGCCATCGACTCCGCGCAGGCCGCCCACTCGTCGATCTCCTCGGGGTCGATCTCGAGCCGCTCCAGCACGTGCTGGAACGCGGCGGGCAGCTCGATCTGCATCCGGCGTACCAGCTCGGCCGCCTTGTGCAGGTTGAACCGGGCCATCACGTTGGTGAACAGGTTGTCGTTCACCACGGTCGTGTACTCGTCCGGACCGGTCACCCCGTGGATGTGGAAGGTGCGGCCCCCGTGGCTGTTCTCCCGCCAGAAACCCAGGTCGGCCCACATCCGGGCCGTCTCGACCAGGATGTCGATGCCCTCACGGTTCATGAAGTCGTGGTCACCGGTGGCGGTCACGTACTTGCACAGGGCGTAGGAGATGTCGGCGTCGATGTGGTACTGCGCCGTACCCGCTGCGTAGTAGGCGGACGCCTCCTCGCCGTTGACCGTGCGCCACGGGAACAGGGCACCGCTCTGAGCCAGGTCCTGCGCCCGCCGGCGGGCCGCGTCCAGCATGTTGTAGCGGAACCGGAGCGCGCTGCGCGCCATCTTCGGCGAGGTGTAGGTCAAGAAGGGCAGGACGTAGATCTCGGTGTCCCAGAAGTAGTGGCCGCCGTAGCCGGAGCCGCTGACCCCCTTGGCCGGTACGCCGGACTGCTCGGCCCGAGCCGTCGCCTGGGCGACCTGGAAGAGGTTCCAGCGGATGGCCTGCTGCAGGGCGGGCTGACCGTGGACGACGACGTCCGAGCGGCTCCAGAACGCGTCGAGCCACTGCCGTTGGGCCGCCAGCTCGACCTCGATACCGTGCTCGTCGACGCGGTCGAGGGTACGACGACAACGGTCGACCAGCTCGCGGACGGGCACTCCACGGGAGGTGTGGTACGCCACCGTCTTGGTCACCTTGATCGGCTGGCCCGGCTGCGCCTGCACCCGGTAGACCATCTTGCCGGTGTCCTCGTCCACGCTGATGAACTCGCGGTAGGCGTTGTCGGTGATGATCTCGTGGTCCACCCCGACACCCAGGGTCATCTTCGAGTTGGCGCAGCGGTAGCCCAGCACGATCCGCCGGTCGTCGCACCAGTGGCTCTGCGGCTCGAGCACCCGGTCCTCGAAGGCCTCGGCCTTGCGCGGGTCGACGCCGGCGCCCATGGCGGCCGAGCGGACGTGGTACTCATCGCGACCGTCTTGGCGGTTGAGGGTCTGGGAGGAGATCACCACCGGTGCCTCCTCGTCGAGCATCGTGACCTCGATGGTCATGATCGCGAGGTGGCGCTGGGTGAAGGAGACCATCCGGGTCGAGGCCACCTTGACCCGCTTACCCGCCGGCGTACGCCAGATGATCTCGCGCCGCAGGACACCGTCACGGAAGTCGAGCGACCGGTCGTAGAACTCCAGGTCGGCCACCGAGAGCAGCATCGGCTCGTCGTCGACGTACAACTTCATGGTCTTGTTGTCGGGCACGTTGACGATGGTCTGACCGACGCGCGCGAAGCCGAAGGCCTCCTCCGCGTGCCGGATCGGCCAGGTCTCGTGGAACCCGTTGATGAAGGTGCCGTGGGCGTGGGTCTCGCGTCCCTCCTCCACGTTGCCCCGCATGCCGAGGTAACCGTTGCCGACGGCGAAGAGGGTCTCGGAGACGCCGAGGTCGGCCGAGGAGTAGATCGACTCGGTCAGCTTCCACTCATCGACGGGGAACCGGGTGCGGTCGATCGGGTCGCCGTCCAGGGTCGGGATCTCGGTCGCGGTCATGGGGTCACCAGCTCGGCGAGGTCGGTGACCACGAGGTCAGCGCCGGCGGCGGACAGCCGGTCGGCTCCCACGCCCCGGTCGACCCCGACGACGAGACCGAAGCCACCGTCCTGGCCGGCCTCCACCCCGGACAGCGCGTCCTCCAGGACCACGGTCCGGGTGATGTCGGCCGCCAGCTGCTCGGCCCCGTAGACGTAGGTGGCACCCGAGGGCTTGCCCGCCAACCCGCGGGCGGCGGCGACCTGACCGTCGACGACGATCTCGAAGCGGTCGGCCAGACCGGCGGCCTCGAGGACCGCGGGCGCGTTGCGCGAGGACGAGACCACAGCGATCTTGGTACCCCGTTCGGCCAGGTGGTCGAGCAGGGCCACCGAACCCGGGTACGGCACCACGCCCTCATCCCGCAGCACGGCGGAGAAGAACTCGTTCTTGCGGTTTCCGAGGCCGCACACGGTCTCGACGTCGGCCCCATCGGCCGGGTCACCGTCGGAGAGCTGGATGCCGCGGGAGGACAGGAAGGAGCGGACGCCGTCGTACCGGGGTTTGCCGTCGATGTAGTCGAAGTAGTCGCTCTCCTGGTACGGATCACCGACGCCACGGCGGGTCAGGAAGTCGATGAACATCTGTTGCCAGGCGTGCATGTGGACCTCCGCGGTCGGCGTCAGGACGCCGTCCAGATCGAACAGGGCAGCGTCGTAGTCGTCCCACGAAAAGGTGGCGTCCGTATTCACATGCAGAAGCGTAGGGCTAGCGGCGACCCAGGAGGAAAACCTCCAAGGGGGCCGCGTTCGCCCACCGCAGAAAGTGAGGCCACTGGGGTCCGCCGAGCGTAGGGTCGAAGACGTGGACAGCCCCTTTGAAAACGATCCCATCCTCGTCGAGGCCGTCCGCAACGGCTTCGTGGAGAGCGTGCACCACGGCCGGGTGGTGATCACCGAACCCGACGGTCGGGTGTCCACCTCGCTGGGCGCCGAGTTCGCTCCGATGTATCCGCGCAGCGCAGCCAAACCGCTCCAGGCGGTCGGGATGGTGCGCGCCGGACTCGACCTGCCGGATGATCTGCTGGCCCTGGTCTGCGCCTCCCACTCGGGTGAGGAGATCCACCTCGACGGCGTACGCCGCATCCTCGCCTCAGCCGGCAGGGACGAGTCCGCGCTGCAGACCCCGGCCGACTGGCCCCTGGACGACGTCGAGCGCGAGCAGGCGATCCGGACCGGGCGGCCCAAGGCGCCGGTGATGATGAACTGCTCCGGCAAGCACGCCGGGATGATCGCGACGACCCTGGTCAACGGGAACGACCTGGCCACGTACCGCGACCCGGACCACCCGACGCAGCTGGCGATCCTGCGGACCATCGACGACCTGGCCTCCGAGCAGGCCGGCAACCCGGCCCTCGACGGGTGCGGCGCGCCGCTGTTCTCCCTCAGCCTGTACGGCCTTGCGCGCGCCTTTGGCCGGTTGGCCCAGTCGACCGATCCCGCGGAGGCTCGGGTGGCTCGGGCCATTCGCGCGTTCCCGCAGTTCGTGTCCGGCACTCGGCGCGACGAGTTCGACCTGCACCAGGCCATCCCCGGGCTCATCGGCAAGGCCGGAGCGGAGTCGGTCTACGCGGTGGGACTGCCCGACGGTCGCGGCGTGGCCGTGAAGATCTCCGACGGGTCCGCCCGTGCTCGTGCGGTGGCCATGGCCGGAGTGCTCCTGCGGCTCGGCTTCGACCACGACACCTTGCACGCCCAGGCCAGCGCACCGGTGCTGGGCCACGGCGTACGGGTCGGGGAGATCCGGCCGTACGCCGAGACGATCGACAAGCTGGGCTGAAATCTCCCCGGGGCGTGGGCCGCTAGAGCTTCGGACGTACGTGCAGGCCGACCTCGGGGTCGACCAGGATCTCCTGGCTGATCGCGATGCCCTCGCTGCTGAGCGTGGCCTCGGCGGAGACGTTGCGCTTGACCAGACCGAGCGCGATCGGCCCGAGCTCGTAGTGACGTGCTGAGCTGCCGACGAACCCGACCGGACGACCGTCCAGCTCGAGCGGCGCCCCCACCGCGGGCAGCGCGTCGGCCGTGCCGTCGAGGTGCAGCAGCACGAGACGACGCGGCGGGCGGCCGAGGGTGTGGACGCGGGCGACCGTCTCCTGGCCGCGGTAGCAACCCTTGTCGAGATGCACCGCGACGCCGATCAGTCCGGCCTCGTTGGGGATGGTCCGGTGGTCGGTGTCGACGCCGATCCGCGGTACGCCGGCCGCGATCCGACGGGCCTCGTACGCCCACGTCCCGACCTGGGGCGCGCCCGCCAACACGTCCGCCAGCTGCTCGCGCGGGACGAAGATCTCGCGCCCACCCAGGGAGTCCTCCCCCGCGCGGGTCAGCAGGTCCCCGGCGCCGGTCGGAGCGGCGGACCAGACCACGGCGTACTCATCCGTGCGGTCGAGAACTTCGACCCGCATCATGAAGCGCATGCGGTCGAGCCAGGCCACGGCGGCGGCTGCCTGGCCCGGTTCGGTGTGGGCCCAGAAGGTCTCGCCGTCGTCGACACCGTAGAGCACGTGCTCGAGGTGGCCCTGCGGGGAGAGGACCAGGGCGGTCACGCCGATCCCGGGAGCGAGTCCCTCGAGGTGCTGCGAGGTCAGCGAGTGCAGCCAGGTCAGCCGGTCGGGGCCGGAGACGGTGAGCACGCCACGGTGGGAGAGGTCGACCTGACCCTCACCACGCTCGAGGGTGCGCTGCTCACGCATCGGGTCACCGAAGTGCCAGGGCACTCCGGCATCGACGCCGGACTCGGCCAGGATCGCAGTCATGCCTGTGCAGCGCCCTCGCCGCGCCGAATGTTCCCTGCGCGTCTGACGATCACGCGCGACGGAGCCGGGCCCACATGTGGGTCTGCAGCGGGTGACCGAGCGCGGCCTTGTCGAAGGTCCACAGCAGGTCCCCCTCGACGTTGCCGTAGAGGCGCTGGCCGGCGGTGTACTCGTCGGCGGAGGCGGTGCGTACGACGGCGTCGGTCGTCAGCTCGACCTTGGCCCCCGCGGTCTTGCCGTACCAGATCTCGGCGTAGCCGTCAGGGTGGCACATCACGACCTCGATCGTGCCGTCACCCAGCGGGCGCCAGAAGCCGGTCTCCATCGAGAGAGGTTTGACGGCCAGACCTTCGGCGTCGACCTCGAAGGTCTGCGACAGGTAGTGCAGGTAGTCCCCGCCGTTGTGGGCGAAGTCGATCTGCTGACCGAAGTCGAAGTCCTCGGTCCCGGGATAGACGCCCTTGCCGGTGCCTTCCCAGCGCCCGATCATCCAGGCGATGGGCATCAGGGAAGGGTTCAGGCCCTCAGGAATTTCGAACGGCATCAGGTCAGCGCTTTCGGTGGAACGAACGGAACAGCAGCACGAGAGCGACCAGCAGGCCCACGCCGATGGCGGCGAAGCCAGCGGTCAGGAGCGCGCTGAAGGTCTCGGACTGGGACATGGCTGCGAGTCTAGCGACGCAGCGAGAGCCACTACGGTGGGCGCGTGGACCGTCGCTACATCATCATCGGAGCCGGCGCGATCGGCGGCGCGATCGGTGGCCGGCTCGCTTTGGCCGGACTGGACGCCGTGTTGGTCGCCCGCGGTGCACACCTCACGGCCCTGCAGTCCGACGGTCTGCGGATCCGTACGCCGACCGAGGACTTCGTGGTCCGCCCGCCGGCCGTCGGTGGTCCCGCCGAGCTCGCGTTGCGACCGAACGACGTGTTCGTCCTGAGCACCAAGACCCAGCAGGCCAACGAGGCTCTGCTCGCCTGGGCTGACGTGGACGTACGCGACGGGGACCGGGTGGTCGGAACGGCGGGTGAGGTGCTGCCGATCCTGACCGCCCTCAACGGGGTCGCCGCCGAGGCGATGGCCCAGCGTTACTTCCGCCGGGTCTTCGGGGTCTGCGTGTGGATGCCGGCCGTGCACCTCGTACCGGGTGAGGTGATCATCCGCAGCACCCCGCTCTCGGGACTGCTGCACGTCGGCCCCGTGCCTGCTCGCGGTCGGGAGGAGGGTGAGCTGCTCGCCGACGTGGCGCGGGACTGGGCGGCGGCCAACTACGACGTACGGCTGCCGGCGGAGGTGATGCCGTGGAAGTACCGCAAGCTGATCAGCAACATCGGCAACGTCTTCCAGGCCCTGGTCAGCCGCAACGGTGACTGGCGCCCGCTGGCCACGGCGGCCGAAGCCGAGGCCCGGCAGGTGCTCGACGCCGCCGGGATCGCGTTCACCAACGATGCGGACGAGAGCGCCGCCCGCGCCGCCGGGTTCACCATGCAGCCCGTCCCCGGGGTGGTCGACGACCCCGGCGGCTCGACCTGGCAGTCCCTCGTCCGCGGCACCGGTAACGTCGAGACCGACTATCTGAACGGCGAGATCGCCACCATCGCGCACCGGATCGGTACGGCAGCCCCGCTCAACGCGACCCTGGCCACGCTCGCCCGCCGCGCCGCCGCCCGGCGCAGCCAGCCCGGTGACCTCAGCGCCGCCGAGCTCGCCACCCTGCTCGGCCTCCCCTCGCCCTGAGTTCCGCTGGCCGTAGTCGAGCGGCCGGGAGCTCTGGCGAGCGCTTCGACAAGCTCAGCCCGCGTCGACAAGTTCAGCCCGCGTCAACCGCGCCGCCCTGAGCCGGTCGAAGGCCCCGAAGGGGTTGCGCCTCAATAGACGAGCGCCTGCACCCCGTCGGCGAGCACGGCCTCGACGAAGCTGGCGGCGCCGGCGATGGTGGCGGACTCGACCAGGTCGGCCTGGGTGAGGTCGCGTCGGGCGGCGCACTGGGTGCAGACGACGATCCGACCGTTCTCGCGTACGGTCTCGACCAGCTCGGCGACCGGGGTGGCGTACGGCAGGGCCAGGTCGGGCTGTTGCGTCGCGACGGCGAACCAGACCGCCTCACCGGTCAGCCAGACGGTCACCTCGGCCCCGGCGGCGATCCCCATCGCGGCGACCGTCCAAGCCTGGTTGGACCGTTCCGGGGCCTCGGCCCCGCTGGTCAGCTTCACGACGAGGGACCGGGACGTGCCGTCGGTGGACATATTCGGATTGTGTCAGAGGCGCGGCTGGTCGAGGCTGGGTCGCGTGAGCATCGAACGGTTCGGCGGCCACGCCCCCTGGGAGATCACGTACGGCTACTGCCGCGTCGTCGTCGCGGGCGGCTGGGCGATCACCGCCGGTACGACGGCCACCGGTCCCGATGGCGTCCTGCACCCCGGGGACCCGTACGGCCAGACCCGGGCTGCGTTCGCGATCGCGCTGGCGGCCCTCAGGGAGGCCGGAGCAACCCGGGAGCAGGTGGTGCGGACCCGGATGTACGTCACCGACATCGCGATGCAGGCCGAGGTCGGCCGGGCCCACCACCAGACCTTCGACCCCGTCCGACCGGTCGCCACCATGGTCGCGGTCAGCGCGCTCGCCGACCCGGGCCACCTCGTCGAGGTCGAGGTGGAGGCGTACGTCGGACACCCCTGATGTCAGACTCCCCCCATGCGTGTGGTGCTGCAACGGGCGAGCTCGGCCCGGGTCGAAGTCGACGGCGAGGTGGTCGGGGCGATCGACCGTCCCGGGCTCCTGGTCCTGGTCGGGGTGACCCACGAGGACACGGGGGATGACGCCGTACGGCTGGCCGAGAAGGTCTGGACGCTCCGGATCCTCGACGGCGAACGCTCGTGCGAGCAGGAGAAGGCGCCGCTGCTGGTGGTCAGTCAGTTCACCTTGTACGCCGACACCCGGAAAGGCCGCCGGCCGTCCTGGAGCGCCGCCGCTCCCCGCCCGGTCAGTGAACCCCTGGTCGAGGCCTTCGTCGCCGCCCTGCGCGAGCGCGGGGCCGAGGTGGCGACCGGGGTCTTCGGGGCCGACATGAAAGTCAGCCTGACCAACGACGGTCCCGTGACGCTGATCCTGGACTCCTGAGGCTCGACCAGCAGGCGCGAAGTCAGCCCGCGAAGGCGACCTCGGAGACCAGTACGGCGTCGCGGGTGGCCTCCTTCGATCCGGGCGCGGTGGTGGCGTCGATGGTCATCACGACCTGAGTCGCCTGCTGGTCAGGCACCGTCACCGACTGGGTCGACTCGTTCCCATCGGTCAGCGTCTGGGGCACGGTGACGCCGTTGGGGAACGTCCAGGTCACCTTGGTGATCCGCCGGTACTCGCCGTAGCGATGCGCTCCGCTCGCCGGATCCACTTTCGCGTAGCCGTTGACCAGCCCGAGCTCGGTGATCGTGGTGTCGGCCGGGAAGGTGAAGATCACCGT
>DATDBS010000055.1:0-25675 GCA_036524735.1 Propionibacteriaceae bacterium
TAGCTGGCTCCGGCCGACCCGAGGGCCGACAGGATCTGCTGGTCGTCACCCTCGACGTCGGCCACCACGGCCTCGGCCAGACCGAACCGGCTCTCCAACTGTTCCTCGAGATCGGTGTGCACGCCCTGCGAGACGACCACGACGGTTCGCACGATGCCGACCTCGGCCGCCCGCTTGAGCAGCCGCGACACCCGGGCCTGGGAGATGTGCAGGGTCTCGGCGATGTCGGCCTGCCGGATCCCACGCTCGTGATAGAGGTGCGCCACCTTGGTCATGAGCCGCACCTGGCCGTCCGGGGTCAAGCGGCTGACGCCGGTCGAGGGTGCGGCCATCTGACGAGGTCCTTCAGGTCGTGGGGCGGGTGCCCAGGGTCGGAGTGGTTGGGTGCAGTTCTACCCCGTCGGCGCCGGATCCAGCGAACGCGCGACGGCCGTCCGCCAACGGGTCCGGCGGACGGCTCGTTCGTCGGCGGATATCTCGGGTACGAACGTCCGCGGGGCCGCCCGCCCGGCTTGCCAGTCCGCCTCGGCGCCCAGCGCGCGCCACCCGAGCTGCGCCGCGCCCAACGCCGACACCTCGGGGACCTCGGCGACCTCGACCCGTACGTCCAGCAGGTCGGCCTGGGTCTGCATCAGCAGGTCCGAGGCCGTGGCTCCGCCGTCGGCGCGCAGCACGTCGAGCCGGGACCCGTCGGCCGCGATCACGTCGGCGATGTCACCGATCTGGTGGGCCACGGCGTCGACCGCCGCCCGGGCGAGGTGGGCCCGCGTCGTACCACTGGTGATCCCGGTCAGGCTCGCCTGGACGTCGCGGTTCCAGTGGGGCGCCCCCAGCCCGGAGAACGCGGGCATCAGGACCACCCCAGCGCTGTCGGGCACCGTCCCGGCCAGCGCGACGAGGTCGGCCACCTGCGCCAGTCCGAGCGTCGCCGCCGTCCAGGCCAGCGCCGACCCCGAGGAGAGGATGTTGCCCTCCCGGGCGTACGTGGGTCGGTCGGTCAGCCAGGCCAACGTGGTCGGCACGGGGGAGTCGCGGTCGACGAACGCCGGCTCGGGGACCATCACGGAGGTGCCGGTCCCGTAGGTGGCCTTCGCGGTGCCGACCTCCGTACAGCCCTGGCCGTAGAGCGCGGCGTGGGAGTCGGCGAGGACCGCCACGATCGGTACGCCGTCGGGCACCCCGGGCACGTTCTTCGTCTGCCCGAACGAGCCGTCGGAGGCCAGCACCTCGGGCAGCACGGAGGCCGGTACGCCGAACAGCTCCAGCAGGTCGTCCGACCAGGCGAGGTCGCGTACGTCGTACAGCAAGGTCCGGGAGGCGTTCCCGGCGTCGCAAGCGTGGCGTGCGCCGCCGGTCAGCCGCCAGACCAACCAGGCGTCGACGGTGCCGACGCAGAGGTCGGCGACCGGGTGGTCGGCCAGGTGCTCGAGCAGCCAGTTGAGCTTGGGGCCGGAGAACATCGCGTCGATCCGCAGCCCGGTCCGCTCCCGGACCACGGCCGGCGGATCGGCGACCACCGGGGCCCAGCGATCCGCCGTACGCCGATCCTGCCATCCGAGCAAGGGCGCAAGCGGCAGCCCGGTGGAACGGCTCCACGCGACCACCGACTCCCGCTGCGTGGACAAGGCGATCCCGGCGAGGGACACGTCGGTCCGGCTCAGGGCGTAAGCCAGCGCGGCCAGCACGCTGGTCCAGATCTGCTCGGCGTCCTGCTCGACCCAGCCGGGGCGAGGGTGGGACAGGGCGACGCCGGCCGAGCCGGCCGCCAGGATCTCGCCGGTGTCACTGACCACGATCGCCTTGGTGTTCGTCGTCCCCTGGTCGATCGCCAGCACGGCCCGCCGGGCCGGTCCTGTCGAGCTCTGCGTCACTGCCGAACCGCCTCATCGTCGTGTCTGTCCTGATTGTGCAGGGCTTGGTCGGCTTCCCGCTGAGTGATAGGTTATGCAACAGCGAATAGATATTCAACGCCAACGAGGGAGTTCGCATGAGTGACCTGCCGGTCTTCGGTGCAGGCATCTGGCACTTCGCCACCTACAAGGACCGCTACGCCACCGACGGCTACGGACCCGAGGTCGGCCTGCTGGAGCAGATCGACCGCGCCGGCGCCGTGGGTGACCTCTCCGTCGTCGACCTGAACTGGCCGTTCGTCGGTTTCGACGGGACGCTGGACGACATCAAGGCCGCGCTGGCCAAGAACAACCTGCGCTGCATCGCGATCACCCCCGAGATCTACACCCGCGACTTCGTCAAGGGCGCCTTCACCAACCCCGACCCGGCCATCCGTGCGCAGGCCCTGCAGCTGATGCACGACGCCACCGCGGTCGCCCTCGAGCTCGGCTGCGACTACGTCAAGCTGTGGCCCGGCCAGGACGGGTGGGACTACCCCTTCCAGGTCGACTACCGCGCCATTTGGCAGCTTGCCCTCGACGGGCTGACCGAGCTGGTCAGCGCGCACCCGGAGATCAAGTTCGTCATCGAGTACAAGCCGCGCGAGCCGCGGAACAAGATCATCTTCCCCAACGTCGCCCGCACCCTGCTGGGCATCGAGAAGATCGGCCTGCCCAACCTGGGCATCCTGTTGGACTTCGGGCACTCGCTGTACGGCCTGGAGACCCCGGCCGACGCGGCGCAGCTGGCCATCAGCTACGACCGGCTCTTCGCCATCGACGTGAACGACAACTTCCGGGGCTGGGACGACGACATGGTCGTCGGCTCGGTGCACCTGGTCGAGACGTTCGAGTTCTTCCACACCCTGCGCAAGAACGGCTGGGAAGGTGTCTGGCAGCTCGACCAGTTCCCGTTCCGCGAGGACAGTGTGGAGGCGGCCAAGCAGGCCATCCGTTTCCTGAAGGCCCTGCACCGGGCGCTCGACGCCTTGGACGAGGACGCTCTCGCCGCGGCCCAGGCCTCGCACGACGCCCTCGCCGCCCAGCGGTTGATCCAGAAGGTCCTGCTGAGCTCGATGGCCGAGGGCGACGACGTATGAGCAACACCCTGACCACCGAGCACACGACCATGCCGGTCTTCGACCGGATCGACGCGCAGGCGGGCCGGGCCCAGGTCGTGGCCCACCTCGCCGAGGCCGCCCGTCAGATCCGGATCCAGGACCTCAAGCTCGTCCACCACGCGGGGGCCGGCCACATCGGCGGCGACTTCTCCGCCATCGACGTGCTCACCACGCTCTATGGCGCCGTCCTGAACGTGACCCCGGAAACCGTCGACGACCCCGAGCGCGACCGGTTCTTCCTCAGCAAGGGCCACGTGGCCGGTGCGCTCTACACCACGCTGGCCGCCTTCGGCTTCCTCGAGGTCGACGAGCTCGCCACTTTCCTCAAGCCGCTGTCCGCCCTGAACGGGCACCCCAACCGCCGCAAGGTCAGCGGGGTGGAGGCCAACACCGGGCCGCTCGGCCACGGTCTGCCGATCGCCGTGGGGCACGCCATCTCGGCCAAGCTCGACGTGTCGCGCCGGCGGACGTACGTGCTGGTCGGCGACGGTGAACTGCAGGAGGGCAGCAACTGGGAGGCCATGATGTCGGCCTCGCAGTACCAGCTCGACCGGCTCACGGTGATCGTCGACCGCAACCGGCTGCAGCAGGGGGCGACCACCCACGAGACCAATGACCTGGACCCGCTGCCGGAGAAGGCGGCCGCCTTCGGCTTCGCCGTCGTCGAGGTGGACGGGCACGACCACGGTCAGCTGCTCGACGTGCTCTCCGCCGTCCCGTTCCGGCCCGGTCAGCCGACGTTCGTGATCGCCCACACCCACAAGGGCCACCCCATCTCGTACATGAGCAACAACGTGGCCTGGCACCACAAGGTCCCCTCGGCCGACCAGCTCGCGCTGGCTCTCGAGGAGCTCGGCCAACCGCGCACCACCCAGGAGAACTGATGACCGACACCCTGGCGCCCGTCGCCTCGCTGGCCGACCAGCCCCGGTTCGACTGCCGCGATGCCTACGTCCAGACCCTGGCCGAGCTTGCCGAGGCGGACCACCGCATCGTCGGGGTGGTTAACGACTCGGTCGGTTCCAGCAAGCTCGACGCTTTCAAGCGGGCCTTTCCCGACCGGTTGATCAACGTCGGCATCGCCGAGCAGAACATGGTCGGCGTGGCCGCTGGCCTGGCGGGCGGCGGCCGGATCCCCTTCGTCTCCGCGGCGTCCTGCTTCTTGACCGCCCGGGCGCTCGAGCAGATCAAGGCCGACGTCGCGTACTCGAACAACAACGTGAAGCTCTGCGGCATGAGCCCGGGCATGGCGTACGGCGACCTGGGCCCCACCCACCACTCCATCGAGGACATCGCCTGGCTGCGGGCCCTGGACAACATCACCATCGTGGTGCCGGCCGACCCGATCGAGACGGCCGCAGCCCTGCGCTGGGCCGCTGAGGTGGACGGTCCCGTGTTCATCAGGGTCAGCCGGATGGCCGTGCCCCAGGTCAACGCCGCCGACTACACGTTCACGCCCGGCCGCGCGGTCACGTTGCGTGAGGGCGACGACGTCACCTTGATCAGCAACGGCACCGTGCTCTGGCGCGCCCTGGTCGCCGCCGAGCAGCTCGCGGTCGAGGGCATCTCGGCGCGGGTCCTGTCGATGCCGACGGTCAAGCCGCTCGACGTCGATGCGGTGGTGGCCGCCGCCCAACAGACCGCCGGGATCGTGACGGCAGAGGAAGCCACGACCGCGGGGGCGCTCGGCGGAGCCGTGGCCGAGACGGTGGTTCAGCAACATCCGACCCGGGTCACCATCCTCGGTGTCCCGGAGTTTGCTCCCACCGGCTCGGCCGGGTTCCTCCTCGACCGCTACGGCATGTCCCCGGAAGGGATCGCCGCCGCCGCGCGCAAGCTCGTGGCCTGACCCGGCAAGATCAGCGGGAGAACACGACGCAAAGGAGCGGGCTGTGCTGAACACCTTCGACCTGGACGGGGTCGCCCTCGTCACCGGAGCCGCGAGCGGCATCGGACGGGCCATCGCCATCGGGCTGGCCCAGGCCGGCGCCGACGTCGGGCTGCTCGACCGACCGGGAGGTGACTTCGCGGGGACGGTCGCAGGCATAAAGGCGGCGGGTCGGCGTACCGTCGTGCTCCCGGCCGACGTCACCCACCCGGACGAGCTGACCGCCGCGGTCAGCCGGCTCGAGACCGAGCTCGGACCACTGTCCCTGGCCGTCAACGCGGCCGGCATCGCCAGCGCGGCACCGGCCGAGACGATGTCGCTGGAGCAGTGGCAGGGGCTCTACGACGTCAACGTCACCGGGTTGTTCTCGAGCTGTCAGGCCGAGGCCACGGCGATGCTGACCCACGGGCGGGGATCGATCGTCAACGTCGCCTCGATGTCGGCCCGGATCGTCAACCGCGGGCTGCAGCAGGCGCACTACAACTCGTCCAAGGCCGCGGTGAAGAACCTGACCATGAGCCTGGCCCTGGAGTGGGCCGACCGGGGCATCCGGGTCAACTCGCTGAGCCCCGGCTACACCCGGACGCCGATGAGCTCCCGCCCGGAGATGGTCGACCAGATGCGGCGGTTCGCGGCCGACACTCCGATGCAGCGGATCGGCGAGCCCGAGGAGATGGTCGGCCCGACCGTCTTTCTGCTCAGCTCCGCCGCGAGCTTCGTCACCGGCGTCGATCTGCTCGTCGACGGTGGCTTCTGCTGCTGGTGACGGCGCCGGCCTCGGGGTCGTTTCGCACCGAGTGGCTCGAAACGCGGCAGATCCGGGTTGGCGGGGGTCGTTTCGCACCGAGTGGCTCGTAACGCGGCGGATCCGGGTCCTGCGGAGGTCGTTTCGCACCGAGTGGCTCGAAACGTGTCCGATGACCAGCTCCAGGGCACCGTCTTCAAGGCACCAGCTCCAAGGCACCAGCTCCAAGGCACCAGCTCCAGGGCACCGGCTCGCGGGACGACTAGGCGGAGACGACCACCGAGTCGCCGTCGACCTTGACGGTCTTGGCGGTGAGCGGCTCCGTGGCGGGGCCCTTCACGACCGCGCCGTCGGCCAGGGCGAACTGGCTGCCGTGACACTGACAGTCGATGGTCGTGGTGACCTCGGTGACGGGGCAGCGGGCGTGCGTACAGATCGAGGAGAAGGCCTTGAACTCGCCTGCGGTGGGTTGGGTGATGACGGCTTGACCCTCGCTGAAGATCTTGCCGCCGCCGACCGGGATGTCGGCCGTCTTGGCGGTCACGCCCGTAGCCGCGGGGGCAGAGGTGGCCGCGGGCGGCGCTGCGTCGCCACCACCGCACGCGCTCAGTCCGGTGAGAGCGAGGGCGGCGACGCCGGTGGTGCGGATCAGGGTGCGGCGCGACATCGGCGCCGGTGCGGTCGGTCGGAGGTAAGGGTTCATGGTCTTCTTCCTGGCCGGGATCGTAGGTGACGATCATGCCCGATCGGCCGAAATACCGGCTGGATAAACTCCCTGACCATGACGTCTCCCAGCCTGCGGTCGGTGCTGGACGCCGGCCAGGTCGTCGTCCTCGACGGCGGACTGGCCACCCAGCTCGAGAGCCAGGGCCACGACCTGAGCTCAGCCCGCTGGTCGGCCCGGCTCGTAGTCGATGATCCCGACGCCGTGGTCGCCGCCCACCGGGCCTACTTCGAGGCCGGCGCTCAGGTGGCCATCACGGCGTCGTACCAGGCGGCCGGGATGCCCGAGGCGCTGCGGACGAGCGTGCGGCTGGCGGAACGAGCCCGGTCCTCGGTCGATGGGGGGCTGCCGCTCTGGGTGGCCGCCTCGGTCGGTCCGTACGGGGCCCTGCTGGCGGACGGATCGGAGTACCGCGGGGACTACGGGCTGAGCGTGGCCGAGCTGCGTGTGCGGCACCGTCCGACGATCCAGACCCTGCTCGAGGCCGAGCCGGACCTGCTCGCGCTGGAGACCATTCCCTGTCTGGTCGAGGTCGAGGCCCTGCTGGCCGAAGTCGAGGGGACCGGGGTCGACTGCTGGCTGTCGCTGACCTGTGCGGATGGCCGTACCCGGGCTGGGGAGCCGGTGGCAGAGGCGTACGCGATGGCCCGCGACGTGGCCGAGGTGGTCGCGGTCGGGGTGAACTGCACGCGACCCGCCGAGGTGGGCGGCCTCGTACGGCGAGCCGCGCAGGTGAGCGGACTCCCGGTCGTCGTCTACCCCAACGCCGGTGAGGAGTGGGACGCGGCGGGCCGTACGTGGGTCGGCGCAGGAACCTTCTCGGCGGCTGACGTGCAGGACTGGATCTCGGCCGGGGCTCAGCTGGTCGGTGGGTGCTGCCGGGTCGGTCCGGACCAGATCCGGGCGTTGGCCGACGTGGTGCACACCACGACTGACGTCTGAGACGGGTCAGACCCCAGGACGAGCCGCGGTCACACGAAGACGACACCTCGGTCAGATGTTTTTGACAGTGGTCCGCGCCACAGTTGAGACATGGACATCACCCAGCTCTTCATCACCGGATTCGCCCTCGTCGGCATCATCATCGTCGGCCTTCTGGCCATCATTCCCTCGGTGCTCGAGCTGCCCTGAATACTCTCCGGACCGGGCCGATGAATGTCGGCTCCGGCGTGGCTAGACCGCCGGCAACCGCAGTCGCGGGTCCTGGACCAGGTCCTGGAGGTCGTAGCGCTCGAGGTGCAGCTCGTCGCCCTGAGTCGTGTTGCGGGCGATCGCAGTGATCACCTGATTTCCGTCGGGGGAGTACTGGACCTCGAGGCCCCCCTTGACCGTGGTCGACTCGCTCATGATGAAGCGGTTGCCGTCCATGAAGCGCATCGAGACGCAGGTCGTCCCCGTGGTCGCCCCGCACCGCACCGCGAACTTTCGGCTGGTGGCGATCTGGACGTAGACCTCGGTGGCGCCACGGTCCATCCGGAACATGTCGAGGGCCAGGGCGCCGCCCTGGCCGATCCAGATGCCGGGGGTCTCGTAGCGGTCGTCGTAGGAGAAGCTGTAGCCCGAGAAGTACTTCCGCTCCGGGTCGATGTGCGAGCTCGTGACGGTCGCCATCTCGTTGCGCCAGTCCTTCATGATCGTGGCGCGGCACGGTTCGGTTGTCGTGTCGCAGCTGGGCTGGGACTGGGGGCTGCTCGTCGAGGAGGCGGGCGAAGATGCCTCCTCCACGGGGGCCGCCTGGGGCCAGAGCTGAGAGACGATCACGATCAGCGCGACGGCGGCGGCCACGGCGGCAGCACCCCGACGGGTACGCCGGCGGCGGATCAGCCGCTGACCGTGGGCCAGATCATCGGTGGCCCGGTGACCCCCGGAGCCGAACGGTACGGCCGCACGCAGCTCGGCCGCCAGGCTCTCGTCGAGCTGCCGCTCTTGGTGGCCTGCAGCCAGGAACGCCCGCGCCTGCCGAGTCAGGACCAAGACCTCGTCCACCGGACGTCCGAGCAGGTCGGCGATCTGCACACTGGGCAGCTCGGTGAAACGTTCGAGCACGATGGCGGCCCGCTGGTCACGCGGCAGCCGGGACAGGTCGGACACGATCAGTGGGCGATCGACCACGACGGACTGGTCGACCAGCTCGAAGCGGGGAGCCGCAGACCAGGGCAGCGGCGCCGCATCCTCGTCGTCGCTGACCAGAGCGCGCAGGGCCTCGAGCTCCAGAGCGTCGGCCGGGACCTCACGGCCGTAGAGCCGGGCCAGGATCGCGTCGAGGGCGCTGTCCGCCGAGGCGGCGTCGTCCAGCATCAGGTACGCCGTGCCCTCCAGGGTCGGACGCACACGTTCCAGCGTCGCCACGAAGGCGGTATCGCGCGGATCAACGGTCATCGGTCACCCCTTTGTCATCGTAGTTCGGAGCCGACCCGCCCGCGGATGCACGAACCCGACGCTGCGATCAGTTCGGTCGGGGTGAGAATTTGGAGTGTGACGAGCTTCCGGCGGTACGTAGCCATCGGGGATTCCACGACCGAGGGGTTGGAGGATCCGGACGGTCAGGGCGGCTATCGCGGCTGGGCGGACCGCCTCGCCCAGCACCTCGCCGACGCCCAGGACGACCCTCTCGAGTACGCCAACCTGGCGATCCGCGGGCTGCGGATGAGCGAGATCCGCAACACCCAGTTCGACGACGCCCTGGCCCTCGAGCCGGATCTGATGAGCATCTTCGGCGGGGTCAACGACGTGATCGCGCCGGGTCCGGACTTTGCGGCCATCCGCGCCGACTACGCCACCATGTTCAGCGAGGCGCGCGGCAACGACGTCACCGTGATCACCTTCACGATGCCCGACCCGGCCGCGATCAACCCGCTGGGCCGGCGGCTGCGGGAGCGCATGTTCGGGCTCAACGACATCATCCGGGCCGAGGCCGACCGCTACGGCGTCCTGGTGATGGACTTCCAGCGCTACCCGGTCGCGGAGGATCCCCGACTCTGGTTCGAGGACCGGCTGCACGGCAACCCCTTGGGCCACGAACTGGTCGCGGCGGCGCTCGCCTGGCGGTTGGGTCTCGACGGCTTTACCGAGGGCTGGGGTGACCCGCTGACCGGTGAACCGGTCAAGCCCCGGCCCCGGGAGAAGATCGTCGGCGACGTCGACTGGACGGTGCACTATCTCGCCCCCTGGCTGGGCAAGGGTCTACGTGGGATCCCGCACGGACGAGGGCTCGTCCCGAAGCGACCGGTGCCCACCGTCATACCTCGGTCCGACGCCGACCAGACCGTCTAGCGGAACCGTCGCAGCCGCAGGCTGTTGGTGACCACGAAGACCGAGCTGAACGCCATCGCCGCCCCCGCGAACATCGGGTTCAGGAAGCCGGCGGCGGCCAGCGGCAGGGCGGCGACGTTGTAGGCGAAGGCCCAGAACAGGTTGACCTTGATGGTGCGCAGCGTGGCCCGGGCCAGCCGGATCGCGTCGGCGGCGACACGGAGGTCGCCGCGGACCAGGGTCAGGTCGCTTGCCTCGATGGCGGCGTCGGTGCCCGTGCCCATGGCGATGCCGAGGTCGGCCTGGGCGAGGGCGGCGGCGTCGTTGACACCGTCGCCGACCATGGCGACCCAGCCGCCGGACTTCTGCAGCCGGACGATCTCCTCGACCTTCTGGTGCGGAAGGACGCCCGCGACCACGTCGGTGATGCCGACCTCGGCGGCCACGGTGTCGGCCGCAGCCTGGTGGTCGCCGGTCAGCAGCACGGGCCGCAGACCCAGACTGCGAAGCCGGCGTACGGCCTCGGCGGAGGTGGGCTTGAGGGTGTCGGAGACCGCGACCACGCCGCGCGCCCGCCCGTGCCAGCCGACCAGGACCGCCGTACGGCCTCGGGCTTGGTCCGCTCGGTACGCCGCGTGCACCACCTCGTCGACGACCAGACCGTGCCGCTCGAGGAGCGCAGGTTGTCCGACCACGACGGTCTCGCCGTCGACCCGAGCCACGACGCCGAGGCCCGGCTGGTTGGTCAGGTCGGTGACCTCCGGCAGCGGCCCGGCGGCTCGGGCGTGATCGGTGATGGCCCGGGCGATGGGATGCTCCGAACCCGACTCGACCGCACCGGCGAACCGGATCAGGTCTGCAGCGCGTACGCCGACCGCCGGCACCACGCTCGCCACCGCCATCCGGCCCTGGGTCACCGTGCCGGTCTTGTCCAGCACGATCGTGTTGATCCGGCGGGTCGACTCCAGCACCTCGGGACCCTTGATCAGGATCCCGAGCTGAGCGCCGCGTCCGGTGCCGACCATCAGTGCGGTCGGCGTCGCCAGCCCGAGCGCACACGGGCAGGCGATGATCAGGACGGCGACGGCCGCAGTGAACGCGAACGACGTGCCCGCACCCTGGCCCAGCCAGAAGCCGAGCGTGGCGACGGACAGCGCGATCACGATGGGCACGAAGATGGCCGAGACCCGGTCGGCCAGCCGCTGGACCTGGGCCTTGCCGGCTTGCGCGGACTCGACCAGTCGGGCGATCTGGGCGAGCTGGGTGTCCGTCCCGACCCGGGTGGCGCGCACGACGAGTCGGCCGTGGGTGTTGACGCAGCCGCCGACCACCGCATCGCCCGGTCCGACCTCGACGGGTACGGCCTCACCGGTGACCAGGGCGGCGTCGACGGCCGAATGACCGGAGCGGATCACCCCGTCGGAGCCGACCCGCTCACCCGGCCGGACGACGAACTCGTCCCCGACCCGGAGTCGGCCACTGTCGATCAGGGTCTCCACGCCCTCGCGGAGCACTGACACCTGCGCGGGTGCCAGCTCCATCAACGCCCGTAGCGCGGCCCCGGAGCGTCGTTTGGCCCGGAGCTCGAAGAAGCGGCCGAGGAGCAGAAGTGTGGTGATGGCCACCGCAGCCTCGAGATAGATGTTGGCGGTGCCGCCGTGGCGTACCAACCGGAACTCGAAGGGATGCGTGAAACCGATCGCCCCGGCCGAACCGAGGAAGAGCGCGTACGCCGACCAGCCCGTGGCCGCCAGGGTGCCGACCGAGATCAGGGTGTCCATGGTCGCGTTCCCGTGCCGCAGGTTGAGCAGTGCGGCCCGGTGGAACGGCCAGGCCGCCCAGCCCACGACCGGGAGGGTGAGCGCGAAGGCCAGCCACTGCCACCCGGGGAACTGCCAGGCCGAGACCATCGACACGGCGACGACGGGGACGCTGAGTGCGGCGGCGACGAGCACCCGGGTACGCAGAGCGCGCAGCTCGGCGCCGGGGTCGCGTACGACCTCGGCCGGCCGTACGGCGTCGTAGCCGGCCTGCCGGATCGTGGCGATCAGCGTGTCGGCCGTGGTGCTCGGTTGGTCGGGCGCCACGTGCACGGTTGCCTTCTCGGTGCCGTAGTTGACCGTCGCCTCGACCCCGTCCAGCCGGTTCAGCTTCTTCTCGATCCGGGCCGCGCAGGACGCGCACGTCATGCCCTGGACCTCGAGCTCGATCAACGCCGGCTTGACGCGGTCACTCTTCGGGCGCTCCACCGGCCTGGTCGTCACCGGGTCACCTCCATGGTGAAGGGGGCGACGACGAGGCGGTCGTTGCGGAAGAACTCGACGAAGAGCTGGTACGTGCCAGGCTCGGGCGGTCCGCCGGCGAAGGCCAGGTCAGGGCCGGTGCCGGTGGTCTCATCGGCGTGCAGGTGCAGGAAACCCAGATCGGACGGGCGGAAGACGATGGCGTGCGCGAGACCGCCGTGAGCGGGTTGGATGTCGGTGACGGGCCGGCCGTCGGCGCTGACCTCGAGCCGGGTCTGACTGTCGGCCCGGGTGGTCAGCGACCCCGTTTTGGTGACGGTCAGACCGTCGACCTCGACCCGGTCGCTGGGGGCGGCCTGCGGGCTCGGCCGGTAGTCGCCGGAGACGGTGAAGTCGGTGGCCAGGATGACCTGTCGACCGAGCGCCTGGGGCTGGAACTCGACGGTGACGTGCCAAGGCCCGGGGGTGAGGTTGAGCACGGCCCACCAGGAGGCTCCCTCACCCTCGGCGGGGTAGACGTGCTGGAACCCGGTCAGGTCCCGACGCAGCGCGACGAGGTGCAGGTGTGAACCGTCGACCTCGTCGTACGCCGGCACCGGCTGTCCGTCCGGTCCGGTGATCCGGAACTCGACGAACTGGTCGTCACCCGGCTCGAGCACCCGCTGCACCGCGCGCAGGGTGTAGCCGTCCGTCGAGGCGCTCAGGCCGGAGAACGCCGTCTCGTGCGTCGCCACCGGAGCCAGCAGCGTCTCCGACTGCGTACCGGCGAGGTAGGCCACGCCGAAGACGGCGGTGAGCGCGACCAGGAATCCGGTCAGCTTGGCGAGCACGGGCATGAGGATTCTTCGAATCAGGCGGCGGCGAGGGAGTAGCCGGCTTCGTCGACGGCGGCTTCGACGGTCTCGTACGGCAGTTCGGCGTCGCTGACGACGGTCAGCTGGCCACTGTCCAGGTCGACGGTGACGTCCGTGACGCCGAAGAGGGTGCTGACCTCCTCGGTGACCGAGGAGACGCAGTGCTGGCACGTCATCCCGGAGACGACGTACTCGGTGGTGACAGACATCAGCTGCTCCTTGGAGATCAGGATCGGACGAGACGGGCGATGGCTTCGGAGGCCTCTTTGATCTTGCGATCGGCCTCCGGTCCACCCTCGGAAGCGGCGCGTACGACGCAGTGGCTCAGGTGCTCGTCGAGCAGGCCGAGGGCGACCGACTGGAGGGCCTTGGTCATGGCCGAGACCTGGGTCAAGATGTCGATGCAGTACTTCTCCTGGTCGATCATCTTCTGCAGGCCGCGGGCCTGACCCTCGATCCGACGTAGACGCTTGAGGTAGTCGTCCTTGCTCGCGATGTAGCCGTGGTGACTGGTGTCCTGCTCGCTCACATCCAGGCCCTTCCTGGTTAGGGTACCGCCCTAGGGTATGCGGTTCGGAAGGCGGAACCAAGGGGGAGGTACAGAAGGTCTTTAGCCTTGTGGGCACGTTTTCGGGGTGACGGCCCCGAGGTCCCCGGTGCGGCTCATCAGCAACCTGAGCGTGGCCTGAGGAGGCGTCCGGGTTGTCAACAGGCCCTGTGGGAAAAGGGCCTCCGGTAGACCTAGTGGAGGCCTATGTCAACCGGTGCCAGCGCCGCAAAAGTTGTCCGCACATTTACGCGAAATATTCTGTGTCCACCGACCGAACAGAGTGAATGGCCTAGTCAGGGCAAGTTCGCGAGGAACCCGGGTGCGCTGTCCCCAGAGTTATCCGCAGGCTCTGCACAAGCTGTCCGCGTGTCTCCCACAGGTGTCCCGCGGTTATCCACATGACCTGTGGATAACCCCGGGTTCGGGGCTCGCTCTGGCCGCGGATCGGGCGTACGTTGACTCGAGACTCCGGGGGGTCGGGGTAGGGACAACGGGGAGCAGACCAGAGTGTCAGTGCGTTTCTTTATCCTTCCGAACATGTATTCGATTCTGTCCGCAACGGCAGATCTGCGAGGGAGTGAAGCGTGAGTCTTGCCGAGGTCATGCCCTACGACGAGGCTCCTACCCGCAGTTTCGACCGCACGCCGCCCCAGGACATGGACGCCGAGCAGTGCGTCCTCGGCGCGATGCTGATGTCCAAGGACGCCATCGCCGACGTGGTCGAGGTGTTACGGGGCACTGACTTCTACCGGCCTGCACACGAGCAGGTCTACGAGGCCGTCATCGACCTGTACGGTCGCGGTGAGCCGGCCGACGCCGTCACCGTCTCGGACCTGTTGAGCAAACGTGGCGAGCTGATGCGACTCGGTGGCGCGCCCTATCTCCACACGCTGCTGGCCAGCGTTCCCATCGCCGCCAACGCCGGGTGGTACGCCGAGATCGTCCGCGAGAAGGCCATCCTGCGGCGCCTGGTCGATGCGTCGATCCGGATCGGCCAGATGTCCTACGCCGGCGAGGGCAACGTCGACGAGATCGTCGATCGCGCCCAGGCCGAGGTCTACTCGGTCACCGAGCGTCGCGCGGCGGAGGACTACAAGCCGCTGTCCGAGCTGATGCAGCCGACCCTGGACGAGATGGAGGCCATCTCGTCACGCGGTGGCGGCCTGTCGGGCGTACCAACCGGTTTCGCCGATTTGGACGAGCTCACCAACGGGCTGCACCCCGGTCAGATGATCATCGTCGCCGCCCGTCCCGGGATGGGGAAGTCGACCCTCGCCCTGGACCTGGCCCGTAGTGCGTCGATCAAGAACGGGCTGACCTCGTGCATCTTCTCCTTGGAGATGAGCCAGATCGAGATCACCATGCGGCTGTTGTCGGCCGAGGCCAGCATTCCGCTCAACCACATCCGCAACGGCCGGATGAGCGACGACGACTGGCAGCGGGTCGCCCAGAAGATGGGGCAGGTGTCCGAAGCGCCGCTCTTCATCGACGACTCGCCGAACCTCACCATGATGGAGATCCGGGCCAAGGCCCGTCGGCTCCGGCAGCGCCACGACCTGCGCCTGGTGGTCATCGACTACATCCAGCTGATGACCTCGGGCAAGAAGGTCGAGTCCCGCCAGCTCGAGGTCTCGGAGTTCTCCCGCCAGCTCAAGTTGCTGGCCAAGGAGCTCGAGGTCCCCGTGGTCGCACTGTCCCAGCTCAACCGTGGCCCGGAGCAGCGGACCGACAAGAAGCCGATGCTGTCCGACCTACGTGAATCGGGCTCCCTGGAACAGGATGCCGACATGGTCATCCTGCTGAATCGGCCCGATATCCACGACAAGGAGTCCGACCGCGCCGGCGAGGCCGACATCGACGTGGCCAAGCACCGCAACGGCCCGACCAAGACCCTGACCGTCGCCTTCCAGGGGCACTACTCGCGGTTCACGGACATGCAGCACTGATCAGGTCCGAGCAGTGTCCGGAGACAGATCCGGCTGGGTCGACTCGCGTACGACGAGCTCGGGCCTGAGCAGGACCGGCTCCACCTCCTGGCCGTCCATCCGCTTCATCAACATCTCGACCGCGCCGTAGCCCATCTCCCGCATCGGTGACCGCACCGTGGTCATCGGCACCGGGAGCTGCGCCGCCAGGGGGACGTCGTTGTAGCCGACGAGGGCGACGTCGTGCCCGAGGGTCCGGCCGGATCGGCGGATGGCCCCCATGGCTCCGATGGCCGCGAAGTCGTTGACGACGAAGATCGCGGTCAGGTCAGGCCTGACCGCCAGCAGCTGCTCGGTGGCGACGTGGCCGCCGGTCACGTCGAAGGGCGAGGGCACGACCAGGTCGGGCGGCACCGGATGCCCCGCGTGGGCGTACACCTCCGAGAAGCCGGCCGTACGGTCGATGCCCGTGCTGGCGTACGGTGCTCCCGCCACCACACCGACGGCCGTGTGGCCGAGGTCCAGCAGGTGCTGGGCCACCAGGCGGCCGCCGAGCCGGTCGTCGCCGGTCACCGAGGGGTGCCCCTCGACCCGCCGGTTGGTGAGCACGTACGCCACGCCTCGGCTCCGCAGCGCGTCAGCCAGTCCGTGATCGGCCCGGGCGTCGCCGAGGATCAGACCGTCCACCCGCCGGTTCAGCATCATGTCGGCACGCAGGCGCTGGGTGTCGGGGTCGTCGTGGGTGTTGGTGACGAAGGTGCCGTAGCCGAGGTCGCTCGCGGCGTCCTCGACCCCCTCGTAGATCAGCGCGAGGACGAGGTCGGCGAGCTGCGGCACCAGCACCCCGATGAGGAAGCTGCGCTGCGTTCGCAGGCTCGCGGCGTGGGGGTTGGGGACATAACGCACCTGCTGGGCGGCAGCCAGGATCCGTCTCGTCGTCTCGGTCGCCGTCTTGCGCCCGACGGTCGCCTTCCCGGGGTGCAGCACCCGGGAGACCGTGGAGGCCGACACCCCCGAGAGTTCGGCGATCGTCCTGAGGGTGGGCCGACCGAACTGGTCGAGATGGGGCCACTCGGGCGAGTTCATGGGCTCCTCGGTTACAGAAACGTTGCGCGAACCTGCCCAGTGTTTCGCGAAAAATACGATTTCGGTGTGGCCTTGACGAGCAGTAGGACCTGATTGTCCAATGGTGCAAACGATTGGCGCAATCGATTCCGTGAGGTTTCGACCGGGAGCGCCGACGACCGAGGAATGAAAGTCCGGGGGCGGGTGCGTGACGAAGATCGCGGTGCTGAGCACGGGAGGGACCATCGCCAGCCGGCAGTCGGCGAGCGGTGGAGCCCGGGCCAGCGACGCCGGAGCGGCCCTGCTCGAGCGGGTCACCGCTCCGGCCGGGGTGACCCTGACGGTCCGGGACATCCTCACCGTCAACAGTTTTGCGATGACCGTCGAAGACATGCAGGCCGTCCTGACCGGGGTGCGCGAGGCGTTGAGCGACCCCTCGGTGGCCGGCGTGGTCGTCACCCACGGCACCGACACCATGGAGGAGACCGCGCTGTTGGTCGACTTGTTCCACGGCGACCCGCGGCCCGTGGTCTTCACCGGCGCGCAGCGGGCCGCCGACCAGGACGAGAACGACGGCCCCGGCAACCTGCGTGACGCCATCGCGGTCTCCGCGTCGACCGACGCCCGGGAGCTCGGCGTGCTCCTCGTCTTCGCCGGCTCGGTGTTCACGGCCCGCGGGACGCGCAAGACGGCCACCCTTGCCGCGGCGGCGTTCGCGGACCCTGACGGTGCCGCCTTGGGTGAGATCGCCGAGGGGCGGCTCAGGCTGTCCGGTTCGAGGCGCCGTCCGCCCCGGTTGATGTCGCCGGACCCGGCCCTGGCGGGTGAGCTACCTCGGGTCGACATCGTGGCGGTCTACCCGGGAGCGGACTCCGTGGCGCTCGAGGCGCTGGTTCGCGCGGGAGCGCGGGGCATCGTCCTCGAGGCGACCGGGGCCGGCAACGCCAACCCCGCCCTCGTCGAGACCGTCGGTGAGCTGGTGGCGTCGCGTGGCGTCACCGTCGTGGTCAGCACCCGCGTGCACTCCGGCCCGGTCCGGGCGCTCTACGGAGGCGGCGGCGGCGTGGACCTACTGGCGGCCGGCGCCGTACTCGCCGGGGGGCTTCGGTCCGGTCAGGCCCGGGTCCTCCTGATCGCCCTGTTGGGCACCGGAGCGACGGCTGACGAGATCGAGCGGGCGTTCCAGCGCACCGCCGAGATCGGTTGAGCGGAACAACACCCTTCAGCCGATTGGGCCAACGTGGCCCAGCACCATCCATCACACAGAAAGGCACCACCATGAGCAAGGACATCATCTGTGCATTCGGGGTCGACGTCGACGCCGTGGCCGGCTGGCTCGGTTCGTACGGCGGAGAGGACTCTCCCGACGACATCTCCCGCGGCATGTTCGCCGGCGAGGTCGGCGTACCGCGGTTGCTGGAGCTGTTCCGCCGGGAGGAGCTGAGGACGACGTGGTTCGTCCCGGGGCACTCGATCGAGACGTTCCCCGAGCAGACCGCCGCCATCGTGGCCGCCGGTCATGAGGTGGGCGTGCACGGCTACTCCCACGAGAACCCCATCGCCATGAGCCGGGAGCAGGAGACCGAGGTGCTCGACCACTCCATCAGCCTCGTCGAGAAGGTCAGCGGCCGACGCCCGACCGGATACGTCGCGCCCTGGTGGGAGTTCAGCCGGGTGACCAACGAGCTGCTGTTGGAGCGTGGCATCAAGTACGACCACTCGCTGATGCACCGCGACTTCGAGCCCTACTACGTACGCGTGGGCGACTCGTGGACGCCCATCGACTACTCAGCGTCCAGTGCGCACGACTGGATGAAGCCCCTCGTACGCGGCGAGGAGACCGACCTGATCGAGATCCCCGCGAACTGGTACCTCGACGACCTGCCGCCCATGATGTTCATCAAATCCAGCCCCAACTCGCACGGGTTCGTCAACCCGCGCCAGCTGGAGGAGATGTGGCGTGACCAGTTCGACTGGGTCTACCGCGAGCAGGACTACGGCGTGGTCACCTTCACCATCCACCCCGACGTCTCCGGCCGGCCGCAGGTCCTGCTGATGCTGGAGCGACTGATCAAGCACGTGAACAGCCACGACGGTGTGCGCTGGGCGACCTTCGACGAGATCGCCGACGACTTCGCAGCCCGCAGCCCGCGCGGCTGACCCTCTTCCCGCACACCGTTCAGGAGAACCATGTCCACGTACGATTCCGCCCCGCCGGCAGGCCCTTCGCCTGCCCAGACCGCGCCCGCCCAGTCCTCGCTGGCCGGCACGACCACCGCGACACCCGCTTCCATCGCCGCCGCCTGGGCCCGCCACCGGGTGACCAAGTCCGAGACCCGCCGGGGCACCGTGATCGCGTTGCTCGCCTGGATCTTCGCGGTCTACGACTTCATCCTGTTCGGCACCCTGCTGCCGAGCATCCAGGAAGACTTCGGCTGGAGCAGCTCGCGGGCCGTCGGTATCGCCACCGCCATCTCGGTCGGCACCGCGCTCGTCGTCTTCGCCGTCGGTCCGATCGTCGACCGGCTCGGTCGGCGCAAGGGCATGCTGCTCACGGTCTCCGGCACCGCCCTCGCCTCGGCGGCCTCGGCCGCCTCGGTCGGGGCCGGCTCCCTGGTCGCGGTCCGCTCGATCGGTGGCCTCGGTCTGGCCGAGCAGTCGGTCAACACGACGTACCTGAACGAGATCTACGCCCTCAGCGAGGACGAGCAGATCACCAAGCGACGCGGCTTCATCTACTCCATCGTCCAGGGTGGTTGGCCGCTGGGCACCCTGCTCGCGGCCGCCTTTGCCGCCGTGCTGCTGCCCGTGGTGGGCTGGCGTGGCTGCTTCCTGGTCGCGGTCTTCCCGGCGATCGTCATCGTCCTGCTGCGCCGCAAGCTGAAGGAGACCCCGCAGTTCGCCCTGCAGGACCAGGTCCGCAAGCTGCACAAATCCGGTGATGTGGCCGGCGCCCAGGCGCTCGCCGCCGAATACGGTCTGCAGGCCGAGCGGAAGGCTCCGCTGCGCGAGGTGTTCGCCCCGGAGTCGCGTCGCAACACGATCGTGCTGGGTCTTGGCTGGTTCACCAACTGGTTCGGCATCCAGACCTTCAGCGTGCTCGGCACCAGCGTCCTCACCCAGGGCAAGGGTGTCGACTTCGCCGGCGCGTTGATCATGTTCATCGTGATCAACATCGTCGCCTTCACCGGCTACATCTTCCACGGCTGGGCCGGAGACCGGTTCGGTCGTCGCAACGTCATCGCCGTCGGTTGGCTGATCTCCGCGGTCCTGTTCGCGTGCATGCTGCTGTTCGCCGAGAGCACCTTCGCCGTCGTCGCCCTCTACGCCGGCGGCATGTTCTTCCTCGTCGGTCCCTACGCCGCGATGCTGTTCTTCATGGGCGAGTGCTACACCGCCGACTGCCGCGCCACCGGGGCTTCGCTGATCAACGCGATCAGCCAGCCCGGCGCGATCGTCGCCGGCATCCTGGTCGCCTCGTTGCTGGCCGGCGGGATGGCCTGGTCGAGCACGGCCCTGTACGTCGGAGTCTCCGGCATCCTCGTGTCCGGGATCGTGATGTTCTTCTGCAAGAAGGTGCAGCCGCTCAGCCTGAGCGACGGCGGCATCCATGAGCAGTCCGCCGAATCGGTGGCGGTTCGGGCGTGACCGGTCCACGGTTCGCAGGCAAGGTCGCGGTGATCACCGGTGCTGCATCCGGCATCGGCCGGGCCACCGCGGTGGCGTTCGCCGAGGAGGGTGCCGACGTGGTCGTCGGCACCTTCCCGGGGGACCCGCACGACCCGGCCGGCACGGTGGCGGCGGTGGCGGCGGTCGGTGGGCGGGCGGTGGTCGGTGAGGTCGACGTACGCGTCACCGCGCAGGTCGACGCTCTGGCCGACCTGGCGATCGGGACGTACGGCCGGCTCGACTTCGCCGTGGCCAACGCCGGCGTGCTGCGGGCCGCTCCGCTGGCTGACCTGTCCGACGACGCCTGGGCCTCGGTGGTGGATGTCGACCTGACCGGGGTGGTGCGGACCTTCCGGTCCTGCTCCCGGCACCTGACCGAGGGCGGCGCGATGGTGGCGGTGTCCTCGATCGCCGGTGGGGTCTACGGCTGGGCGGACCACGCCCACTACGGCGCCGCCAAGGCCGGGGTCAAGGGTTTGTGCTCCTCGCTTGCGGTCGAGCTGGCGCCACGCGGGGTCCGGGTGAACTGCGTCATTCCCGGCCTGATCGAGACGCCCCAGAGTCTGGACGCGGTCAACAGCTACGGCCCCGAAGGGCTGGCGGCGGCCGGACACGGCATCCCCCTGCAACGGGTCGGCCGGGCCGAGGAGATCGCCACGGTGATCCGGTTCCTGTGCAGTCCGGACGCCTCCTACCTCACGGGTCAGTCCGTGATCGTGGATGGCGGCCTGACGGTACGGATGCCGTCGTGACGCGCACGGGCCTGGCCGGCCGGCGGGTTCTGGTCGTCGGCGGCGCCAGTGGCATCGGAGCGGCCATCGCGGAGGACTTCCGGGCCGAGGGGGCCGTGGTGATCACCGCGGACCTGCGCGGCGGCGACCGTCAGGTCGATGTGACCGACGAGGTGTCGGTCGCCACGTTGGCCGAGGAGGTGGGCGTGGTGGACGTGCTGGTCAACTCCGCCGGCATCCTCACCGAGTCACCCCTGGTGACGATGAGTCCGGCGCAGTGGCGGCAGACGATCGACGTGGACCTGACCGGCATCTTCCTCACCTGCCGCTTCATCGTCCCCGGCATGGTGGACCGGCGGTGGGGGCGGGTGATCAACGTCGCGTCGCAGCTCGGCATCAAGGGCGGCGTGGGTCTGACCCACTACAGCGCCGCCAAAGCCGGGGTCATCGGCTTCACCAAGGCGCTGGCGTTGGAGGTGGCTCCGGCCGGCGTTCTGGTCAACGCCATCGCCCCGGGCCCGATCGAGACTCCGCTGGTGGAAGGCATCACCGAGGAGTGGAAGGTGGCCAAGCGGCGCGAGCTGCCGCTCGGGCGCTTCGGGGTGCCGGCCGAGGTGGCCCCGACCGCGGTACTGCTGGCCAGTGACCCCGGTGGCAATCTCTACGTCGGTCAGACCCTCGGGCCGAACAGTGGGGACGTGATGCCGTGACGCGACCGGACCGGGTGGTTCGCTGATGTGTGGGGCGTGCGGCGCCGGCTCGGCGCGGACCGCGGGCCGGCACTGGTCAGCGCCGTTCCTCGCCTCGGTCCCCGCCCGCTCCGCCGCGGCCCGGTCGCTGACCGCGTGGAGTCGGGGGTCCGGATGGTCGGGAAGCGTCAGCGGGATGGCGGGCGGCTTCGAGACGGCGACGGCCTCGGGTCGTCGCTCGTTGGCCGCCGACCTGGCGGGAACACTCGACCAGCTGCAGGCCTACGGGTTGGGTTCTGGCGCATTGCTGGAACACCACGGCGCCGGGTTCGTCGAAGGGCCACCGACCTGGCCCGGCCTGAGATCACACGCCACGGGGTCGAGCCCGTTCCCAGAACGCGACCCCTCCGGTGGCGAGCCCGACCGCGTCCGGCTGGACCTGCCGTTCAGTCCTCGCCGTCGCTATCGGGTGCCGGCGCTGCTGGCCTGGCTGGCCGTTGCCGAACGGGGCGGCACCGTGGGAGAAGTACTCCTCCGGCTCGACCTGGGTGAGACGGGTGGACTCACCCTGAAGAGCAGGGAGGGCGTCGTCACGTGCGAAGCGACCGCGGCGACAGGGAGTGACGTGCTGATCGGTGACCCCACCTCGACCCCGCAGCTTCTCCACCTACTCGGGGGAACTGGCTGAGAATTCGGTGAGACAGCCCCCTGACTTCCTCAGTGCACCGCGTTGATCTCTGATAATTTTCGTCGCTCGCACTGTCTGTCGAGACGGTGGCCAGAAGGAGACGTTCATGCGGGGATCTCGTCGTCGTTGGATGGTCGCGGGGCTCGCGTCCCTGTCCCTGGTCGGCGGTCTCCTGGGCGGCGACCCGCTCCCGGTCAGCGCAGCGCCCTCGGTGCCACCCACGACGGTCGAGAGCCCGACCCCGCCGACCGCGTCGAACCCGCCCAGTAGCGGGACCGAGCTAGCGGCGGCGGCCGTCGACGCACCGGCGGTGGGTGGGCCGGGGGAGTACCAGTACGACGCCGCGGGTCGTCTCGTCGGCGTGGTGCAGAACGCCACCCAGGCCGCTCGCTACACCTACGATCCGGCCGGCAACATCACCGGCGTCTCCCGCTACGCCGCCAGCCAGCTCGCGGTGGTCAGCGTGGTGCCCGCCTCGGTGCGCCCCGGTGCCTCGGTGTCCGTCCGCGGCACCGGCTTCCCGAGCTCGGGCGCCGTGGTCAAGTTCAACGGCACGGCCGGGACGGTCACGGCGTCGTCCGCCACCGCGCTGACCGTCACCGTGCCGAGCGGCGTCACCGCCGGCCCCCTCACGGTCACGTCGGGTACGACGACCGTCACCGGCCCGTCGTACGCGGTGGCTGCACCCGGGCCGACGGTCACCGCCGTCTCGCCCACCACGGGGCCCCCGGGCACCGTGGTCACCCTGACCGGCACCGGTTTCCGCACCGAACCGGCCAACAACGTGGTGTCGTTCAACGGGATCCGGGCCGAGGTGGTCGGCGTCACCGCGACCTCGATGACCGTCGCGGTTCCGCTGACCGCGAGCAGTGGACGGGTCGAGGTCGCGACCCCGGCCGGATCCACCCGCTGGTCCGGCGACTTCACGGTTCCACCGGCGGGCGTCGACCCCGCGCTGATCGAGTCGAGCCGCCGGATCGCCGTCGGCTCAGCCCCGGTGACGGTGCCGGTGTCGGCGGGCAAGGTCGCCCTGGTCCTGTTCGACGCACCGGCCCAGAAGCGGATCAACCTGGGCTTCGGGGCGATCACCTTCACCAACTACGTCGACGCCGATCTCTACGACAGCAAGGGACGCAAGCTCAAGTCCGCGTACGGCAGCTCTCCCTTCCAGCTCGACGCCTACAACCTCACGGCCGGCGCGACCTACCAGCTGGTCCTCGACCCGTCGGGCACCACGTCCGGGCAGGTGGCCGTCAGCGTGTCCGAGCCCCAGACCGCCGCGTTGAGCACGACCGCCGCCGGCGCCCCCGTCACGTTCAACCGCATCGGGCAGGACTTCGCCGGCGCACTCTCCGCTCAGGCCGGGCAGCGGCTGACGGTCGGTGTCTCCGCCAGCACCATGACGTCGTACTCCAACCTGAGCGTCTTCCGACCCGATGGAAGTGTCCTGGTCAGCGACGAGTACGTCAGCGGCGCCACCAGCGTGCGGTTCACCGCCGACGTCACCGGCACCTACGCGGTCCTGCTGAGCCCAGTGGCGACGGCGACCGGTTCCATGACGATCACGGCCTCGGTCCAGATCGCGGCGGGTGCCCTCAGCCCGACCGGCCCAGGAGGGGCCGCGTCCCTCGCGCGCCCCGGGCAGACCGCCGCCTGGACGTTCACCGGGACCGCCGGGCAGTCGGCCAACCTCGGTCTGACCGACAACACACTGACCTCAGCGGCGTACGTGCAGGTTCTCGCCCCCGACGGCTCGAGCTACATCCGGAACGAGTACGTCGGCGGCCAGTCGTCGGCGTCGGTTCCGATGGATGCGTTGCCCGCCACGGGTACGTACACCGTGCTGGTCGAACCGCTGGGTGCGGCGACGGGCGCGGTCACGCTCACCTACTCCAGCCAGATCAACGCCGGCACGCTGACCGTCACCGGGGCCGCGACGCCGGTGACCATCGGACGCGCGGGACAGGGCGCTCGCGGGTCCTTCGCGGCCACCCTCGGTCAGCCGTTGACCCTCGCCATCTCCTCCAACACCCTCACCAAGTACGCCTACGCGGACGTCTACGGCCCCGACGGGACCAAGCTCGTCTCTGAGTACGTCTCGGCCGCGGCTGACGGCGTCGCGCGCTTCACGCCCAAGGTGACGGGGACGCACACGCTCCGGATCCGCCCGAACAGCGCCGGGACCGGCACCTTCAGCCTGACCTTGGCGACCCGGGCGTCGGCCGGTGCCCTGTCGACGAGTGCGGCGGGCACCACGGCCACGGCCGGCCGCGCGGGCCAGGACGTCGGACTCACCCTGACCGCCGCGGTGGGTCAGAACCTCAGTGTCGGGCTGACGGCGAACACCTTTCCCAAGCCCGTCTACGCCTACCTCTACGCTCCGGACGGCACCAAGGTGAGCGGCTTCGCCGAGTACCTCTCCGCGGGTGCGGACGCGACGACCCGCCTGCCCGCGATCACCACCGCGGGGACGTACACGCTGGTGCTGGAGGCCCAGTACGCGGTCACAGGCGCGCTGACCGTCACCTTGTCGAACGATGTCGCCGCGGGTGCCCTGACCACCGGTGGTGCCGCCAAGCCCATCACCTTCAGCAGGCCCGGCCAAGCCTCGCGGCTGACCTTCTCCGGCACCGCCGGCCAGACGGTCAAGCTCAACTACAGCGGTCTGGCCAGCGGCTACTACGCCGAGTGCTGGGTCTACCCACCCACGGGTGCGGCCATCGTCAACAGCAGCTTCCTGGCCGGCTCCGGTACGGTCACCGTCCCGGCCCTGACGGCGACGGGCACCTACCAGGTCGTCCTGGCGCCGTACCGGCCGACCGCCGGGTCGATGAGTGTGTCGCTGGTCAACGCACCGGCCGCGATCCGCGCCGACGGCTCGCCGACCTCGGCGCGCCAGCAGCAGGCGGCGGAGAAGTCCGCCCAGACGCGGTCGGTCCGTCGCCCCAAGGCGACGCGACCCGTCGCCTCCACCTCACAGTGGCGGCCCGACCGGACCAACCTGCGCGGGCAGGACTGGGTCACCCGCCGTGCGACCGCCCCGTCGGTGAAGAACCTCCGGGCGGCGGCCGGCACCACGGCGGTCACCGGCCACGTGCTGACCCTCGACGGCAAGCCCCTCGCCGCCGTCACCGTCAAGGCCGGCGCAGCGACGACCAAGACCGACCGCCGCGGCCGCTTCCTGCTCCGCGGGGTGTCTCCGACCACCAAGACCGTCATCGTCGACGGGGCGAGCGCGAGCAAGCCCGGGGCCCGGTACGGCCTGTTCCGGATCCGCATCGAGGTGCGCGAGGGGCGTACGAACGCGCTCCCAGCCACCGTCTGGATGCCGCGGCTGGACACCGAGCACCTGGTGCAGGTGGGGGCTCCGACCGTCGGGGAGACCGTGCTCACCACCCCCGAGATCCCCGGTCTGGAGGTCCGCATCCCGGCCGGTTCGGTGATCCGTGACCTCGACGGCAAGGTCGTCACCGAGCTCGGCATCACCCCGATCCCGCTCGACCGGCCCCCGTACCCGCTGCCCACCAACGGCATCGTGCCCGTCTTCTTCACCGTCCAGCCGGGTGGCGCGGCGGTGTTCCCCAAGGGCGCTCAGGTCATCTACCCGAACTACACCAAGCTGCCGCCCGGACAGGTCGTCGA
>DATDBS010000056.1:0-20532 GCA_036524735.1 Propionibacteriaceae bacterium
CGGGAGCCCGATCGGAGCGCTAGCGGAGTGAGGGCGGATGGTAGCCGGCGCCGAGAGACCCCCAGGACCGGACGATCGGGCGACCTCCAGCCCCTGGGCGGAGTCAGCGCGGACGGTAGCCGGAGCCAAGAGACCGCCAGGACCGGACGGCAGGGCGACCCCCGACCCCCGAGACATACGCTCCATCTAGCTACCCAAAAGCCGTACGGCCAGGTAGTTCTGCACCTGGGCAAGGCCGACTCGCTCTTGCGTCATGGCGTCGCGCTCGCGGATGGTGACGGCGTCGTCCTCCAGGGTCTCGAAGTCGACGGTGATGCAGTACGGCGTACCGATCTCGTCCTGGCGGCGGTAGCGGCGGCCGATGGCCTGGGCGTCGTCGAAGTCGACGTTCCAGTACTGACGCAGCTCGGCGGCCAGGTCGCGGGCCTTGGGCGACAGCGCCTCGTTGCGGGATAGGGGCAGCACGGCGGCCTTGACCGGGGCGAGCCGCGGGTCGAGCCGGAGCACGGTGCGCTTGTCCACCCCGCCCTTGGTGTTCGGGGCCTCGTCCTCGGTGAACGCCTCGACCAGGAACGCCATCAGGGAGCGGGTCAGGCCGGCGGCGGGCTCGATCACGTACGGCACGTAGCGCTCGTTCTTGGCCTGGTCGAAGTACGACAGGTCGGTGCCCGAGTGCTTGGTGTGAGTCGTCAGGTCGAAGTCGGTGCGGTTGGCGATGCCCTCGAGCTCGCCCCACTCGCTGCCGGTGAAGCCGAAGCGGTACTCGATGTCGACGGTCCGCTTGGAGTAGTGGGACAGCTTCTCCTGAGGGTGCTCGAAGTGCCGCAGGTTGTCCCGGGCGATGCCGAGGCCGGTGTACCAGTCGGTGCGGTTGTCGATCCAGTACTGGTGCCACTCCTCGTCGGTGCCCGGCTCGACGAAGAACTCCATCTCCATCTGCTCGAACTCGCGGGTCCGGAAGATGAAGTTGCCCGGGGTGATCTCGTTGCGGAAGGACTTGCCGACCTGGCCGATGCCGAAGGGCGGCTTCTTGCGGGTCGCGTTCACCACGTTGGCAAAGTTCACGAAGATGCCCTGGGCGGTCTCGGGCCGCAGGTAGTGCAGGCCGGACTCGTCCTCGATCACGCCGAGGTGGGTCTTCAGCATCATGTTGAAGTCGCGCGGTTCGGTCCACTCCCCGCGGGTGCCGCAGTTCGGGCAGGCGATCTCCTCAGGGCCCGACGGGGCACGTCCCTTGCGCGCCTCGAACGCCTCCTCGAGGTGGTCGGCCCGGTAGCGCTTGTGGCAGGAGCGGCACTCGGTCAGCGGGTCGGTGAACACCCCGACGTGGCCCGAGGCGATCCAGACCTGCCGGGGCAGGATGACCGAGGAGTCGAGGCCGACGACGTCGTCGCGGGCGGTGACCACGTTGCGCCACCACTGCTTCTTGATGTTCTCCTTCAGCTCCACACCGAGGGGCCCGTAGTCCCATGCCGACCGGGTGCCGCCGTAGATGTCGCCGGCGGGGAAGACGAACCCGCGGCGCTTGCAGAGGCTGATGACATTGTCGAGACGGCTGGTCGGGGCCACGAAACTACTCCAAACACGTACCTGCGCCCATCCCCGGCTGGGATGGAGTCAGCGCACCAGGCTAGCGCGAACCAGCCTAGAGACCGGCGGCCGAACCGCGGGCCTGGTTTTCCCCGACGAACTCGAGGTCGTCGTACGCCGAGGGCTCGTCGATCGCCCGCGAGAGCAGCGGTACGACCGCCACCTTGGACTCGTAGCCCTGCAGCGCCCGCCGGTACGACCCGACGTTGGTCCAGCGGGTCGTGATGGTCCACAGCGTGGGTTCGTCGAGGTTGCGGCCGAAGTCGACGGAGACGAACCCGTCGCGGCTGCCGAGCACCGCGACCGCGGCCCGCGCCTGGTCGACGAAGGCGTCCTCGTCGGAGGTCTCGACCCGAAACCGGTTCAGCACGATCACCGGGCCACCGTATGCCGACCCGGGCCCCCCGCTGCCCGGCGGCGGGGTCTCGAGGTGGAGAGTGAGCCCCAGCGCCCCCTCTGTCCGGGGCCGACAAAGCGAAAGGTCTACCCATGATCATCAAGAAACTGAGTGAGCTCGGCGTCAAGAGCGAGTACGCCTACATCGGCGGGTTCGCCTCCATCATCTTGTCCTACGCGTCCTACTTCGCCAGCCGGGCCAAGAAGGGCGACGACAAGGCTCAGTCCGACCGCTGGGGCATCTTCATCGGTCACTGGGCGCCGACCTTCTTCACCCTCGGGATCGCCCTGAAGCTGGAGGAGTCCGAGTAGTTCGGGCCGCTCCGAACGCGGTGGTCCAACGACGCCGGCCACGGCTGTCCAAGTTGTGACCTCCGCGAAACACCGCCGAAACTCGGTAGTCCTACCTTCGATGTGAACGACGCCGTCCAGCACGGGTGACTCTGGCGTCCCCGTCGAGTCGGGTACGCCAGGCTCATCGAGTTGGAGGCTGTCCATGATCGAACACGTCGATCCCTTCATCGGGTCCTCCGCGACCGACCTACCTGCACCGCAGGGGCTCGCGGAGACCTGGTGGTGGCCGAAGCCGCAAGTGGGCAACACCCATCCCGGCGCCACGTACCCCTTCGGCATGGTGTCGGCCTGTGCGTACTCGGGCGCCTATCCCACCGGCTACGGACGCTACGAGCTCAACACCGAGGGCGTCCCGCCGGAGCTGTACGACGCGCAGATCGCCTCGGGTTTCACCCACTTCCAGCAGTCCGGCACCGGCGCCATCCGCAAGTACTACAATTACTTCCGGGTCACGCCCATGCTGGAGCCCCTGGACAGCCTCGGCAACACCTGGGACCTGCTCGAGGAGAAGGCGGCGCCGGGCTACTACGCCACCACGCTGAGCTCCGGCATCCGGTGTGAGATCACCGTCGGCCCCAAGAGTGCGATCCACCGCTACACGTTCCCGGCCCACCGCGACGCGCGGCTGGTCGTCGACTTCTCCATGGGGGGCCTGAACATCCCGTACGGCTCCACCGTGCCGCTCCGAGCACACCTGGAGTCCATCACCCCCGGCGTCGCCCAGGCCGAGGTCGTCGTCGAGGGCACCCCCCTCGCGGTGCACGTCGAGTGCGACGCCGGCGACTGGCGCCAGCTGCTCTGGTACGACCGTCGCCTGATGCACGGCGGCACCCGGCTCGACTTCGACCGGATCCGACCCACCACCCTGCGCCCCTTCGGACTGATGTGGCGCGGTCCGACCGAACCCGGCCAGGTGCTGGAGCTGCGGTTCGGCTTCTCGCTGCGCGGGGTCGACCAGGCCAAGCAGAACCTGTACGCCGACCTGGGTGTCGAGCCCGGCAACACCCCCGCGATCACCACCAGCGCCGACTCCTTCGACCGGCGGCTGAGCCAGACCTCGTCGGTGTGGCGGCAGCACCTCAGCAAGATCCGCGTGGAGACACAGAACGTCCAACGCCAGACCGTGTTCTCCTCGGCGCTCTACCACTCACTGATCAAGCCGTGCTTCGCGATGGATGAGAGTCCGTTCTGGCCGAGCGACGGACCGTTCGTGTTCGACATCTGCACGATGTGGGACATCTACCGGACCCAGCTGCCCCTGATCACCGCCCTCTATCCGAGCCGAGCCGCCGAACTGGCGAACGCCCTGCTCAACGTCTGCGAGGAGGAGGGCAATCTCCCGATCGGCTACCGGATGGCCAAGGGCACCGACCGCTTCTCCCGCCAGGGCAGCGCACTGGCCCAGACCTTCCTCGCCGACCTCTGCCAGCTCGGGGTGCCCGGCATCGACTGGGACTGGGCACTGTGCCACATGGACACCGACCTGCGGCGGGCGTACGGCGAGGAGTACCTGCTCCGCGGGGTCGCCCACCCGATCACCCACACCCTGGACATCGCCTTCGGCTACCAGTGCACGGCCAAGGTCGCCCGCTTCGTCGGCGACAACGCGCTGGCCGACCAGTTCGAGGCCCTCGCCACCCGGTGGGTCAACGCCTTCGACCCGGAGACCGGCCTGCTCGTCGACTCGGCGTACTACGAGGGCGGCAAGTGGAACTACTCCTTCCGGGTGCTGCACGACATGCAGGCCCGGATCGAGTTGGCGGGTGGCGACGAGGCGTTCCTCGGCCTGCTCGACCAGTTCTTCGGCTTCGGGTGCGACCCGGTCAAGCAGGTCGGTGAGCGGCCGAGCGTGGAGGAGCTGGCCGCCGGGTACGCGCTGAACCGTTTCGAGGGTCTGAACAACGAGCCGGACATGGAAGCCCCGTGGGCCTACCACTACCTCGGTCGGCCGGACAAGACCGCCGAGGTCGTGCACGCCGGGGTGAACAACATGTTCGGGCTCGGCCGCGGTGGACTGCCCGGTAACGACGACTCGGGGGGCCTGAGCTCCTGGTACGTCTGGGCGTCACTGGGTCTCTTCCCGGTCGCGGGGCAGAGCCTCTACCTCATCAACGCTCCCTCGTTCGCGCAGTCGCGGATCGACATCGGGGACGAGGAGCTCGCCATCGAGGCCGTCGGCTTCGTCGAACCGGAACCGGGCGGTCCGGTCCGGTACGTCCAGTCGGTCACCTTCAACGGCGATCCCGTCGAGCGCAGCTGGATCAGCGCCCGTGAGCTTCACCGGGGCGGACGACTGGTCATCACCCTGGGTTCCGAGCCGTCGAACTGGGGAACGCAGAACCGGCCGCCGTCGGTGTCTGGACCCGGGGCCGGAGCTCCTGATATGACGGTCACCCCGCTTCCGCCGGACCTCGCCGGCTGACGGGGCCACGCGTCAGACCCGTTCGTCCCGATCCACCGAAGACTTCACCACCTCTCAGTCACCACGACGAAAGGCGATGCACCGATGAACGTACGGACCATGTTGGGCGGCCTCGTAGGACTCGGCGGCAGCGTGAGCACGCTGCCCGCCGCTCGGGGCCAAAATCGCAGACTCGTGATCGTCGTCCGCGCCGACCCGGTCATCTGCGGCCACTCCGGTGAGGCCCGCAACCTGGCCGAAGCCGCCCTCAAGCGCGGCTTCACCGAAGTCAAGATCGTCACCTGGCCCATCGACCGGCTGATCGAGACCGGTCTCCCGCTGAAGCCGCTGGACGGCGTCATGCCCTACAGCGAGGGCATCGAGGTCGAGCGGCCGGCTCCGGTCGGGGACTACAAGGTGCCCGACGGTCGCTACCTGACCGGTCTGATCGGGCGGTTGATCGAGCTGTTCACCGACGGCGTGCCGACCGTCGCCATGTCGCTCTACCTGAGCCCGCACACCGTGGCCGTCTCCGACGCCGTCCGGGTGGCCCGGGAGACCGGCCTGCCGGTCAACGTCATCACCATCGCCGAGGCCGTCGGCTCGGACGTGACGAACGTCGTCCGCTCCTGTGTGGAGGAGGGCAAGTTCGGGGCGGCCGCGCACATCCTCACGGCGTACCTGAGCAGCGACGTGCCCGTCGCCGTCTCGGAGTACACCCGGCAGCTGATCATCTCCTCTGCCGAGTTGATCGACGCCCAGCACGGCACCCACTTCGCGGCCCAGTGCATCGAGCGCGTGATGATCTCCTACCCGGCGATCAACACCGCCGACTACCTCGACCTCGACCCCGGCCAGTTCACCGCGACGCTGGAGCGCCGTGGGCTGGAGCGCGATGGCTACGTGCTCTACCTGTCGCGGCTGGCCCACGCGAAGGGGGTCGACGACCTGATCGCCGGCTTCGCCCAGAGCGCGTACGCGGCCTCGACCACCCTGGTCATCGCGGGCAACGGACCTCAGGCCAGTCAGCTGCGTGCTCTGGCGGCCGCGTCCTCCGCCGCCGACCGGATCGTCTTCCTCGACGATGTCGACGACGACGAGAAGCCGTTCTTGATGGCCGGCAGCTCGGCCTTCGTGCTGCCCAGCAAGCCGCGGCCGGAGTTCATCGAGACCTTCGGCATCGCCCTGGTCGAAAAGATGCTCGCCGGCGGCGGACCGGTGATCACCACCGACACCGGCGGCATCGCCGAGGCCGTCGGGGACACCGCGATCATCGTGCCCGTCGATGATCCCGGCGCCATCGCTGCCGCACTCGACGAGGCGTTGGGGATGCCCGAGGGCGAGCGCGAGGTGATGGAGCTGCGAGCCCGGGACCACGCCCTGCAGTTCGACCGCGAACGGGTCTTCGACGCCCTGCTGGGCCGATTAGATGCCGACGTGGTCGAGCTGACCGCGATCTGAGGCTGGTCCTTCGGGGCTGGAGGTCTCGGGCACACTGGACGCCATGTCCACCCCCGCCTCCAGCCCTGGGACCCTGCGCCACCAGGTGGAATCAGCCAGCCGGCCGCTGTTGATCCGGCTGCACCGCCTTCCGCGCCTGCTGATCCCGTTGGCCACCGTGGTGCTCGTGGCCGTCGGGGTGCTCGCGCCGGTCGCCGTCGGGCTTGCGGCCTTGGCGGTGGTCTTCGTCTTCGTGGCCTGGATCGCGTACATGTCGTGGCCCGTCGTCCCCACCTCCGGTCGCCTGATGCGGATCGTGATGCTGGTCCTGATCGCTGTCCTCGCCGTCACACGCCTTGTCTAAGGCCGCTCGTGCGAGGGCCCCGAAGCGGTTGCGGTAGGTGCTCGTCAAGTCAGCGGGAGCTCTTCGAGCGCTTCGACAAGCTCAGCCGCGTACCGGCGCCCTGATTTGACCGACGCGCGACCTTTAATGAAAATGGTTCCCATGGTGAACTTCCCGCGACCCCTTGGTGCTGCCCTGCTGGCCGGAGCCTGTCTCCTGGCGACGGCGTGCGGCGGGGGGACTGGAGCGGCGTCGTCCGAACAGCCTGGTCAGCTGAACATCGTGGTGGCGTTCTACCCGTTCCAGTTCATCGCCGAGCGGGTCGCGGGAAGTCACGCCACGGTCGAGAGCCTGACCCAGCCCGGTTCGGAGCCGCACGACCTGGAGCTGACCCCGCGCCAGGTGGGTTCCCTGGGCGACGCCGACCTGGTCATCTACGAGAAGACCTTCCAGCCGGCGGTCGACGAGGCGGTGGCCCAGAGCAACAACGGCTCCGTCCTCGACACGGCCAGCGTGGTCCCCCTCGAGGCCGCCAACGCCGAGGACCTGCACGAGGAGGAGCCCGGCCACGAGCACGGCGACGAATCCGGGCTTGATCCGCACGTCTGGCTCGACCCGGCGAACATGGCCACCATCACCGCCGAGGTGGCCCGCCGGCTGATCGAGGCCGACGCCGAGCACGCCGACGACTACACCGCCAACGCCAAGGCCCTGACCGAGCAGCTCGGCGCCTTGGACAACCGGTTCCAGACCGGCCTGGCCAGTTGCGCGCGGACCGAGTTCATCACCACCCACGCAGCCTTCGGCTACCTCGCCGCCCGCTACAACCTGACCCAGATCGGCATCTCCGGTCTGTCGCCCGAGGCCGAGCCATCGCCGGCTCGGATCGCCGAGGTGCAGACCGAGGCCAAGGAGCACGGCGTCACGACGATCTTCTACGAAACCCTGGTCTCCCCCGCCGTCGCCACGTCGATGGCCGGCGACCTCGGTCTCGCCACCGACGTCCTCGACCCGCTCGAAGGCATCACGGCCCAGTCCCGCGGCACGGACTACCTTTCGGTGATGGACGCCAACCTGGCTGCGTTGCAGAAAGCCGGAGACTGCCGGTGACGCAGGAGCGCTCGAAGCCGGTTGCGGCCACCCGTGACCTGTTCGTCGAGTTGGGCGGGTCGCCGGTGCTCCGGGGCATCACCATGTCCGTCGAGCCCGGTGAAGCGCTGGCCCTGCTCGGGGGCAACGGATCGGGCAAGTCGACCCTCGTACGCGCACTGCTCGGGCTGATCCCCGCCCAGCGCGGCCAGGTCGAGCTGTTCGGCGAGCCCGTGAGCAGGTTCCGGCAGTGGTCGCGGATCGGGTACGTCCCGCAGCGCTCGACCGCCAGCCTCAGCGGCGCCAAGGTCAAGGAGGTCGTCGCCTCCGGGCGGCTGTCCCGGCGGGCCCCGTTCGTGCCGCCGCGGGCCGCGGACCGGGTCGCGGTCGACGACGCGCTGGCCGCGGTCGGACTGACCGACCGGGCCGGCGACCGGCTCGCCCTCCTCTCCGGCGGGCAGCAGCAGCGGGTGCTGATCGCCCGGGCGCTCGCCGGTCAGCCCGACCTCCTCGTGCTGGACGAGCCCACCGCCGGTGTGGACCTGGCCCACCAGCAGGTGCTGGCCGAGCTGCTGGACCGGTTGCTCCACACCGGGACTGCGGTGGTCGTGGTCCTGCACGAGGCCGGAGCCCTGGGCACCCTGATCGACCGCGCGGTGGTCCTGCGCGACGGTCGCGTCACCCACGACGGGCCGGTGGGGTCGCTCGGTACCCACCACCACCACGCCAGCGGCCACGAGCACGAGACGTCGGTCACCGACGCCGGCTTCTTCGATCAGGCGGCGGGAGCATGATCGAGATTCTCAGTTATCCCTTCATGCAGCGCGCGCTGATCGCGGCGCTGCTCACCGGGCTCATCGCACCGGCCATCGGCACCTACATCGTGCAGCGCCGGCTCAGCCTGCTCGGCGACGGCCTCGGCCACGTCGCCATCGCCGGCGTCGGTCTCGCCCTGCTCACCGGTCAGGCCCCGATCCCGATCGCCGTCGTGGTCTGCATCGTCGGCGCCGTCGTGGTGGAGATCCTGCGCCAGCAGGGCAAGGCCACCGGCGACGTCGGGTTGGCCATCCTGTTCTACGGCGGTCTGGCGGCCGGCGTGCTGATGTCGGGCATCGCGGGAGCCGGTGCGGGTGCCCTGTCGCAGTACCTGTTCGGCTCCCTGACCACCGTCACCCGCGGTGACCTGGTGCTCGTCGGGGTGCTGGCGGTGGTCGTGCTGATCCCGACGCTCGGGCTCGCCCCTCAGTTCTTCGCCGTCTGCTCCGACGAGGAGTTCGCGCGAACCCAGGGCCTCAAGGTCCGGCTCTACAACATCGTCATCGTGGTGCTGGCCGCGATTACGGTCACGCTGGCCATGCGCACGGTCGGCCTGCTACTGGTCAGCGCCTTGATGGTGGTGCCGGTGGCGGCCGCGCAGAACCTCGTCCGCGGCTTCTACGCCGCTCTGATCTGTGCGATGGGCGTCGGAGTCCTGGTCGCGGTCGGAGGCGCGGTGGGCTCGTACTACGCCGACACCGCACCCGGTGCGCTGATCGTGGTGCTCGCCATCGGTGTGTTCGCTCTCAGCTGGCCCGTCTCCCTGGTCATCCGCGGCCGACGCCGGGTGAGCCCCGCGCCGGCTGGGGTCGGCGAGGAGGACCTCAGGGACCCACATCTGATCACCGATGGCCACCCGCACCAGCACGGTCCCGGCTGCGGCCACCAACCCCTCCCGCACGGGGACCACACCGATTTCCTGCACGAGGGCCATCGACATGCCCCGCACGCCGACCACTACGACGAGCACTAGTGGCCCTGAGATGACCGGACCCGACATCCACGCCGTACCCGCCGCACCCGCCGGGCCGCAACGCAAGACGCGACAGCGAGCGGCGGTCGACGCCATCCTCGCCGAGGCGGCCGAGTTCCGCACCGCCCAGCAGATCCACGACGACCTCCGCCGCCAGGGCGAGAGCGTCGGGCTGACGACCGTCTACCGGACGCTTCAGCACCTGGTCGACAGCGGTGAGCTGGACGCCTTGCGTACCGGCGACGGCGAGACGGGGTACCGCCGGTGCTCGGGCGGCCATCATCACCACCTGGTCTGCCGCAGCTGCGGCCGTACCGTCGAGGTCTCGGGCCCAGCCGTCGAACGCTGGGCGACCGCGATCGCGGCCGAGAACGGATTCCGCGACGTCAGCCATGACCTGGAGATCTTCGGGACCTGCAGCAGCTGCTGAACGCGGAAACCTTCCCGGCCTTCACGATCTCGAACGGTCAGTCGTCGGTCTCGTCGGAGATCACCTTGCCGGTGTCGGCGTCCAGGGAGATCTCGCGCTCGAGGTTCTTCTGCGCGTCGAAGACGGTCGCGTCCCAGACCGAGGTGTTCGTCGGACGAACCTAGAAGGCCGAACCTTGTGGTGAGGTGACCTAACGATCCTCGTCCGCGATCGGAGGGGGCGGTACGACGTTGGGCACAGCTCCCCCGTAGCGACGGTCGCGGCCCACGTAGAGCTCGATCGCCCGCCAGAGATCACGGCGGTCGAAGTCCGGCCAGAGCCGGTCGAGGAAGACCATCTCGGCGTACGCGCTCTGCCAGACCAGGAAGTTCGACGTCCGCTGCTCGCCGGAGGAGCGGACGAACAGGTCGACGTCGGGGATGTCCGGCTCGTCCAGAAATCGCCGGAAGCGGTCCTCGGTGAGCTTCTTCGGATCGAGCCGGCCGGCCGCGGCCGCCTCGGCGATGGCCCGCGCGGCGTCGACGATCTCGGCCCGGCCTCCGTAGTTCACGCAGAACTGCAGGGTGAGCACGTCGTTGTCGACCGTCCGCCGCTCGGC
Organism: Propionibacteriaceae bacterium; assembly: GCA_036524735.1. Classification (GTDB taxonomy): domain Bacteria; phylum Actinomycetota; class Actinomycetes; order Propionibacteriales; family Propionibacteriaceae; genus Microlunatus. The sequence goes on from DATDBS010000056.1 coordinate 10,431, forward strand.
ATCCTCCAGCTCGGAGATGACGCTGCGCCACAGCCGCGGCCGACGCCCCGCCCAGCGCACCCGGACGCCCATCGCGTCCAGCTGGTCGCGCCGTCGCCGGATGACGTCCCGGTTGAAGCCCATCAGCCAGCGCACCTCGTCGGGTGAGCGGCTCCAGTTCTCGGTGGAGAAGGCGTACGCCGAGAGGTACTTCACACCGATCTCGATCGCCCCCTCGATCACGTCGAACAGTGACTCCTCGCCCCGGGCGTGGCCTTCCGTACGCGGCAGGTTGCGCGCCTTGGCCCAGCGCCCGTTGCCGTCCATCACGATGGCCACGTGGGTGGGCACCTTGGCGGCGGGCAGGACCGGAGCGGTCACCCCGCTGGCGTGTGGGATCGGCGGTCGGGGGCTCGACCGGGCCCGCGGAGCAGGGTCCGGTGCGTTTCTCCGCGACATTCTTGGCACGTACGGGACAATAACGGGGTGCCCACCTACCGTGACGAAGCCGTCGTGCTTCGCACGCACAAGCTGGGCGAGGCCGACCGGATCATCACCCTGCTGAGCCGTCGCCGGGGCAAGATCCGGGCCGTGGCCAAGGGCGTACGCCGCACCTCGTCCAAGTTCGGGGCCCGGTTGGAGCCGTTCTCCCACATCGACCTGCAGTTCGCCGTCGGACGCACGCTCGACGTGGTCACCCAGGTCGAGTCGCTGGACGCCTTCGGGGAGCCACTGACCAGCGACTACCCCGCGTACACCGCGGGCCAGGTCATGCTGGAGACCGCCGACCGGCTCGTCGTCGAGGAGGGCGAACCGTCGGTCCAGCAGTACCTGCTGCTCGTCGGTGCGCTCAAGGTGCTCAACCGCGGCACCGCCGACGGCGTACGCGCCCCCACCCTGATCCTGGACTCCTACCTGCTGCGTGCGCTGGCCGTGGCCGGTTACGCCCCCTCGTTCGTGGACTGCGCCCGCTGCGGTCTGGTCGGACCGCACCGCGCCTTCTCCCCCGCTACCGGCGGGGTGGTCTGCGAGCGCTGCCGGCCCCCGGGCTCGGCCCGACCGTCCCCGGTCAGCCTGGAGCTGTTGGGCGCGCTGCTCGAGGGCCGCTGGGCCGACACCCGGGCGGTGCCCGAGTCGGTGGCCCGCGAGGCGAGTGGCCTAACCGCCGCGTTCGTGGCCTGGCACCTCGACCGCAACCTGCGCTCGCTGGTCCATGTCGAGCGTTGACCCTCGCCCGTTCGTGCTGCCGCCGCACCGACCGCACCCCGTCGCGTACGCCTTCGCCATCGTCATGCCGCTGGTCATGCTGGTGCTGTTCGCCGCCCCGGTCGGCGTGGTCTGGGCGCTGAACCGGTTCCGGCCGGCCACGGTCGGCTCGACCACCCCGCCGCCGGTCGACCCGAACGCCACCGAGGGCTCCTCCGGAGTCGGTGACCCGTACTACCCCGACGCCGGCAACGGGGGGTATGACGTGGCCCGTTACCAGATCAGCCTGACGTGGGACCCGACCAAGGCGGCGATCACCGCGACCACGACGATCAGCGCCCGGGCGACCCACGAGCTGCGCAGCTTCTACCTCGACCTCGCGTTGCAGACCGACCGGGTCACGGTGGACGGTCAGCCGGCCAGCTTCGACCAGGAGGGCTTTCAGAACGTCCGGGTCGTGCCGACGGCCCCGGTGCCCGCCGGCCGGGACTTCCAGGTCGTGGTCGACTACTCCGGTCAGCCCGGCAAGCTCAAGCACGGTGACGTCAGCGGCTGGTTCACCACGAACCAGGAGTGGTCGGCCATCGGCGAGCCCGAGAGCGCGGCGTGGTGGTTCCCGTCGAACGACCACCCGTCCGACCCCGCCCTGATGGACGTCTCGGTCCGGGTGCCGGCGGGGATGGAGGCGATCAGCGTCGGCAGTCTGGAGTCGCGGGACACCGGGAGCGAGAAGGACTTCGACACCTGGCACTGGATCGCCCGGCAGCCGATGGCGACCTACCTGAACTTCGTCTCCATCGGCCAGTACGAGATCAAGCAGGGCATCGACGACGGACTGCCGTACGTGTACGCGGTCTCCGAGCAGCTTGCGGCGGACCAGCGGGTCCGGGCGTTCGCGACGCTGCAGCGATCCTTGCCCACCGTCCGGAGCCTCGAGACGATGTACGGCCCGTACCCCTTCACCGAGATCGGCGGGGTCGTGCCGGCCCACCGCCTCTGGTTCGGGGCCCTGGAGAACCAGACCCGCCCGGTCTACAACGCCAACTCCATCCTGGACGAGGGCTTCGGGCCCGAGGTGGTCACGCACGAGCTCGCACACATGTGGTTCGGGGACAACGTGACCGTGGCCCAGTGGAACGACATCTTCAACAGCGAGGCGTACGCGTCCTGGTCTCAGTGGGCCCTCGAGGAGCGGACGGGTGGGACCACGGCGGACGAGAAGCTCAGCTCCACCTTCGACCAGTACTCGAGCAACCCCGGTTTCTGGGCGGTCACCATGGTCGACCCGACGCGGGCACACCTGTTCGACGCGGTTTACGAGCGCGGCCCGATGACCCTGCAGGCCCTGCGCAACGTCATCGGCGACGAACCCTTCTTCGCGCTGGCGCGAGACTGGGCGCAGAGCCCAGGCACCCGTACGGTCGAGGACTGGATGGCCATGGCTCAGACCAAGACGACCGTCGACCTGGGCCCGTTCTTCCAGACCTGGATGTACGCCCCCACGGTGCCCGAGCGCAACGCGGCCAACGGCTTCAGGTCCTGACCCCGTGCTGGACGTCTCGGTACACCGCGGGTAAGACTGGGCCGGTCGCGCACCGCTCTGAGAGGTCGTCCATGCCCCGTTCGCACCCTGCCCCTTCTGCCCGCCGCTGCTTGCGGTTGGCGGCCGCCAGCCTCCTCGTCGCCGGGATCGCGGTCACCCAGACCGCACCCGCCCAGGCCTCGACCCACCGCGGAGGAACCACCTCCGTCCGGCTCATCACCTTCAACGACTTCCACGGCAACCTGGAGCCACCCTCTGGATCATCGGGACGTGTCGTCGTCAACGCCACCGGTGGCACGGTGAACGCCGGCGGTGCGGCGTACCTGGCGACCCACGTCAAGGAGCTCCGCACCGAGGTCAAGAACTCGATCGTGCTCTCCGCGGGTGACAGCATCGGCGCCTCGCCCCTGCCCTCCGCGCTGTTCCACGACGAGCCGACGATCGAGATGATGAACAACATCGGCGTCGGCGCCTCGGTGGTGGGCAACCACGAGTTCGACGAGGGGTTCGACGAGCTCAAGCGCATCCAGCTGGGTGGCTGTCATCCCGTGGATGGCTGCCAGTTCACCCCGAAGTACAGCGGAGCCAAGTTCCCCTTCCTGGGCGCCAACGTGACCAGGACCGACGGTTCCCCGGCCCTGCTGCCCTTCACCGTGAAGTTCGTCGACGGGATGCCCGTCGGGATCATCGGCGTCACCCTCAAGGACCTCCCGTCCGTGGTCACCGCGGACGCGGTCAAGGACCTGAAGTTCGGCGACGAGGTCGAGGCCATCGACAAGACGGCCAACCTGCTCGACCGGCTCGGCGTCAGGGCGCAGATCGTCTTGATGCACCAGGGTGACAACACCGAGTTCGGCGCCCTCCCCGACGCCTGTGGCGTCGCCGCCAACGGGCCCGCCACGACGATCGCGAAGGCCGCCAGCCCCAAGGTCGACGCTTTCTTCACCGCGCACAGCCACCAGCAGTACAACTGCGCGATCCCAGACCCGGCCGGCAACCCGCGCCCGGTCATCCAGGGCCTCTCCTTCGGACGGCTGCTGTCGGTGGTCGATCTGAAGATCAGCCGCCGGACCCGCGACGTGGTCCGCGCCGACACGGTGGCGACGAACCACATCGTCACCCGCACGGTCACGCCCGACCCGGCCATCCAGGCTCTGGTCGAGAAGGCCAAGACACTGTCGGCACCGATCGCCAACCGCAGGATCGGCACGATCACGGCCGACCTGGTCAACTCCGCCGCACCCTCGGGCGAGATACCGCTCGGTGACGTGATCACCGATGCCCAGCTGGCGGCCACCCAGGCCAACGACGCGCAGATCGCCATCACCAATCCGGGCGGCATCCGGGGGAGCCTGACGTTCAGCTCCTCTCCTGCCGGTGAGGGTGACGGTGTGGTGACCTACGGCGAGGCCTTCACCGTGCAGCCCTTCGCCAACATCCTGCAGACCATCACGTTGACGGGGGCCCAGCTCGACGCGGTGTTCGAGCAGCAGTGGCAGCCGCAGCCCGACGGCTCGCAGATCGTCCGCATCCTGCAGATCTCGAACGGACTGACCTACAGCTGGAGCTCTTCGGCCCCGGTGGGTGACCGAGTCTCCAACCTGGTGCTGAACGGGGTGCCGGTCGCACCCGACACGTCGTACCGGGTCACCGTGAACAACTTCCTGGCCGGTGGCGGCGACGGGTTCACCGTCTTCAAGGAGGGCACCGACCTGGCGGGGGGTCCGATCGACCTGGACGCGTTCACCGCCTACCTGACCGCCAACCCCAATCTGGCTCCGCCGGCGTCGAACCGGATCACGCTCACACCGTGACCGTGGCGCACGCCAGTTGCTGAGGAGAGGTGGCCGGGCCTGATCGGCCCGGCCATCCACCCCTAGCGGCTGCCGGGTCACCGCCGGGTTGATCTCGACGACGATCTCCCACACCCCGGACTCGGGGTCGATGGAGGAGCGGGCCTGAGGGTTGCCGCCGGCCGGATTGGGGCGGTTGGAGCAGTTCAGGCTCGACGTGTCCTCGGCTGGTCTCGTCCCGAGGCGAGCGCCCTCGGTCAGGGTTCACCGCCGGTCAGGACCTTGTCAGCGAACTTGGTCGGTCAGCCACCTGTGCGCAAGAGTCCCGCGCACCCGAATCGCCCGCAGCCCACCGTCCTCAGCGGTCAGCGGCGCGGTTGACCGCAGAGGTCACGGCCTTCAGGGAGGCGGCGACGATGTTGGCGTCCATACCCACCCCCCAGACCACGGCGCTGTTCTCTCCGACACCGACCTCGCACTCGACGTAGGCCGCCGCGAGCGCGTCACCCCCGGCGGACAGCGCGTGCTCGTGGTAGTCGAGGACGCGTACGTGGTGTCCGAGCGGGGAGATGGCGTCGACGAAGGCCGAGACCGGACCGTTGCCCTCGCCCGACACGGTGCGCGTACGCCCGCTGGTGCGGATCTCGGCGGTCACCGAGTCGGTGCGTCCGGTGCCGGAGGACGACGACACGCTGACCAGGGCCAGGGGCTCGTCGGGCCGGACGTACTCGGTGTCGAAGATCTCCCACAGCCGGGCGGCACCGACCTCGCCACCGCCGGCGTCGGTGTGGGTCTGGACGACCCGGGAGAACTCGATCTGCAGCCGACGCGGCAGGTCCAGGTGGTGCTCGGACTTCATGATGTAGGCGACCCCGCCTTTGCCCGACTGCGAGTTGACCCGGATCACGGCCTCGTACGACCGACCCACGTCGTGCGGGTCGATGGGCAGGTAGGGCGCCTCCCACATCATCTCGGAGACGTCGATGCCCTGGCTCTTGGCCTGACGCTCGAGGTCTTCCAAGCCCTTCTTGATCGCATCCTGGTGACTACCGGAGAAGGCGGTGTAGACCAGATCGCCCGCGTAAGGATGGCGCGGGTGGACCGGCAGGTTGGTGCAGTACTCGACCGTACGACGGATCTCGTCGATGTCGGAGAAGTCGATCTTGGGGTCGATGCCCTGGGAGAACAGGTTCATGCCCAAGGTGACCAGGTCGACGTTGCCGGTCCGCTCGCCGTGACCGAACAAGCAGCCCTCGACCCGGTCGGCGCCGGCCATCAGAGCCAGCTCGGTGGCTGCGGTCGCGGTGCCCCGGTCGTTGTGCGGGTGCAGCGAGATCGCGGCGTGCTCGCGGTGGCGGACGTTGCGGGAGAACCACTCGATCTGGTCGGCGTACACGTTCGGCGTCGCCATCTCGACCGTGGCCGGCAGGTTCAGGATGATCTCGCGACCAGCCGCCGGTTCCCAAATGTCCATCACGGCGTTGCAGACCTCGACGGCGAACTCCAGCTCGGTGCCGGTGAAGATCTCCGGGGAGTACTGATAACCGAACTCGACGTCGCCCAGGAACTGCTCGGCGTACTTCATCACCAGCTCGGTGCCCCGGGTGGCCAGTGCGATGCACTCGGCCCGGTCCACGTTGAACACGACGCGGCGGAACAGCGGCGCGGTCGCGTTGTACAGGTGGATGGTGGCCGCTTTGGCCCCGACCAGCGACTCCGCCGTCCGCGCGATCAGGTCCTCACGGGCCTGGGTCAGCACGGACACCGTCACGTCGTCGGGGATCTTCCCGCCATCGATGAGCTGACGGACAAAGTCGAAGTCGGTCTGACTGGCCGAAGGGAAACCGATTTCGATCTCCTTGTAACCCATGCCCACCAGCAGATCGAACATCTTGTGCTTGCGGGCCGGGGTCATCGGGTCGATCAAAGCCTGATTGCCGTCACGCAGGTCGGTCGACAACCAGCGGGGAGCCTTGATGATCTGGCCGCTCGGCCACGTGCGGTCGGGCAGCACGATCGGTTCGAAGGCGCGGTAGCGCTGGAACGGCATCGGGCTCGGCTGCTGAGTCGGTACGGCTTGGGGTCGCGTACCGGAGATGCTCCGGGCGGCGGTCGACACGTCTTCTGAACCCGTCGACGGGCTGGGAGCTGCTGTGGTGGTCATGATTCCTCGCTGGTTGGGGCTGGAGCGGGCCGGAACGCGCAAACTCCGCAGCGAGGGTGCCGGCCCTTAGTGGGCCCCGCTGCGGCAGCGAAGAAGGAGGAGCCCGAAACGCAGCTCGTTGCCAGCCATTTCGACACCATAACCCCAGTCCGGGCTCCGCGCAAAGGAATCACCGGGCAGACGGGCCGCCGATCCCTACTCGGCCGGTAGAAAACCGGTGGCCCACCGGGACCGGTCTCGGGCACCCTGAGGAGATGTCCTTCCAGAAGATCAGTGCCGACGATGTGGCTGCGGTGACGGCGGCAACCGACATCCTGGAGGCGGCCCGCCTGGTCGACGACCCCTCGGCCTATCCGTTCGTGCCCGAGATCATCGCCGGGTTCATCGCGTACGGCTTCGACCTGGACCCGAACGAGCACTACCTCTACTGGCCGGAAGGCTTGGACCGGCCGGTCGGCCTGCTGGAGATGGACGTGCCGGAACGCGACAACCGCCACCTGGCGGTGTTCGAGCTCACCGTCCATCCGGACCACCGCGCCGGCGAGGTGCACCGGGCCGCGATGCTCGCAGAGGCGATCCGGATCGCCCGGGCCCACGGCCGAACCACGATGTGGACCTGGGGCGGTGAGGATGACGGCTGCACCCGGGACTATCTGACCGGCCAGGGCTTCACCCGGTCTGCGCGCGACGCCCGCCGCCACCAGGTTCTCGCCGATGTGGATCCGGCGGCGATCGATCTGTTGTGGGACGAGGCGAACGCGGCGGCGGTCGACTACGAGCTGATCCGGATGCGGCCACCACTGGACGACGAGCTGCTCGCGGAGCTCGCGGTGCTGGCCGCCGCGATCAACGACGCCCCGATGGGCGATCTCACCTACGAAGACGAGCTGTACGACGCGCGACGGATGTCGGATCAGCAAACGGCAGGTTTCCGGCGTGGCGACCGGCGCTACCGGGTCGTGGCCCGCCACCGCACCTCGGGCGAGATGGGAGGGCACTCCGAGGTCGCGGTCCATCCGGTCCGACCCCACCTCGGCCACCAGGCGGACACCGCCGTCGCCCGGGCCCATCGCGGTCATCGCCTCGGCCTGCTGCTCAAGATCGACATGATGCGTTGGCTGGCGGAGACCGAGCCCGGGCTCGAGGTCATCGAGACCTTCAACAACGCCGACAACGACTTCATGGTCAGCGTGAACGAGGCGCTCGGCTACCGGCTGTCGCGGATCTTCACCACCTACGAACTCGCCCTCAGGCCCGATGCTTCCGCGCCGCCAGCAGGGAGTCCAGCAGCCGACTGACCGCACTGGTGTAGTCGTGGTCGGGCGGGCGACCGTAGCCCACGACCAGCGCGGGCGGGCGGGCGTTCGGGCGGGTGGCATAGTCCCCGAGTCCCTGGAGCACCAGTCCTCGGCCTGCGGCGCAGGCGACCACTGCTGCCTCCTCCAGTGGCTCGGGTAGCTCGACGAGCAGGTGCAGCCCGGCCGCGATCCCGCTGACCCGCACCTCAGGAAACTCTTCGCGCAGCGCGGTGACGAGGTGGTCTCTCCGGCGGCGGTAGACCGAGCGGGATCGACGTACGTGACGGTCGTACGCGCCGCTCAGCAGCAGCTCGGCGAACGTGAGCTGGTCCAGGGTGCTGTTCTGTACGCCAGACTCCCGCTGGGCAAGGATCAGGTCATCGACGAGGGCCACGGGCAGGACCAGCCAGCCCATCCGCAGGCCGGGAGCAAGGGTCTTGCTCGCCGTGCCGGCGTAGATGACCTGCTCGGGAGCGAGCGGCTGCATGGCTCCGACGGGATGCCGGTCGTAGCGGAACTCACCGTCGTAGTCGTCCTCGATGACGTAGGCCTGGTGGGTGACGGCCCAGTCCACCGCCTCACGTCGCCGGTCCGCCGCGAGCACCGTGCCGATCGGGAACTGGTGAGCCGGGGTCAACAACATCGCCCCGACTCCTGACAGGTCGCCGAGGACCGCACCCCCGTCATCGAGACCCAGCGGTCGGGATTCGAGGCCGTGCCGCGCGAGGACGGCGCGATGCGAGGCGTGCCCGTAGGGTTCGACCGCCACCGCCGACGTCCCCCGCCCAGCCAGCACCTGGCTGACCAGATCGAGGCCGTGGCTGAAACCCGAGCAGACCACGAGCCGTTCTGGCTGGACGTCGACGCCGCGAACCCGGGCCAGGTAGTCGGCCAGAGCTTCCCTCAGCACGAGCAGGCCGCGTGTGTCGACGTATCCGAAGGTCTGGGCCACGCTGACGTCGAGCGCGCGCCGAGCCGCGGCGAGCCAGGTGGAGCGTGGGAAAGCTGATACGTCGGGTGCCCCCGGACTCAGGTCGTAGCGCGGCGGGACCTGCGCCATAGGCGTAGTCACTTGACTCGGAACCCGCGAACGTTCGACCCGGTCGGCCACCAGAGTGCCTGATCCCTGGCGGGCGACCAGCCAGCCCTCGGCGACGAGCTGCGCGTACGCGTCGGTCACCGTATTGCGCGCAATCCCCAGGTCTGTCGCCAGCGCGCGTGTCGACGGAAGTCGCGTGCCTGCGCTCAGCCGGCCGCTCTGCATCACCTCCCGCATCGCCTGCTCCAGGCTGGCCCGGACCTTGCGGCCCGTGAGGTCGAGGTGCAGGTCCAACCCGGAAGTGGTCCACGAATCTTTCATCGAAGTGGATCTTAGTGAGGCACCACCTCCTGACTAGCGTTGGAGGTAGACGCAATCCCACACACCCGTTTCGTACGAAGGAGCCCCTGATGACCGACCTCACCCCCGCCCAGCTGGCCACCATCTATCTCGAGTCCTGGCAGGCCGAAGACTTCGACCGGCTCGAGCAGATCCTCTCCCCCGAGGTCACGTTCAGTGGCCCCCTGGCTGCTGTGGACGGTCGCGAGAACTGCCTCGCCGGTCTGAAGGGCATGGCGTCGATGATGACCGGCATCACGATCGACAAGATGCTGTCCGACGACTCGGACGTGATGACCTGGTACGACCTCCACGTCGAGGGCGCAGTGCTGCCGACCGTGAACTGGAGCCACGTCGAGAACGGCTTGATCACCGCGATCCGGGCCACCTTCGACCCCCGCCCGGTCGCCCCGCCCAGCTGACGACACGCCGCCCGACTCATCGTCTTCGGACCATGGACAGGATGCGTTGGTTGATGATCGGTGTCTGTTTCGGATTGACCCACTTCGGTGGGGTCCATTCGGGGAGTCCGTCGGTGTTGATGCGGCAGTTCCAGCCGCGGTTGGCGTAGTTGTGGTGGTGGTAGCCGCATAGCAACGTCAGGTTGGTGATGTCGGTGCGACCGCCGTCGACCCAGGCGACGACATGGTGGCGTTCGCACCATTCGGGTGGGCGGGTACAGCCGGGGAAGGAGCAGCCGCCGTCGCGGGCGATCAACGCCATCGTCTGGGCCCGGGACGC
>DATDBS010000057.1:0-17751 GCA_036524735.1 Propionibacteriaceae bacterium
TCCTGCGGCTCAAGCCCAGCGCCTCGAAGGGCCGGTACGTCCGCAAGATCACCCTGTCCACCACCATGGGCCCGGGTGTGCCGATCGACACCAACAAGATCAAGCCGGACGTCGAGTAATCTGACGTCTGCCGACCGGTCACCGACGACGGGAGCCCTGGTGGCTCCTGACGCCGGTGACCGGTTTCTTCTTTCTGGAGTGAGGGGCCGATGCTTGCGCTGAGTTGGGTGGCCGCCTTCGTCGCCTGCCTCGGCTACGGGGTCGGCTCCGTCCTCCAGTCGGTGGGGGCCAGGCGTACGGCTCACGTGGCCGGTGTCAGCGGTGTCGCGTTGATCCTGCTGCAGGCGCCGTACCTGATCGGCCTGGCTGCCGACGCTCTCGCCTTCATGGCCAACGTGGTCGCCCTGCAGCAGCTGCCCCTTTTCCTGGTCCAGTCGATCATGACCGCCAGCGTCGGGGTTACCGCCGTGATCGCCAGCATCCGTGGTGAAGCGCTGAGCGGGAAGGACTGGGTCTCCCTGGCGGTGCTGGGTTCTGGCCTCGTCATCTTGTGCGTGACCGCGGATCCGCAGAGCGCCGTACGCGTGTCCTCGACCTCGCAGTGGATCATCCTGGCCAGCGCCGTACTGCCCGTGCTGGTCGGCCTCGCTGGTCTCCGGGTGCCCGTACGCTCGTCCGCCCTGGTGTTGGCGGGGGCAGCCGGACTCGCCTGGACCGGCGTCGCCGTGGCGTCCCGGGGCGTGAGCGCGGACCAGATCAGCTGGGCGCTACTGGGTCAGCCGTTGCTCTGGGCGATCGTCGTCCAAGGCGTGATCGGCGCCATCTTCTTCGCCCTGGCTCTCCAGCGTGGCTCGGTCACCGCGGTCACCGCCGTCACGTTCATGCTCGAGATGGTCATCCCCTCCGGGATCGGGCTCTGGCTGTTCGGTGACAACGTCGGCACCGGGCAGGGTCCCTGGGCCGTACTCGGATTCCTCCTGGCCATCGGCGGCACCATCTCGCTGACCCGGTTCGCGGAGTAGTGGGCGCGCCAGCATGACGAGCACCTCGGTTCAGATGGGGACGGCGCGCGGCCGTTGGGTGCTGGCGGCCACCATCGCAGGGTCCGGCGTGGTCATGCTGGACTCGACGGTGGTCAACGTGGCCCTGGCCCAGATCGGGCAGGACTTCCAGGCCGGGTTCACCTCGTTGCAGTGGATCTCCAACGCGTACACCTTGACCCTGGCGTCGTTCATCCTGCTCGGCGGTGTCCTCGGCGACCGGTACGGCCGGCGTCGCGTCTTCCTGGTCGGCGTGGTCTGGTTCGCACTGGCTTCGGCCCTGTGCGCGCTGAGTGTCAACGCCTCGATGCTCATCGCCGCCCGCGCGCTCCAAGGCATCGGCGGCGCCCTGCTGACCCCCGGCAGCCTGGCCATCATCTCGGCGACGTTCGCCGCGGGGGACCGGGCCAAGGCGGTCGGGGCCTGGTCCGGGCTCGGTGGCATCGCCGGCGCGATCGGCCCGTTCCTGGGCGGTTGGCTGGTCGGGTTCGACTGGCGCTGGGTGTTCCTCATCAACCTGCCGCTGGCGGCGGCCATCGTGGCGATCTCCCTGCGGCACGTGCCCGAGAGCCGCGACACCTCCGTGCACACCGAGACCCGACGTCTCGATCTGCCCGGGACGGCCCTGGTCGTGCTCGCGCTGAGCGGCGTCACCTACGCCCTGACCGAGGCGGGTCAGGGTGGTTGGCGCCCGCTGGTCACCACGATCGGCGTCCTGGGGTTGGTGGCCGGGGTGGTCTTCGTCCTCGTGGAGCGGCGAACACGCGATCCGCTGATGCGCCTCGACATGTTCGTCGACCGGGTGTTCGCGGCGGCCAACGCAGCGACCTTCTTCATCTACGCCGCCCTCGGGGTCTACTTCTTCTTGATGGTCCTGCAGCTGCAGGTGGTGAGCGGATGGACGCCGCTCGAGGCCGGCACCTCGATCCTCCCGGTCACTGTGCTGATGCTGCTGCTCTCGGCGAAAGCCGGTGCGCTGTCCCAACGGATCGGGCCGCGACCCCTGATGACCCTTGGCTCGGTGCTGGTCGGGGTCGGTTTCCTGCTTGCACTGAGGGTCGGTCCGGATGCCGGCTACCTGCTCGACGTCGCCCCGTCGGTCGTCGTGCTCGGCCTCGGACTCTGCTGCGCGGTCGCGCCGCTGACCGCCGCGGTCTTGGCGGCCGCCCCCGATCAGCTGGCCGGAGCCGCGTCGGGGATCAACAACGCCATCGCGCGATCGGCCGGGCTGTTGGCCGTCGCGGTCATTCCCGCCGCAGCCGGTCTCTCCCGGGCCCGCGCCGACGACGCGCTGGCATTGAACAGCGGGTTCCAGGTCGCGATGCTGATCGGCGCCGGTCTGATGGTCGCCGCGGCTCTGGTCTCCTGGTTCGGGCTCGGGCGGGCCAAGACGGCGCCGACGGAGGGTGAGCTGCTCGCAGTTCACCGCAACAGCCACTGCGGAGTCTGCGGCCCGGCCCTGCACCCGGGTGAACCGCACTGAACGCGTACGCGGAGTTCCCGGAACCGTTCCGGGCCGGTGACCCGGGAGCCAAACGCGCCTCGCTGGCCCTGTTCCTGGCCGGGATCGCGGTCTTCGCGTCGCTCTACTCCACCCAACCTCTGCTGCCCGAGCTGAGTCGTCGGTTCGCGGTCAGCCCGGCCACGTCGGGGCTGTCGGTCAGCCTCACCACGCTCGGACTGGCCGTCGGTCTGCTCGTCGCAGGCCCCGTGTCCGAACGGTTCGGGCGTACGCGGTTGGTCCATCTCAGCCTCGGTGCGGCCGCGCTGCTCGGCCTGTTGTGCGCCCTGAGCCCCACGTGGTCACTCCTGCTGGCCGGGCGGACCCTGCAGGGCTTCGCGCTCGCGGGGCTGCCTGCTGTCGGGGTGGCGTACCTCAACGAGGAGCTCCACCGCGAGGTCGCGGGTCGGGCGACCGGACTCTACATCGGCGGCAACGCGATCGGCGGCATGCTCGGGCGGTTGCTGGCCGGGGTGCTCGACGACCTGGGCGGTTGGCGGCTGGCCGTCGGTGGCATCGGGGTGCTGGCGGCCGGCTGCACGGTCGCGGTGCTTCTCCTGCTGCCGCCGTCGCGTCGCTTCGTGCCGGGTCGGGGCGGTCTCGCCGTCGTCCTGGTGAACAGCCGTCGGGTGCTGTCCGATCCGGTGCTGGTCGGGCTGTACGCCCTGGCCGCCCTGTTGATGGGGGCGTTCGTCGCGGTGTTCAACGCTCTGGGCTTCCGACTCCAGGCGCCGCCGTACGCCCTCAGCTCGGCCGCCGCCGGGTTGGTCTTCGTCGTGTACGCCCTCGGTTCGGTCGGCTCCGCGGCCGCCGGGAGACTGGCCGACCGCTTCGGGCGGCGTCCGGTCGTACCCGTGGCGGTCGTGGTCATGCTGGTCGGGCTCTTGGTCACTGCGGTCACCCCGTTGCCCGGGGTGATCGCCGGTCTGGCGGTGATGACGATCGGGTTCTTCGCTGCCCACGGGGTGGCGAGCGGTTGGGTCGCGGCTCGAGCCGGGGCCGGGGGACGCGCGACGGCGCAGGCCGCATCGTCGTACCTGTTCGCCTACTACGCCGGCTCCTCGGTGGGTGGCGCCGTGGTCGGCCGGGCCTGGAGCAGCAGCGGTTGGCTGGGGGTGCTGGCACTGACCGGCGCGCTGGTCGCCGGCGCGCTGGTGGTCACGATCCTGCTCTCCCGCAGCACCAGCCTGCTGGGGCGGGGAAATCCGGCCGTAGGGTCGTGATGAGCTCTCCTGGGAGGGCCCGGACGCTCGCCGAGGTCTACCGACACTTCGGTGAGGTCGAGGCTGGTGCGGGGTCGCCGATGTACGGACGCGTCGCAGTCGCCTTCAGCGAGTCGGCGGCCGCGCTGGCCGCCATCTCGACGGTGCCGGCACACAAGCGGCAACCGGCGTTGATCCTGGCCGCGCTGCATGACCTCGCGCTCGCCGGCCAGGCCCCGGCGTTGGCCGAGGCGTACGCCGCCGGAGACGACGACACTGCGGTCGAAGCGGCCATCGACACGATGGTGAACCGGACCGAAGTGGTGGTGGCGCTCGTGGCGCGGCGGACGGTGCGGACCACCGAGACGGCGCGGTGTGCGGTGCTCTACCCGGCCATCGCCGAGGCTGCGCATCGAGCGGGCGCGCAGGCGGTGGGGCTGATCGACGTGGGCTCTGGGGCTGGGCTCAATGTCCAGGTTGATCGCGTGGGCGTCGACTACAGCAGCGGAGTTTCGGCGGGTGATCCGACCTCCCCGGTCCAGGTGTCGTGTTCGGTCGTGGGACACACACCCGTCCCGACCCGGCCGGTGCCCGAGGTTGCGAGCCGGGTCGTCGTCGACCGGGACCCGATCGATGTGACCCGTGCGGACGACGCCCGATGGATGCGGGCCTGCGTAGCGCCGGATCAGCCAGAACGAGCGGCCAGGTTGGAGGCGGAGCTCGCTCTGGCGTCGGAGGCCCCGCCCACGGTGCTGCGCGGTGACGCCCTCGCGCTGCTGCCCGCAGCCATCGATCTGGTGCCTACGGGTGTCCTGCCCGTGGTCATCACGACCTGGGCGCTTTCACGCTTCTCGGGCGACCGCCGGTTGCGCTTCCGGCAGGGCCTTCACGACGCCGGTGCCGAGCGCACCGTGGTGTGGGTGTCTGCGGAGGGGGTTGGGGTCGCGCCCGGCATCCCGACCCTCGGCGATCGACCAGCCTCCGGCCACAGCATCATCGGTTTGGGGGTGTTCGAGGGGTCCGATCGGCGGACTGAGGCCGTTGGCCGCTGCTGGTCGCGGGGTCGGCTGCTGTCGTGGCTGGCCGCTTCTGACTAAGACGCGTCACCGAGTGTGACGAAATGGCCCTCAACTGAGCCATTCCAGGGCCCTTTCGTCACACTCGATGTGAGCCTCGGCCGCATGACGTCAATCCGGTCGGACGCGCGGCCTCAGCGGGCCGATAGAAGGGCCCAGAGCTCGGCCTTGCCAGCAAAGGTGTCCAACGGCAGGTCGACCAACGTTCCCGCCCGTCGTACCTGCGCCTTGACGGTGTGGCGGTGCAGGCCGAGCTCGCGCGCGGCCGGCTCCCACAAGGCGTTGTGGCCGAGCCACACCTCGAGCGTGCGGAGGAGCTCGGTGCCGTCCGGCTCGGCCAGCAGCCGGGCCAACCGGGAGCGGGCCAGACCTGCGACCTCGCGGCGGGGGAGCAGGCCCAAGATGATGTCCTCGTCGTCGACGCGGACGGTGATGCCGCGGCCAGCCGCTCGACCGAGTGCCGAACGGCCCTGGACCAGCGCGGCCCCGACCCCGGCGAAGTCGGTGCTGCGGGAGACGCCCACCGCGATCCCATGCTCGGTGAACCGAGCGAGCACCCCGGCCGAGTCGTGCTCGGCGACCAACACGGCGATCACGTTCTGGTGCGGGGCGACGAAGACAGCCTCCCGGTCGGCGGACCCGAGTGCATCGAGCTGGTGCTCGAGGTCGGCGGCATGGGGCTCGTTGCCGTCGCAGACCAGCACGCGCAGCGGTTCGGTCGGCAGCTGCCGACCGGTGGCGGCGAGGGCCCGCCGGGTCGCGTCGACGTGGCCGTCCAGGATCAGCTGCAGCAGCTGGGCGTGCAGCGCAAACGTCCGCAGGTGCTGGCGATTGGCGTCCTCCAACGCGAACTCGGCCAACGCGACGGTGCTGGTGATGACGGCCGTGGCGGCCGCGTCCAGCTCTCCCCGGGGTGCCACGGCCAGGACTCCGCGGAGCTCGTTGCGACGGCCGAGGGTCTGTAGCGCGACGTGCTCCCCGTGCTGATCCAGCGTCGAGGCCGTCCGCATTCCGCGGTGCAGCATCCGTAGCGCCTCGCGCTGGACGGATCCGCTCGTTCCGGTGGCCGACGCGAGGCCGTGCCGCGAGCTGAGGGTGCCGTGACCGTCGTACAGGATGACCTCGGCCGACAGCTGCCGAGCCAGCTCGTCGAGGACAGCCAGGATGCGGCCCTTGGACAGGGCGGCGACCGAGATGGCCCGCTGCGCCTGAAGGGTCCAGGCGTCCCGGGCGTGAGCCTCCTCGGCCATCGCGTCGGCCACCCACCGTGCGACCGCGATGAACGGCGTCCGGTAAGGCACCTCGACCAACGCCATCGCGTACGCGTCGCAGACCGCCACCAGCTCGGCCGGGGTTCCCGACCGTACGACGTCGGTGCCGAATCCGATCGCCCGGATCCCGGCCTCGCCCAACCGGGCCACGTAGTCGCGGTAGCTCTGGTCCGGGTCGTCGGGGGCAAACTGCGTGCCGGTCGTCAGCAGCAGCTGACCGGGTCCGAGGAACGGGGTGGGGTCGGCGAGGTCGGAGCTGTGCACCCAGCTGATCGGGCGCTCGTCGTCACCGGCCAACAACCGCAGGGCAAGGGCCGGGACTCGGAGGAGCCGGGCCAGGGTCACGGTCATCGGAGGATGACCTACTCCTTCCAGCGGTACCAGGCCGCCTGCCGGCTGACCCCGGCCACCCCGGCGACGCGCGACCACGAGCCGTGCTCGGCCAGGGTGCGGGCCGACTCACCCATGGCCACGCCCAAGGTCTCGTAGAGTCCGAGCAGCTCGGCGAATGCCGTCTCGTCGGAGCGGTGGGACAGGGCATCGATCATGCGACGGGTCAGACCACCCAGCTCGGCGCTCGATTGCTCGGCGAACTCGGTCCACTCAGACTCGGTCACCGAAGGCCCGGCCACCGAAGGCCCGGCCACCGAAGGCCCGGCCGCCGCAGGCACCGCCTGCAGGTCCCCGTCGGTGTCGCCGTTCAGAGTCACCGTCTTCGTCTCCCCGGGAGATGAGAATGATCGTGTCCACCGGTCGTTGCGCCAGCGGTAGTGCACCTCACCGTCGGCCGGTCGGTACACCGCAGTGTAGAGCGTGCCGAAGGAGCCCTCGTAGTCGTCGCTGTAGAGCGGCCGTTGCAGGAACCGATCGGCCAGCTGGTCGACGCTCGGGCCGGCCTCGACCGCCTCGCCGAGCAGCTCCACGCGTTCGACGCTGCGGAAGCGGCGGGCGTGCTCGGGGAACTCCGGCGTGTCACCGCGGTGGTTGGTGGCCACGGGTGCGGTGAAGAAGGTCGGATCGACCCCCGGAGCCACGTACGCCGTGGTCGTCTCCCCGGCCGCGTCGACCATGGTCAGGTTGTACGACATCGACACGGGCAGTCCGATCAACCGTTGCTTGGCCTCGGCCGTGGTGCCGGCGACCTCGAGCAGGTAGCGGACGACCAGTGGAGCCGCGAATCCTGGCGCGGATCCCGGCGCCCCGCCGAAGGCGAGCGAGACGGCGAGCCCGTCGGAGTTCATCCCGTCCAGCAGACCCCAGATGCAGTCACCGGTGCCGATCACCTTGCGGGTCGAGAACTCGCTGGAGTAGACGACCTGCTCGAACAGGTCAGGGCTGTAGTCGTAGTTGCGGATCAGGGCCGGCTCCGGCCCTGAGAGCACCGCCTGCGAGCAGCCGGGAAGGAACTTGGGGGTGTCCCACAGGGTCAGCATGGTCGCCGCGAGCTCGTCGTCGCCCGCGAGCTCGACCATCCGGCGCCAGGTGGGGACGAGCTCGGGCATGTGCCTGCGGAGCTGGGTCTCGGCGGTGGCGAGGTCGGGTCGAGCACTCCGGCCCTCACTGAGGTACCAGCCGCGGTAGGCCGGCCAGACCGCGTTGAACAGAGATTGCCAGCGCGGACCCGGCTTCGATTCGTTGATGCCGTAAAGAGTCAGGTCGAAGGAACGGTTCATGTCGTCAACAATATGTTGACGACGGTCTCATGTCAATAAAGTGTTGACACTACCTGACGGCCGCCCCTGGATCAGGCCGGGATCAGGGTGTACTTCGTCTCGAGGTACTCATGGATGCCCTCAGCGCCACCTTCGCGGCCCAGGCCCGACTGCTTGACGCCGCCGAAGGGGGCCGAGGCGTTCGAGACGAGGCCGGTGTTGAGGCCCATCATCCCGGTGTCCAACGCATCGATCAGGTGGTGTGCGCGCGCCAGATCCCGGGTGTAGGCGTAGCTGACCAGGCCGTACTCGGTGTCGTTGGCCAAGGCGATGCCCTCGGTGTCGTCGGTGAAGGTGGTGATGGCCAGCACCGGCCCGAAGATCTCCTCGCGCATCAGCCGAGCTGCGGGGGAGACCCCGGACAGCACGGTGGGAGCGTAGAAGCTGCCCGCTCCGTCGATGGCCTCGCCACCGGTGGTCACGCGAGCGCCGCCGGAGACCGCGTCGCTGACGAGCTCGTGGGTGGCACTGACGGCTTTGGCGTCGATCAGTGGACCGATCGTGGTGCCCTCGTCGACGCCGGGGCCGACGACGAGCTTGCGTACCCGCTCGGTGATCTTGGTCGTGAACTCCTCCGCCACCGACGCGTGCACGATGAAGCGATTGGCGGCGGTGCAGGCCTGGCCGATGTTGCGGAACTTGGCCAACATCGCGCCCTCCACCGCAGCGTCCACATCCGCGTCGCCGAAGACCAGGAACGGGGCGTTGCCTCCCAGCTCCATCGAGGTCTTGAGCACGTTCTCGGCGGCCTGGACGAGCAACTTACGACCGACCGGAGTCGATCCGGTGAAGGACAGCTTGCGCAACCGCGGGTCGGAGATGATCGGCTCCGAGATGGCCCCGGAGTCCGAGGAGGGTACGACGTTGACCACGCCGGCGGGAACTCCGGCGTCGCTGAGCACCTGGGCCAACAGCAGCGTGGTCAGCGGGGTGTTGGCCGCGGGCTTGATGACCATCGGGCATCCGGCGGCCAGCGCCGGGGCGATCTTACGGGTCGCCATGGCCAGCGGGAAGTTCCAGGGCGTGATGAGGTACGCCGGACCGACCGGGCGGTGGGAGACGAGCGTACGGCCGTTGCCCTCCGGGTTCGTGCCGTAGCGGCCGCTGATCCGAACGGCTTCCTCGCTGAACCAGCGCAGGAACTCGGAGCCGTAGGTGACCTCGCCGTACGCCTCCTTGAGCGGCTTGCCCATCTCGAGGGTCATCAAGGTGGCGAAGTCGTCCTTGCGCTCGGTGACCAGGTCGAACGCCCGGCGCAGGGTCTCCCCGCGCTGCCGTGGGGGCGTCGCGGCCCACTCGGCGGCGGCCGCGCAGGCGGCGTCGAGAGCGCGGAGTCCGTCGGCAGGCGAGGCGTCGGCGATGGTGACCAGCACCTCGCCGGTCGCCGGGTCGGTCACGTCGATCGTCGCGCCGGTGCTGGAACCGACCCAGGTGCCGTCGATCAGCAGCCCGGTGGGCACCCGTTCGAGGAGCTCGGCGTACGGGGTGGTGGTGAGGGTGGTCATCGGCAAGCCTCCGAGATCAAGGGCGGGTGGTCAGTTCTGGGCGAGGGCGTCGGCGATCACGCCGAGTCCCTCGAGAAGCAGCTCGTCGGTGATGGCGAGCGGCGGCAGCAGCCGGATGATGTTGCCGTAGGTGCCGCAGGTCAGCACGATGACCCCGACGGCGTGGCAGGCCTTGGCCACCTGGGCGGTCAAGGCCGCGTCGGGGTCGCCGGTGGTCGGGTCGACCAGCTCGATCGCGATCATGGCGCCCCGGCCACGGACGTCGCCCACCCGCGGGTCGGCGGCCTGGACCTGGTGCAGCCGGTCGACGATCACGGTCTCGAGCTCACGGGCCCGCTCGATCAGACCGTCGTTCTCGAAGGCGTCGAGGGAAGCCAGCGCCGCGGCGCAGGCCACGGGGTTGCCGCCGTAGGTGCCGCCCAGGCCGCCCACGTGCGCAGCGTCCATGATGTCGGCCCGACCGGTCACCGCGGACAGCGGCATCCCGCCGGCGATGCCCTTGGCGGTGACCAACAGGTCGGGCACGATGCCCTCGTGGTCGCAGGCGAACATGGCGCCGGTCCGGGCGAAGCCGGTCTGCACCTCGTCGGCGATGAAGACGACGTTGTTGGCGTGGCACCAGGTGACCAGCTCGGCCAGGAAGCCCGGCGCCGGGACGACGAAGCCACCCTCACCCTGGATGGGCTCGAGGATGATCGCAGCCAGGTTGTCGGCCCCCACCTGCTTCTCGATCTGGGTCAGCGCGACCTTGGCCGCGTCGACGCCGCTGAGCCCGTCGCGGTAGGGGTAGGACATGGGTGCGCGGTAGACCTCACCGGCGAACGGGCCGAAGCCGTTCTTGTAGGGCATGTTCTTGGCGGTCAGGGCCATGGTCAGGTTGGTGCGACCGTGGTAAGCGTGGTCGAAGGCGACCACAGCGGTCTTGCGGGTGTACGACCGGGCGATCTTGACCGCGTTCTCGACGGCCTCCGCACCGGAGTTGAACAGGGCGGTGCGCTTCTCGTGGTCACCCGGGGCCAGCCGGTTGAGCGTCTCGGCGACCTCGACGTAGCCCTCGTAGCCGGTGATCATGAAGCAGGTGTGGGTGAACCGCTCGACCTGCTCGGCGACGGCGGCCGCGACCGCCGGATGGGCGTTGCCGACCCCGGTCACAGCGATCCCCGAACCCAGGTCGATGAGGGAGTTGCCGTCCACGTCGACCACCACACCGCCACCGGCGGCCGCGGCGAACACCGGCATCATCATGCTGACGCCACTGGCGACCGCGCTGGTCTTGCGGGCGAACAGCTCGCGGGAGCGCGGACCAGGCAGCTCAGTGACCAGCCGGCGCTCCTGGGGCAGCGTGGGTCCGCCGATGATGGATGGTGCCGTGGTCGTCATGTCCGAGCCTCCTGGTTGGTCTTCAACGTAGATCTCGACCGTAGGCGACGGCGCCCTGCCAGATAGGCACGACACCTGCCAATGCGGCACAGCTACGGTGCGGCCACCGCCAGCAAATCATCACCGCTGAGCCGGAAGACGGTCCACTCATCCATGGCGACGGCCCCGAGGCTTTGGTAGAAGCTGATCGCGGGCTCGTTCCAGTCCAACACCCACCACTCGAACCGCGCGTAGCCGCGGTCGACGGCGATCTTGGCCAGCGCCTTGAGCAGGGCCTTGCCGAGACCGCTGCCCCGGTGCTCGGGCTTCACGTACAGATCCTCGAGATAGATCCCGTGCACGCCCTCCCAGGTGGAGAAGTTCAGGAAGTAGAGCGCGAAGCCGACCACCTGATCGTCGGCCTCGGCGACCAGGGCGTACGCGGCGGGGTGATCGCCGAACAGGGCCGTCCGCAGCTGGTCGGGGGTGACCTTGACCTGGTCGGCCGACCTCTCGTACTCCGCGAGATCCTGGATCAGCTGCCGGATGACGCCGATATCGGACTCGCGGGCCTCGCGTACACACGTCTGCACGGCCCCAGGCAACCACAACGCAGAACGTCCGCGTCACCGGGGCGAAAGCCTCGATGACGCGGACGTCGTGACGGGTACGACGCGGGGATCAGCCCGGTCGGCGAGCACCCTTGTAGGGCATGTACTTCATCTTGATGTAGCTGACCTTCTTACCCGGGCGCGGCGCGTGGATGACCTTGCCGTTGCCGGCGTAGACGGCCACGTGGCTGATGCCGGAGTAAAAGAAGACGAGGTCGCCCTTCTTGAGGTCGGACTTGGAGACCTTCTTGCCCTTCTTCCACTGGGCGCGGGTGTTGTGGGGGAGGCTCACACCCACCGACTTCCACGCCTTCTGGGTCAGACCCGAGCAGTCCCACCGGTTCGGTCCGGCCGCGCCGTAACGGTACTTCTCGCCGAGCTGCTTCTTGGCGAAGGCGAGCGCCCGGGTGCCCTTGCTGGACGAGCCGGACTTCTTCGGCTTCGCCTTCTTGGCGGTGTTCTTGATCACGAGCTTGCCGGACTGCAGCAGCTTCCAGGTCTTGGCGTCGGCGGTGCCGGACTGGGTGAGGTTGCGCTCCTTCTGGGCGCTCTTCAACGCGGCGACCGAGGCGGCGTCGAGGGTGCCGGTCGTCGGCATCTTGGTGAAGCCACCGGCCCTGACGGCCAGCTGCAGGCGGGACACGTCGGCACCGGTGTCACCGGCCTTCAGGGTCGGGGTGTCGCCCTGAGCGATGAGTGCGCTCCAGCCACGACGACCTACAGCGGTGACGACGTCGAGGCCGACGGACTTGCGGAACTTGGCGATCTGCTGTGCCTCGGCGGCCGTGATCTTGCCGTCGACGGTAGCGGTGAAACCCGCCTGGTCCAAGAGGCACTCGACGGCCTTGGCCTGGTCCCCGGTGGAGCCCTTCTGGATGGTCTTGTAGGTGTCGAAGGTGACGTTGCATCCTTCGGCGGCGCTAGCCGGAAGCCCAGAGGCGATCGTGGACGTGAAGGCCAAGGCCAGACCCGCCACCACCGATGCTGTGCTCTTCAGGATTTTCCCCATGCGGTCGCTCCCTCTGCGTTTGTCGCCGGTCGGTGTAGGTGGTACGACATCGTTGTCGAGGCAACCGGCATCGCCGCACGTTATCAAACCGAGACATTCTCGCCAAACTTTCAGGAAAAGATCACGGGCCGTGACCCATCAGGTCCTGGCGGGATCGCCGTTATTCTGCTGACTCCGACGAAGGCTCGGAAACCAGCGACAACACCTGGGTAGGTCATGCAGCGAGTTCGGTGGACGGTCCGTGCGGCCCTGCTCCTCGCTGGGTCGATCGCCCTGTTGTGCTTGACCTCCACGACGCCGGCGCAGGCCCACGCGAGTCTGGTGACCACCGACCCGAATGCGGGCACCGTGCTGGCTCAGGCCCCCGCATCCGTCGTGCTGACCTTCGACGAAGCGGTCGAGCCGGTCACCGGAGGGTTCGAGCTCTACAGTGCGTCCGGGCGGACCGACGTCGCGGCCACGCGATCGGGAAACTCGGTCCAGGTCGCACTTCCCAAGGGCTTGGCCGACGGCAGCTACGCCCTCGTCTGGCACGTCTACTCGACCGACGCTCATCCCCTCGCGGACACGCTGCGTTTCGCGGTTGGACAGCAGGGCGCCGTCCCGGTCGGTCCGGACGCTCCGGCCACCCTGTCACCGGTGGCCGCGGGCTACGGCGTGAACCAGGCCTTGGGCTACCTCGGTCTGACCGTCATGATCGGGCTGGTCGGGTTCGAGCTGCTGGTGGTACGCGGCGCGCCCACCTCGCGGGGCCGGCGACGGTTGGTCGTGGGCGCCGGGGTCGTCACCGTGCTGACTGCCGCCGTCGGCGTACCCCTCAGTGCGGCCCGGTTGGCCGGCAACGACGTGTCCCGGCTCTGGAGCCCGCTCGACTGGCTGCGCCTGCCGGGCGGTGGGCTCCTGGCGGGCCTGCTCGCGGTGGTCGGCGCGCTGGCCTTGGTCGGGTCCGTCCGGGCCGGCGCCGTGCCACGTCGGGGCCTGGCCATCGTGGGTCTGGCTCTCGCTCTGTTGTCGTTCCCGGTGGTCGGGCACACCCGGAGCTTCGAACCCGGGTGGCTGCTGGTGGTCGCCGACCTCATCCATGCGGCAGCGGCGTCCACCTGGATCGGCGGACTGGTCGGTTTGGTGGCGTACGTGGTTTCGGCCCGGCGTCGCGACGAGCCGGTCGAGGAGTCCGCCCGGGTCGTGGCCCGGTTCTCCGGTCTCGCCGGCCTGACCGTTGCGGTGCTCGCCGTCGCCGGCGTGGTGCTGGCGGTGGTCATGATGGGGTCGCTGGCGGACGTGCGTTCGGCGTACGGGGTCGCCCTCGGCGTCAAGATCGCGCTCGTCCTGGCCGCGGCAGGGATCGCGCTGTGGAACCGCACCCGCCTGGTGCCCACGATCCTGCGTTGCGACTGGGGTGCCGCCGCGTGGGGCCGCTTGACCCGGCTGCTCGCGTACGAGGTCCTCATCCTGGTCGCCGTGATCACTGCGACTACGGTCTTGACCCTGCAGAACCCCCGGGCGAACGACGTGCCGCCGCCCGCCCAGGGTCACGAGATGAACCACGGTCAGATCGGGCCGATGAAGCCGGGCGGGTCGGGCGACGTCGCGCTGGGCACCGGGGTGATGCACTGGAGCATCGCGCCCGGCGTGGTCGGACCCAACACCGTCGCGCTGCGCTACACCGATCGCGAGGGCGTACGCCGTGCCCTGGCGGAACTCCCGGCGGTTGCGGGGTATCAACCCCAGTCCGGTGCCGGGCCGGTGCCGGCCACCGTCACCGAGCAGGGTGAGACCTACCGGGCCGAGGTGGACCTGGCCACCCCCGGGCCTTGGTTGATCCAGGTCTCCATCCGCGACGAGCAGGGCAGTGAGTTCGTCACCGACGGGATCCTGGTGCTGATCGCGCAGTGAGGTGATGCCGAGGGATTTGGTCCGGCGGGCCGCAGCCCCGTATATTCACCTCTGCCGAAGACCGCTGGTTGGTTCGAGAGGTGGACGTGCTCCTGGGAGCGCTTCGCCGCCCGACCCGAAGACTCCGTACAACGGATGGCCCGCGCAGGTTGAGCAAGAGTTGGTTGGAAGACGTCAGGTTTTCCGGTTGCCCTTTGTCGCCTGTGCGCAAGGGGCTTTTTTGTTGTTCGGGGCCAGCCCTTCGGAAGCGCTACACACGTAGCGCGTGAAGAAGTGGAGGAGACTATGGCGAGGCCGGACAAGGCAGCCGATGTCGCAGAGCTGAAGGACAAGTTCTCCAGCTCCGCGGGCGTCGTGTTGACCGAGTACCGCGGACTCACCGTGAAGGCGCTCAAAGAGCTGCGCCGTAATCTCGGTGAGAACGCCACCTACGCCGTGTCGAAGAACACGCTGACCACCATCGCGGCCCGTGAAGCGGGTGTGGACGGCATCGAGGAACACCTCGTCGGCCCGACCGCGATTGCCTTCATCGACGGTGACCCGGTCACCGTGGCGAAGGGTCTGCGTGACTTCGCACGGACCAACCCGAATCTGGTCATCAAGGGTGGGGTTCTGGACGGTAAGTTCCTGAACTCCGACGAGGTCAAGAAGCTGGCCGACCTGGAGTCCCGCGAGGTTCTCCTCGCCAAGGTCGCCGGCGGCATGCAGGGCGTCCTGCAGCAGGCCATCTCCCTCGTCTCCGCACCGCTGTCCCAGACCGCCCGCCTGCTGGCGGCGCTGGAGCAGGCTGCGGCCGAGAACCCCGAGCTCATCGCCGGCGCTGGTGTGCCGGCCGTTGTCGAGGCCCCCGAGGCCGAGGCGACCGAGCCGACCAACGAAGAACTGGCCGTTGCGGACGCAGAGGACACCTCTGAGCCCGCCGAGGCCGAAGCAGCGCCCGCTGCGGACGACACAGCAGCATCCGCTGCGGACGAAAACTAAGGAAGGACTGCCACCATGGCGAAGCTCAGCACCACAGAGTTGCTTGACGCGTTCAAGGAACTGACCCTCATCGAGCTCAGCGAGTTCGTGAAGGAATTCGAGACCACGTTCAACGTCACCGCTGCTGCCCCCGTGGCCGCAGCTGCTCCGGCCGGTGCCGGCGGCGGCGCTGTCGTCGAGGAAGAGGAGGCCTCCGACGAGGTCGACGTCATCCTCGAGGCGGCTGGCGACAAGAAGATCCAGGTCATCAAGGAGGTGCGTACCCTCACCAGCCTCGGTCTCAAGGAGGCCAAGGACCTGGTCGAGGCCGCCCCCAAGGCTGTTCTGGAGAAGGTCACCAAGGAGCAGGCCGAGAAGGCCAAGGACGCCCTCGAGGCGGCCGGCGCCAAGGTCACCCTCAAGTAAGACCACACACGCGATGCCCTGACCCCTCGTGGGTCAGGGCATCGCTGCGTGGTGAGGCGCTGGACCGGGCCCGCTCATCGACACCAGGCCGCACGTGGGCTGGTACGGCCGACGGACCCATCTCTACCCGGGACCTTTGCGCTTTACCCGCGATATATCCCGGGTAAGGCGAGGACATCGCAGGTATACCTGCGAAACTTGCACCCCCCGAGCGCGCCCCGAACGCGCCCCCCGAGCGCCCCGGTCCGGCTCAGACCTGATCATGATCCGAGCCCAGCCAACGGGGGGTCACCGTGAGTTCACCTGCCGTTGGTCCGGTGCTCATCTGGGGTCCACCGGCGACGGGCGAGGGCGACCTAACGTCACGGGGGTGACCCAGATGTCCGTGATCGTGCCGTTCTACAACGTCGAGTCGTACGCCGCCCAGACCCTCCGCAGCCTGGCCGTCAACGCCGCGCCGGGGATCGAGTTCGTGCTCGTCGACGACGGTTCGAGCGATGCGACGCCGGCGATCCTGGCCGAGGCCGTCGACCATTTGCCCGGCGCGACGCTGGTCACCCAGCCGCGCAACCGCGGTCTCGCCGCCGCCCGCAACACCGGGATGGCCGCCTCCAAGGGTCGCTACCTCACGTTCCTCGACGGTGACGACGTAGCGGCCGCCGGTTACTTCCCGGCCCTGCTCGCCGCGATCACCGAGCTGGGCTGCGACTTCGTCCGTACCGATCACGTCCAGGTCCGCGGCCGGGAGCGCTCCGTGCACCGGGTGCCGTACGGCCCGCGCGGCGTGGTCGCTCCCCCGCGCCGGGGGATCGGCGGGGTCGGCCACCGCTCCTCGGTCGACGCTCCGAACGCATGGGCCGGCGTCTGCGACCGGCGGCTGCTCGACTCCGGGGTGATGCTGTTCGACGAGCGCCTGCGGACCTGCGAGGACCGACCCTGGATCTGGCAGCTGCACCTGCACGCGGAGTCGTTCGCGGTGGTCAGCCTGCTCGGCGTCCGCTACCGGCGCGAGGTCGCGGCCTCGCTGACCCAGATCGCCGACGAGCGCCAGTTCGACTACATCCCGGCCTTCGAAGGCATCATCGCCGCCGTCCGGGCCGACCGGGAGGCCGAGCGCTTCATGCCCAAGGCGCTCCGCTCGTACTGCGCGATGGTCTGCCACCACATCAACCAGCTCGACCGGTACGAGACCGCGCTCGGCCAGCGGCTGGTCGCGCTGACGGCAGCGTCATTGGGCCGGCTGCCCACCGCCGAGCTCGACGAGGCCGTCGCCCGACTCGACCCCGAGCGGGCCCAGCTGGTTCGCGAATTGCGGAGCGCCGCATGACGACCCAGATCTTCGTGGCCTCGACGGCGTACGGGCTGGCCACCGTCGCCGCAGCCCTCGACGAGGGCTTGTTCCCGGCGGCCGACCGACGCCTGCTGCTGCTGACCAACAACGCCGCCATGCCCGAGGTCACGGCCGCCGTCACCGACGTGGCCGGGGTCGACACCCTGCTCGACCGGTTCGACGCGACCATCGACTACAACGACACCATCGCGCCGCAGCACCCGTCGGCCTGGGCACCCCGCTCGGCCGAGCTGCCGCTGTGGGAGCGGTCGCTCCGCGCCCTCTGGGGGCTCGGTGACGACACCGTCCACCTCGTGCTCGAGAGCATCCAGGCCAGCCCGGCCCTGGCCCTGGCCCGCGTCTTCGCCGACGCCCGGATCGACGTGTACGCCGACGGGTTGATGAGCTACGGCCCGACCCGTACGGCGTTGCCCGACGACGTCGGCTGGCGAATCGAGCGGCTGCTGCACCTCGACCTGGTGCCCGGCCTGGTGCCCATGCTGCTCGCGGACTGGCAGGTACCCCCGACCGTCGTCTCGACCGACCGGTTCCGGGCCGTGATCGCCTCGATGAGTCCCGCGCACACCGAGCCGCAGGAGCAGGTGGTCCTCGTCCTCGGCCAGTACCTCGCCGCCGCCGATCTGCTGTCGGAGACCGAAGAGATCCGGCTCTACCGCGAGCTGATCGTCCGGGCCGGCCGCTCCACCCAGCGCCGGGTGGTCTTCAAACCCCACCCGAGTGCACCCCTGAACCAGCAGGCGGCGCTGCGCAGTGCGGCGGCCGAAGCCGGGGTCGACCTGGAGATCACCACCGAGCTGGAGCTGGCCGAGGCCTGGTTCGCCCGAGGCCAGGT
>DATDBS010000058.1:0-26021 GCA_036524735.1 Propionibacteriaceae bacterium
CCGCTCGGCCACGAAGGCGAGCTCGCGGCGTTGGGGCAGCCCGGGGGGATAGAAGGTGCCCCGCCACGGTGCGTAGGTCCAGCCGGAGATGCCGATGCGAATGTCGGGCATCAGGCCGGCCACACGTAGTCGAGGTCCGCCGGGACGCCTGGGAACAGCGGCGTGTAGAAGTCGGGGTCTTTCCGGATCAGGTTGGACTGGTGCGACCGGTGCACAGCCGGGTCGAAGGTCCAGGCGGGCCGCACGACGAGCTCGGAGCACCCGCTCGCCGCGAGCAGTGAAACCGTGCTGGCCGCGCAGGTGTCCTTGAAGCCGCGCAGCGCCCACTCGGCACAGATGACCCGCTGGTAGTCGACCAGAGCGGCCTCGTGGCCACGCCAGCCGCGGACCGCGGGGTGGTTGCGCCAGGCCTTGGGCTCGTAGACCTCGATGAACGCGTCGGCGCTGCTGCGGTTCCAACGCAGAGCGACGAGCACCTGGAAGATCTGCAGGTTCTCGACGCGTTGCTTGCCGAGCCGCTTGGTGTCCAGGACGGCGGCAGAGTCGGCGAAGTCGGCGTAGGGCAGGAAAGTCTGGATCGCCGGTCTCCTCGGTGCGGGGGCTCGAGGCTGCCTAGTCTGCACGGGTCGGCACTGTCAGTGCCGGGGCATAGGGTTTGGACCGTGGATGAACCAGAGTTCGACGAACGGGACGAGCCGGAGGACTCCTTCGCTCCGGGACCCGACGACGAGCCGCTGTTCGACGCCCCGACCTCTCCTGCGCAGACCCAACCCGTGACGACCTCGATCGCGCCCGCTCCGCTGGCGCTCTACCGCCGCTATCGGCCCGACACCTTCGCCAACGTCATCGGTCAAGAACACGTCACCGAGCCGTTGCAGCGCGCGCTGGCCAACAACCGGGTCAACCACGCCTACCTCTTCTCCGGGCCGCGCGGCTGCGGCAAGACCACCTCGGCACGCATCCTGGCACGAGCGCTGAACTGCGAGCGGGGCCCGCGGGCCGAGCCCTGCGGTGAGTGCCAGTCCTGCCAGGACCTGGCCCGGGGCGGGCCGGGGTCGATCGACGTGATCGAGATCGACGCGGCCAGTCACGGAGGGGTCGACGACGCCCGCGACCTGCGCGAGCGGGCGTTCTTCGCCCCGGTCTCGAGTCGGTACAAGATCTACATCGTCGACGAGGCACACATGGTGACCACGGCGGGCTTCAACGCCCTGCTCAAGCTGGTCGAAGAGCCACCGCCGCACGTGAAGTTCATCTTCGCGACCACCGAGCCGGACAAGGTGATCGGCACGATCCGATCGCGGACCCACCACTACCCGTTCCGGCTCGTTCCGCCTCGGGTGCTGAGCGACTACCTGGCCAAGCTGTGCGCCGCCGAAGGGATCGCGGTCGAGTCGGTCGTGCTGCCGTTGGTCGTCCGCGCCGGCGCCGGTTCGGTCCGGGACTCGCTGTCGGTGCTCGACCAGCTTCTCGGCGGGGCCGAGGACTCGGGCGTCTCGTACGCCCAGGCGACGTCGCTGCTCGGCTACACCCCGGACTCGTTGCTCGACGAGTTCGTCGACGCCTTCGCGGTCGGGGATGCCGGCGGGGTCTTCTCCTGTGTCGACAAGGTGATCGAGGTCGGTCAGGATCCACGGCGCTTCGCCGAAGACCTGCTGCGGCGGCTGCGGGACCTGGTCATCGTGGCGGCGGTGCCCGACGCGCTGACCTCGGGGCTGGTCGAGGTCGCGCCGGACCAGGCCGAGCGGCTGTCCAACCAGGCAGCCTCGCTCGGCGCGGGGGAGCTGACCCGTGCGGCCGAGGTCATCGCGACCGGGTTGACCGACATGCGGGGTACGACCGCACCGCGCCTGCACCTGGAGCTGATGTGCGCTCGGGTGCTGCTGCCCGGCGCCGACGTCGACGAACGCGGGATCCACGCCCGCCTCGACCGGCTCGAACGACGGATTGGGATGACCGGGCGTACGGCTACCGAGTCACCCGTCGCGGCCGAGCCCGTCCAACGGCCCTCGACTGCGGCCGCTCCCGCACCCGCGGTGCCGGCACCAGTCAGCCCGGCCCAGACGCCGGTCGCCCAGCCGGCTGCCGAGCCCCAGGCTGCTGAATCCCGGGCAGCCGAATCGAAGCCGGCCCAACCGGCGGCGCCGACCCAGCCCGCGCCGGCCTCCGACGCCCGGGGAGCGGCCGGCGGCGAGACCGACGACACCAGCGCGGGAAATGCGATCCCACCCGTGACGCCGACCGTCACCGGCGCCGGGCCACAACTGACGGTCACCGACGTACGCCGGCTGTGGCCCGAGGTCCTCGAGGAGGTCAAGGGCAAGCGGCGGTTCACCTGGATCCTGCTCAGCCAGAACGCGCAGGTCGCCGAGGTGCGCAACGGCACCCTGCTGCTGTCGATGGCGAACGTGGGCGCCCGGGACAGTTTCTCCCGCGGCGGCAGCGAGGACGTGCTGAAAGAGGCCTTGATCGTCGTGCTCGGGGTCGACTACAAGCTCGAGACGATGGTCGACTCGGCTCCCAGCGCGCCGCCACCGGGCCGACCCGCACCGGTCAGCGAGGACGCCGCGCGATCCTGGAACTCACCGGCCCGAGCGCCCGAGGCGCCGACCCCGTCCGAGCCGGTTCAGGCTCCGACCTCACCAGCGACGCCGCCCGACCCGGCCGTACGCGACCCGGCCCTGCGTGAGCAGGCACGGCAGAGCATCCGTCCCACCCGGCAGGGTCAGGCCATCGGGTCCGCCGACGACGAGCGCGACGCCGCGGCGACCCGCAACGACAGCGACCTGGAGGAGTCGACGGAGTCGCACACCGAGCTGCTGGCCCGCCATCTCGGCGCGGAGATCATCGCCGAAGAGGAACATGGCGCATAGGCTGACTGCGCTGTATCCGACGAAGTTGGGCCCAGCGCGTTGTCACTCACACCGTCGTACCGATCCAGGAGCGCGTCCATGATTCCCGAAGGCGATATGTCCGGACTGTTCGCTCAGGCCCAGGCGATGCAGGCGCAGCTCATGCAGGCCCAGCAGGAGTTGGCTGAGACCGAGATCGAGGGTTCCTCCGGCGGTGACCTGGTCACCGCGACCATCACCGGGGCCGGTGAGCTGATCGGTCTGACCATCAAGCCCGAGGCGGTCGACCCCACCGACACCGAGACCCTCGCCGACCTGGTCATCGCAGCGGTGCGTGACGCCACGAGCAAGTCCCAGGCCCTGACTGCCGCCAAGCTGGGTCCGCTCGCCGGCGGCATCGGCGGCCTGCCCTTCTGATGTACGAGGGGCCGGTTCAGAACCTGATCGACGAGCTCGGGCGCTTGCCCGGGATCGGGCCGAAGAGCGCCCAGCGGCTGGCCTTCCACATCCTCGCCGCCGACCACGACGACGTGCTGCGCCTCGCCGCCACCCTCAAGCTGGTCAAGGAGACGGTGAGGTTCTGCGAGGTCTGCTTCAACGTCGCCGAGGAGACCCAGTGCCGGATCTGTCGTGATTCTCGCCGGGACCAGGCGATGATCTGCGTGGTCGAGGAGTCCAAGGACGTCGTCGCGGTGGAGCGGACGCGCGAGTTCCGGGGTCGCTACCACGTGCTGGGCGGCGCGATCAGCCCCATCGACGGCATCGGACCGGCCGACCTCAAGATCCGTGAGCTCTGCATGCGACTGGCCGACGGGACGGTCACCGAGGTCATCCTCGCGACCGACCCCAACCTCGAGGGCGAGGCGACCGCGACGTACCTGAGCCGGCTTCTGCTGCCGCTCGGCGTCCGGGTCAGCCGGTTGGCCAGCGGTCTGCCGGTGGGCGGAGACCTGGAGTACGCCGACGAGGTCACCCTGGGTCGGGCGTTCGAGGGCCGTCGCTTCGTCGAGGTCTGAGCGGCCCGACTGATCAATCCCTGTCGCGGGCCGGGCTGGTGAAGAGCCAGACGCCGAGGCCACCCATGACCACGATGAAGATGATCGACGGGTAGCCCAACAGGGGCGCCCACTCCGAGAAGCGGAGCGGCACGGTCCGGGAGCGGATCAGCACCATCCCGTTGACGATGCCGCTCAGCACGCAGGCCAGCAGCGAACCGGTCAACCACGAGCCCAGCAGGCTCTGCCGACGCCAGGTCGCCCGCATCACCACGCCCAGCAGGGCACCGCCCGCGCCACCGGCCAGCATCGACGGCGCGAGGGTGATCATGCTGCCGATCACGTAGACCCCGAAGATCCGGTCCGGGGTGTCGGGAGTCGGCAGCGCCGTCCCGCCGGCGGGGACCGTGTGGTTCACCGCGACATGAAAGCCGATCCGGATCAGCACGTAGATCAGCATCACCGCCAACATCACCGCCACGCCGGTGGCGGCAGAGGTGACGACCAGGGACCGTGGGCGGGCCGGGGTTTGAACGAGACCGGCGGTGGTGGTGGTCACAGCTGCACGCTCGCATCCTCGCGGTGGATGACCCCCAGCTGTTCGCAGGCCCCGTTCAGGATCCGCTGCACGGCCAAGGTGTCGGCCAACGGCATCTCGACGCTCTCGGTCCGCCCGGCCAGCAACGACTCGGTGACCTCGATCAGCTCGTGGCTGTAGCCCGTGCCCGACGGCGGCCGCTCGATCGTCTGCGCGTCGTGCCCGGTGCGCTTGAGGATGATCTTCTTGGGGTGGTGGAAGCGCGGCGGGATGTCGATCCAACCCCCGGTGCCGTGGATCCGTGCGGCACCGGGCGTCGGGTTCCGGAGGGAGATCAGCAGGGACGCCGCACGGCCGTCGTCGTACGCCAGCAGCAGCCCGGCTTCGGCGTCCACCCCGGTCGGGGCCAGCGACCCGCTGACGTGGACCTGGTCCGGCGTACCCAGGAAGTACTGGGCGAGGGAGACGACGTAGACCCCGAGGTCGAGCATCGCCCCACCGCCCTGGGCGGGGTCGAAGAGGCGGTCGGTCGGGTCGTACGGCCGGTCCACCCCGAGGTCGGCCTGGACCTGGCGGACCTCACCGATGGCACCGTCGGCGATCAACCGTCGGGCCTCGACGACGGCCGGCTGGAAGCGGGTCCACATCGCCTCCATGGCGAAGACCTGGCGCCGGCGGGCGGCGTCGATGACCTCTTCGGCTCCGGCCACGGTGGCCGTGAACGTCTTCTCCACCAGCACGGCCTTGCCGGCCTCGATCGCCGCGAGTGCGATGAGGTGGTGCTGCGGGTGAGGGGTGGCGATGTAGAGGACGTCCACCTCCGGATCGGCGAGGATCTCGGCGTAGGACCCGTACGCCCGCTCCACTCCGTGCTCGTCGGCGAAGGCCTGAGCCCGGCCGATCGAGCGGCTCGCGACAGCCACGGCCCGGGCCTGCGGCACGTGCGGGAAGTCGCCCATCACGAGTGCGGCGATCCGCCCCGGCCCGACGATGCCCCAACGGATCTCACGGTCAGCGTTCACGGTCGCCACTCTAGGACGACGTCTTGCTGCTCAGTCCCCGAGTGCCCGACGTCGCCGGTCGAGGTCGCGCTGCTCCCGCTCGATCCGCTGACGCTCGCGGCTCTGGTCCTGGCGGTTCTTCCCCATGGCGGAGGTGACGAAGATGGGGAGAAAGACCAGCCACCAGTAACTGGCCCAGCCCGGTCCAAGGGTGATGAACAAGATGGTGGCCGGCCAGATGATCGCGGTGATCGCGGCCATCAGGCCGCTGTTCATACCCGGGTGGGACATGTGCGGCACGTGGGCTGCCGGCTGAGGGGTGGCCACCGCGTCCGAGGCCTGCCATGGCGGCGCCGTGAACGGGGCCGTGGTGGCTACTTCCTGCCCGGGACGAGGACCGGGAAGGTCGCTGAACAGCGGTTCCAGGTCACTGGCCGTCCGCGCCGACAGGGCTGCGGTCAACCGCTCGTCGAACTCGGTCGGGTCGAGCCGTCCGACCGCCATGTGCTCGCGCAGCAACTCGACCGCGCGATCACGCTCGACGTCCCCGATGCGTTGCGGGACAGGATCACTGGGAGTGCTCACCCCGCCAGTATTTCACCGCTATGTGTCGCTACCGAGTCCAGGCGCCAGCATTTCTCACCCGGTACGGCTCAGGCCGGCAACACCCGCTCCAGCTGGGGAAGCAGGGTGTCCAGGATGTAGGGCAGGCTCAGCACGGTGGAGAAGTAGATAGCCCCGCTCAGTTCTGCCCCGGTGTAGAGCGAGCATCCCTCGCGTACGGCACGCAGCTGTCCGAACAGCTTGTTCTTCTCCAGCTCGGCCCTGGCCGCGTCGTTCTCGGTGGCCCAGATGAGCACGTCGGCCACGTCGAGCACGTCGAGCTTCTCGACCGGGAGGTACGCCTGGCCATCCTCGGTCGCGTACGCGTCGATCTCTTTCGGCACGGTGAACCCGAGGTCGGTGATGAAGTCGGTGCCGAGCCCGTCCTGGTACGCGATGGCGTTGCCCTCGTAGTACGGCGCCTGCAGGAAGACCGCCTTCTGGTTCGCGAACT
Organism: Propionibacteriaceae bacterium; assembly: GCA_036524735.1. Lineage (GTDB taxonomy): Bacteria > Actinomycetota > Actinomycetes > Propionibacteriales > Propionibacteriaceae > Microlunatus. The sequence continues at coordinate 6,444 of DATDBS010000058.1, forward strand.
GCGGGTGGGCGGCGGCCGCGTCGCGGTACCGCCGCTGGATGTCGGCGATGAGCTGCGCCGCCTCGGCGGGCCGGCCGACGGCCGCGCCGATCTGGCTGGTCTGGATGGTCCAGGGCTCGAAGTAGTCGCTGTCGTAGTTACCGCTGTTGGCGATCGTCGGGGCCAGCTTCGAGAGGCTCGCGTAGTCCTGTTTGGTCATCCCCGAGTTCGTGCCGATGATCAGGTCGGGGACCAAGGCGCCGATCTTCTCGAGCTGGAACCCGTCGGCGGTGCTCAACACTTCGGGCTGGGCGTCACCCAACGCCGTACGGGCCCACGGCCACACGGCGGACGGCTGCTTGCCGTACCACTCGGTCACCCCGACGGGCCTGTGGCCCAGTGCCAGCAGGGTGTCCTGCTCGGTCAGCCCGACGGTGACGATGCGTTGCGGGGGCGTGAGCACCTCGGTGACGCCGTACTTGTGGGTCACCGCGACCGGGAAGCCGGTCCCGGACGGCGAGGCGTTCGCGGCGACCTCGACCGGAGTGGTCGAGGAGGAGTTGCAGGCCGAGAGGAGGGACGCAGCAGCGAGGGTCCCCGTAGCCGCCAGCAGGCGACGTCGCGTGAGTGTCATATAGGCAAGGCTAGCCTAATGTACCGACCTCAGGTGGACATGGAAACTGGCTCGGCGAGGTCCGGGCTAGAGTGTGGACGGCCAAAATGACGGCCACGATGCCGGCCCTCAGGGCCGCTGGTGAGGTGAGGAGTCGGCGTGGGCCGCGTAGTGCAGAAGTACGGGGGCTCGTCCGTCGCCAATGCCGAGAGCATCAAACGGGTCGCCAAGCGCATCGTCGCCACGAAGCAGTCCGGCCACGACGTGGTCGTGGTCATCTCGGCCATGGGTGACACCACCGACGAGCTGATGGACCTCGCGCTCCAGGTCTCCCCGCTGCCGCCACCTCGCGAGCTCGACATGCTGCTGACCGCGGGGGAGCGGATGAGCGCCGCTCTGCTGGCCATGGCCATCGCCGACCAGGGGATGCACGCTCGGTCTCTGACCGGCTCGCAGGCCGGCATCATCACCACGGGCACCCACGGCAACGCGCGGATCATCGACATCACGCCCGGTCGGATCACGAGTGCGCTGGACCAGGGTGACATCGTCATCGTCGCGGGCTTCCAGGGCGTCGCCCAGGACACCAAGGACGTCACCACCCTCGGGCGCGGCGCGTCTGACACCACGGCCGTCGCGCTCGCCGCGTCGCTCGGGGCCGACTACTGCGAGATCTACACCGACGTCGACGGCGTCTACACCGCCGATCCGCGGATCGTGCCGAGTGCGCGCCGGATCCCGGAGATCAGCTACGAGGAAATGCTGGAGATGGCGGCGTGCGGCGCCAAGATCCTGCACCTGCGCTGCGTCGAGTACGCCCGCCGCGAGACCGTACGGGTGCACGTGCGTTCCTCGTTCTCCGACAAAGACGGCACCTGGGTCCAAGAGTTCGAGGAAGGAAAGTCCATGGAGCAGGCCATCATCTCCGGCGTCGCCCACGACCGCAGCGAAGCCAAGATCACCATCGTCGGCGTGCCCGACCAGGTCGGTGAGGCAGCCCGGATCTTCGAGGCCGTGGCCGCCACGGAGATCAACATCGACATGATCGTGCAGAACGTCTCCGCCGTGGAGACCTCACGCACCGACATCTCGTTCACCCTGCCGCGGACCGACGGCGCCACCGCGATCGCCGCCCTGAAGGCGCTGCAGGTCGAGGTCGGCTTCACCGACGTCCTCTACGACGACCAGATCGGCAAGGTCTCGGTCGTGGGGGTCGGGATGCGCTCCCACCCGGGCGTGACGGCCAAGTTCTTCTCGGCCCTGGCCAAGGCCGGCGTCAACATCGAGATGATCTCGACCTCGGAGATCCGCATCTCGGTCGTCGTGGATGAAGACGATGTCGACCGCGCAGTCGTCGCCGCGCACACGGCCTTCGGGTTGGACGCCGACGAGGTCGCGGTCGTCTACGCCGGCACCGGTCGCTGACCCGAACCCGACGCGTCAGCCGCAGCCGACCCGGCCCGAGTCGACGGTCGTACGTTTGCTGCCGTCGGCCGGGGTGAAGACCGCCGCGGCCGACACGCACCGCCCGTCGGCGTCGTCGAGGTAGACCGCACCGGCCTTGGACGCCGAGGCGGAGCTCCGGTGCCGGGCCGACTTGGGCCAGGCCTTCCCGTCGTACCCAGCGAAGTGCAGGGTGACCTCCACCGAACCCTTCCGGCTGGCCGCAGCGCCGGTCTTGGTCGCCACGGCGCAGTTCCGGCCCCCGCCGGTCGTGCTGTAGTAGACCTTCAGATTGACGGCTTTGCTGCCGCTGCCGACCGTACGGTTGGAGATCACGTCACCGGTGCAGCCGAACAGGGCGCCACCGGGGATGTTGGTCGACGCCTTGACCGACGAGGTTCGCAGCGCCGGTGACGACGAGGCGGTGGGGGAGCCCGAGGGCGACGGGGTCAAGGGGTCACCACTGACGGCGGCGACCACGGCCACGGCGGCCACCAGCACGATCACGACGCCCACGAAGGAGTCCGTGCCCGCGTCCGACATGCCCGGCCCCGATCCGCCCCGAGATCGCGTCCCCCGACGGATCCATCGCTGTCGATCGTACGCCGACTCACCCGATCAGCGGAGGCTCCGTCTTGGCCACGATCTCGTCCCGCTCGATGCCGGGGGCCAGCTCGACCAGGTGGAGACCGGCGTCGGTGATGTCGATGACGCCGAGGTCGGTGATGATCCGCTGCACGACCTTGAGTCCGGTGTAGGGAAGCGAGCACTCGTTGACGATCTTGTACGACCCGTCCTTGGCGACGTGCTCCATCAACACGATGACCCGTTTCGCGCCGTGCACCAGGTCCATGGCGCCACCCATGCCCTTGATCATCTTGCCCGGGATGGTCCAGTTGGCGATGTCACCGCCCACGGAGACCTGCATCGCCCCGAGGATGGCCACGTCGATCTTGCCGCCGCGGATCATGCCGAACGAGGTGGCGGAGTCGAACACCGACGCCCCCCGGCGCAGCGTGACCGTCTCCTTGCCCGCGTTGATCAGGTCCGCGTCCTCCTCACCCGGGAGGGGGTACGGCCCGACCCCCAGCAGGCCGTTCTCGGACTGGAGCACCAGGTCGACGTCGTCGGCCACGTAGTTCGGCACCAACGTGGGCAGCCCGATCCCCAGGTTCACGTAGCTCCCGTCGGCCAGCTCCGCCGCCGCTCGGGCCGCCATCTCCTCCCGCGTCCAGCTCACAGTGACGCCCCCTCTGATCCCTGAGCCCCGGAACCCGCGCCCTGAGCCCCGGAACCCGCACCCTGACCCCCGGAACCCGCGCCCTGAGCCCCGGAACCCGCGCCCTGAGCCTGTCGAAGGGTCAGTCGTTCGATCCGCTTGTCAGCGGCCTGCTCGCGGGTCAACGGGACGACTCGGTGCACGTAGACCCCCGGGGTGTGGATGTCGTTGGGGTTGAGCTCGCCGGGTTCGACGAGTTCTTCGACCTCGGCGATGGTCACTCGTCCGGACATCGCGGCGAGCGGGTTGAAGTTGCGCGCCGAGTCCCGATAGATCAGGTTGCCGTGCCGGTCGCCGCGCCAGGCGCGTACCAGTCCGAAGTCGCAGCAGATGGCGCGCTCGAGCACGAAGTCCTTCGCACCGTCGGCCGTCTCGAACGTCCGGGTCTCCTTCTTCGGCGACGCGATCAGCACCGAACCGTCGGCCCCGTACCGCCACGGCAGACCGCCGTCGGCGACCTGGGTGCCCACACCGGTCGCGGTGAAGAAGGCCGGAATGCCTGACCCGCCGGCCCGGAGCCGCTCGGCCAGCGTGCCCTGCGGGGTCAGCTCGACCTCGAGCTCACCGGACAAGTACTGCCGCGCGAACTCCTTGTTCTCTCCGACGTAGGAGGAGACCATCCGCCGGATCCGACCCGCGGACAACAGCTGGCCCAGACCCCAGCCGTCGACCCCGCAGTTGTTGGAGACCACTTCGAGGTCGCCGGAACCGTGCTGGAGCAGGGCCGCGATGAGCACGTTCGGGACACCGCAGAGGCCGAACCCCCCCGCGGCGATCGAACTGCCCGAACCGATATCGGCAACGGCCGCTGCTGGGTCGTCCACCACTTTGTCCATCGAACTCCTTCCGCCGGGGGACCCAGCCTAAGGCTGCCGTAATGCTTCGGGTGAAGTGACCAATCCGTTACCGATCGAGGTCCGAATGCCCAGTGAGAAGCGTCCACCGGGGAATCACCGGGGGCGGACCTTCGCTGATGGGCAGGTAGTCAGCCCACTCAAGAGACGTGGATGTATTGCGTCCGCACAGGGGAAATGCAGGGCTCGGCGCCTCCGGCGGGGGGAGGTCGGAGGCGCCGGGTCCGCCCACCTGCCCTCGTGTCTGTTGGCGACATCTCCGCGCCGGGTTCGTTCGCGTTTCGCACCAGTCGGTGCTCAACGACGTCGATCCGCCTGAATTCCATCCCGTTCGGCACCCACTGGCGCGAAACGACTCCCAGCCGCGGTCGACGTACTGGCCCGAAACCACTTCTGCCCGCGGTCGACCACGACTCCCGCCCCGGTCCACCACGTACCAGCCGCCTCGGGCTTAGGCTGACCTGAACTTCGGGAGTCGACCGAGCGGGGTGAGCCGTGGGTACGAGGCGTGGGCGCTGGGTCCCGATCCTTGCGGTCTGCGCGCTGACCGCCGTCGGCTGCACCGGCACCCAGGCCGATCCGTCGCTGGATCAGGGTCCAGCCGTCACCCAGATGGCCACTCCGACGACGACGCCCTCTCCCACGCCGACCGTCACCCCCAGCCCGACGCCGACCGCGACACCAACCTCGACGCCCACCCCGTCACCGACTCCGACGCCGAAACCGCCGGACGAGTCCGACGCGTACGTGCCGATGATCGTCATCGATCCCGGCCACAGCGGACGGTCGATCCGCAGCAACGACCCGAAGACGGGACTGCGCGACATCGACTACCCGAACTACCCGGAGATCTACGAGATGTTCGACGTCAGCTTCTGCGTCGGCCGAGCCCTGAAAACCGACGGTTATCGGGTCAAGCTGACCAAGAAGCGCACCCTCGACGCCGTCAGCCTGTCCAAACGGGCGGACGTGGCGAACAAGGCCAAGGCGGATCTCGCCGTCAGCGTGCACGACGACCATTCGCAGTCGGCGAGTTTCCAGGCGACGTACTCCCAGCGGGGTATCAAGCACGGTGGGGCGTACCACGCGATGTATCGCGGCAGCGGAGCCAAGCGCACTGTGTTCAGCCCGCCGTCCGTGGCGAAGAAGAGCGAGAAGTACGCGAAGATCATCGCCGAACAGCGCTCGAAGATCCAGGACCGCAAGGTGACGGTACGCGAGAACACCTTCACCGGACGCGCACCGCTGGAGCCCGGCAACCTGGCTCTGGTCCAGCTGCTGGCCGAGGTGCCCTGGGTCTACAACGAGGCGGGAGCCAGGATCGGTGGCAGCACGACCACGGCGATGAGCATCGGGACCGAGACCGCGTACGCCAAGGGCCTGCTCCTCGGCATCGAGACTGCGGTGCCGCTGGGCGAGGGCGTGGTTGCCCAGCCCAGCGCCGGCGCCCAGGGGCTGCGGTCGTGCCTGACCAAGCGGGTCGAGCCCACCCCGGGCAACTTCACCCGGCCTGAGCGCTACCTGCCTGACGGGTACTGAGCAGGGAGCGGCGGCGACCCCGGACCCTCGGTCTCGGGCCCCTCACTGGCGTGGCAGGGCGAAGGGTCCGAGATAGAGCAGATCGGTGTCGAAGGCCAGCGGGGTGCTCCCGGGCGGCGAGCCCTTCACGGTAAAGGTGTTGCCGCCCAGACGTGTGCAGTCCAGGGGTTCGGGCTGGCCGAAGGCCTGAGCTTGCAGACGGATCTGGTCGGGACCGACAGCGTCGACGGTGAGCGGTCCGAAGGATCCCGCCAGCTCGGCCGTGGGCTGAGGTTCGGCGTCATAGGCCGGTTCGGTCAGAGGCGGGACCCCGACCAGCTCCAACAGCTCCGGCAGCAGGCTGTCGAAGAGGGCGCTGCCGCCGGGAGGGCCGAACAGGGGCCCTGCGCTGTTCGCCAGCAGCACCACGGCCGCCTTCTGGTCGGGGAAGCATCGCAGGAAGGCCCGCTGGCCGTTCGTGTAACCGGCCCAGCCGAACCCCTGATGGGGCCCGCGATCCCAGACGGCCCAACCGAGGCCCCACGCGTCGAAGACCGTCGATCCTGGCAGCGGCGCGGCCGGCGTCCGCACGGCCTGGGCGTCTTCGGCGTGGAAGACGCCTGCACCGTCGGCGAGGTTGAGGGCGGCGAAGTCGAGGAGCTGGTCCACCGTGACCCACCACCGCGCACCGGCGGCTGAGGCGGCTGTCACCTCGGTGTCAGGCACGGGCTGCGCCCCGTCGCCCGGAGTCGAGAGGTGCCCCTGGGCTGCCCCGACCGGCGCCCCGAAGGTCATGGTCGGCCCCAACGCCTCCGTGGCCGCCTCCTCGAAGCTCCTGCCGGTCGTCCGCTGGAGCAGCAGGTCGAGCACGGACCAGGCCGCGTTGCAGTAGGAGAACCGACCCGGTCGATGGGTGAGAGGCAGGTCGGCCACCCGGGAGACAAACGGTTCGAGACCCTCGTCGGCGTCGGGGAGCACGTTGGGACGCCCACTCGTCTGGGCCAGGAGGGTCCGCGGCGTCTCCGGCCACAGTCCGTCACCCTGCTCCGAGCACGCCACGTCCAGAGCGAGCTTCCCCGCGCGTGCGGCGTCGAGCACGAGCAAACCGGCCACGGCTTTGGCGAGGGAGCCAGCGTGGAAGGCCGTCGACTCCACCACCGGCCCGTCGAGGCCGACCTGCAACGAACCGGAGCAAACGGTCAGACGTTCGGCACCGGTCAGCAAGCCGAGCTGGGCGCCGGGGACGCCGAAATTCTCGATCGCCGCATCAAGCAGGCCTTGCACCTCGTGCTGCTGCATCTGGTCACGATAGAGCGACCTGCCGCCACCTGTCAGTACCTCTGTGGTCGGGGTGACAGGATTTGAACCTGCGACCTCGTCGTCCCGAACGACGCGCGCTACCAAGCTGCGCCACACCCCGTGGCCCTATGAGCCTCGCAGAGTCTAGCCCATCTCGGGCGGGGTCAACGTCAACAGGGTGGCCTCGGGGCGGCAGGCGAAGCGGAGGGGGGCGTACGGGGAGGTGCCGAGCCCGGCCGAGACGTGCATCCACGCCGTGTTGCCGCCGGCGCTGTGCTGCGACAGGCCTTTGACCCGCCGCGTGTCGAGGTCGCAGTTGCTGACCAGGGCGCCGTAGAACGGCACGCAGACCTGGCCGCCGTGAGTGTGCCCGGCGACCAGCAGGTCCAGACCGTCGTCGGCCATCGCGTCGATCACCCGTCGGTACGGGGCGTGGGTGATGCCCAGCGCCACGTCCACCTGGTCGCGATCCACGGGACCGGCCACGTCGGCGTAGCGGTCCGCGCCCATGTGGGCGTCGTCGGTGCCGCGGAAGCCGATCCGTACCCCCTTGATCTCCACCGTCTCCCGCCGGTGGGTCAGGTCGGACCAACCGGCGGCCGCGAAAGCGTGGTCGAGGTCCTGCCAGGGCAGGCTGATCTTGCGTGAACCCGTGATCCGGCTCGGCCCCGCCAGGTAGGCCAGCGGGTTCTTGAAGCTCGGCGCGAAGTAGTCGTTGGAGCCCCAGACGTACACGCCGGGTCGGTCCAGCAACCGGCCCAGGCTGCGCAGCAAGAAGGGCACGGCGTCGCGGTGGGAGAGGTTGTCCCCGGTGTTGATGACCAGGTCCGGCTCCAGGCCGGCGAGCTGCGACACCCAACGCTGGCGCTTCGTCGCGCCCGGAGTGAGGTGCAGGTCCGAGACGTGCAGGACCCGGATCGCGGGAGCCCCGACGGGCAGCACCGGCACGGTGAAGCGGCGGAGACGGAAGTCGTTGATCTCGTACAGGCCGGCGTACGCGACGCAGCCCAGCCCCACCGCGCCGACCCCCAGAGCTCCGGTGGTCAGGGCCTTGGTGGTACGCCGGGTCGCAGACATAAGGAGAAGGCTACAAGTGGGTCCGACTGTCACACTGGTCGCATGTCCGACCCCAACACCGGTTTGAAACAACGCCTCCGCACCGATCTGACGTCGGCGATCAAGGAGCGCGACAAGGTCCGTTCCGGCACGATCCGGATGGTCCTGTCCGCGATCGCCGAGGCCGAGGTGGCCGGGAAGCAGGCGGTCGAGCTCTCGGAGCAGCAGGTCCTCGACGTGGTGATCCGTGAGGCGAAGAAGCGCCGTGAGGCGGAGGAGGCATACACCACAGCCGGGCGGGCCGAGCTCGCGGTGAAGGAGCAGGCCGAGTCAGCCATCCTGGCCGACTACCTGCCCCAGCAGCTCAGCGCCGCGGAGGTGTCGGCGATCGTGGCCGAGGCCATCGCCGGCACCGGCGCGGCCGAACTCGGCGTACGCGGCATGGGCAAGGTGATGGGCGTGGTCACGCCGAAGACCAAGGGCAAAGCCGACGGCGGCGCAGTGGCCGCCGAGGTCAAGCGTCAGCTGGCGGGCTAACCGCCCGGCGGCTTGGCCTTCTCCTTCTCTTCCTTCTTCTTCTTTTCCTCGGCCCGCTTCTTGGCCTCGGCGGCGGCCTTCTTCTTCTCGGCGGCAGCGCGACGTTTGGCGGCCTCGATGGCGGGGTCCTTGCCCTTCGAGCGCAGCTGGTAGACCGTGCCGAACTGGGCGACCGTACGACCCGGGCCCGGAGACCAGCCGAGGAACGTACCGCGGGCGGAGCTGCTGAAGACGTACTGCGTCTCGACCGAGAACCCAGCCTTCTCGAGCTTCTTGATCGCAGCCGAGAGGCTCATGCCGTAGAGGCTCGGCACCTGGACCTGCTTGCCGACCTGGATGCGGCGCGGCGGGGCGCTGAACCCGGTCTTCGGGATGTCCTTGAGGTACTTGGCCATCACCGGCTTCCAGATCTTCATCCCGGAGTCGCCGCTGCCCGAACCCTCGAGGTAGATGCCGCTCGACGGCACCCGGTAGCCCTTGACGCCGCCGCGGCGGAACTTGCCCTCACGCTTCATCTTCGCGGTCTTGATGAACGGACGCTTGGTGTTGTCGATGGAGATCATCGCGACGCCCGCGATCTTCGGGGTGTAACCCGCGAACCAGACGGCCTCGTTGCTGTCGATCGTGCCGGTCTTGCCGGCCATGTCGCGGCCGTCGTAGATCTTGGCCCGCTTGCCGGTGCCCTTGTCCATCACGGACTTCAGCAACTTGTTGACGCCGTCCGCGACGTCCTTGTCCATCACGCGCTTGCAGTCGGCGCTCGGAACGTCGAGGTCCTTGTTGGCGCGGGTGGTGATCTTGGAGATGATCACCGGGTTGCAGTGCACACCGCGGGCGGCGAAGGTCGCGTACGCCTCGGCCACCGACAGCGGGCTGACCTCGACGGAGCCGAGGGTGAACGACGGCTTGTCCTGGTAGTAGTCGACCAGGTCGCGGCCCTCGGTGCCGAGCTTGACGCCGGTCTTCGCCGCCATCTTGGTCACCCGGCACATCCCCGTGGCCAGCTCGAGCTGCACGAAGTAGGTGTTCACCGAGAACTCGGCGGCGGTCGTCATGTTCATGTTGCCGTTGCGGCCCGTGGAGTTGCTGACCTTCCAGGTGCCGTATACCGGGTTGCGACCCTCGCAGGACTCGTAGGACCGGCCGGAGAAGTTCACGGTGCGCGCCGCGTTGTACCGCTTGCTCAGCGGGATGCCCTTCTCCAACGCTGCGGCCGCGGTGAAGGCCTTGAAGGTGGAGCCGGCCTGGTAACCCTGGATGCCGCCCATGGCGGGGTCGACGGCCAGGTTCCAGTAGGTCTCGCCCTTCTTGGCGTTGCTCCCCATCACGGGTCGGCTCTGCGCCATCGCGATGATCTGGCCGGTGCCCGGCTGGATCATGCTCATGGTCGAGATCAGCGGGTCCCTGGGCCCGACGACCGCGCTGACCTTCTTCTGGGCCAGGTCCTGGGTCTTGGGGTCGATCTGGGTCTGGATGGTCAGGCCACCGCGGTTGATCATGTTCTCGCGGTCCTTGACCGTCTTGCCCAGACTCGGGGTCTTCAGCAACGAGAGCCGGACGTAGTCGCAGAGGAACGGGTAGCGGGTGCCGACGCAGCCGTTACGGGTCGGCTTGACCTTCTTCTTGTCGAAGCCGGCCTTCTTGGCGTTCTTGACCTGGTCGGCGGTGATGAGCTTGAGCTCGTACATCCGGTTGATGACCACGTCGCGACGATCGAGCGCCGCGCTGGTGTTGGAGACCGGGTTGTTGGCGTCGGGGTTCTGCACCAGGCCCGCGAGCATCGCGGACTGGGCGAGCGTCAGCTTCGAGGCGGTGGTGGAGAAGTAGTGCCGGGCGGCGGCCTCGACGCCGTACGCACCCTCGCCGTAGTAGGCGATGTTGAGGTAGCGCTCGAGGATCTCGTCCTTGCTGAACTTCTTCTCCATGGCGATCGCATACCGCAGCTCGCGGATCTTGCGCTCCATGGTCGGCGCCTGGGCGTCCTTGACGCATTCCTTGTCGGCCTTGGCCTCGCACGCCTCGACCTGGACCATCTTCACGTACTGCTGGGTGATGGAGGACCCACCCTGGGTGCCCGCATCGCTGGTGGAGTTGCGGATGAACGCTCGCAACGTGCCCTTGAAGTCCAGCGCACCGTGCTCGTAGTAGCGGTGGTCCTCGATCGCCATCTGCGCCTGGCGCATCACCGGGGCGATCTCGTTCAGCTTGACCGGGATCCGGTTTTCCTTGTAGAAGTACGCCAGCACCTTGCCGTCAGCCATCAGCACCTTGGAACGGGTCGCGGGTGCAGGCGTCGAGAGCTCGGCGGGCAGGCTGTCCAGCTCGGAGGCCGCGGCCTTGCCGCTCACTCCAGCCAGGCCGGCGAGGGGTACGAACAGTCCGGCGATCAGCACTCCGGCGAGCACACTCACGATGACGAACATCACCAGTGAGTACGCAACGCTCCCCATGCGCTTCGGGCTAAATGGCATGGAGGACAGCGTACGTGAGGATTTCTGCCATACCGAATCTCGCCGCGCCTCTGCGGGGTCACCGGCGGAACTGTGAGATTCGTGTGACCGACGCCCGAATCAGGGCTCCGATTATTACAAACCTGCATACATCCACCCCGAGCATCTAGCCAGAGGGCGAGACCGTTCGTAGCATACGAGGTGCCGTGCCAACGGCCGGGGAAAAGCCCGGCACGGCTGCATACAAGTCAAGGGGAGAAGTAGCGTGACTGCACTACACAATGAAGACTGGACCGTGCACGCAAAGTGCCGAGGGATGGAAGACGCCCTCTTTCCGGACGCCTCCGACCAAAAGCGGGCTCGCCTGTTGTGCTCCGGATGCCCGGTGCGCTTCGAGTGCCTGGCTGAGGCGTTGGACAACCGGATCGAGTGGGGCGTCTGGGGCGGGATGACCGAGCGGGAACGGCGGTTGTTGCTCCGGCAGCGTACCGATGTCGTGTCCTGGAGCTCGGTCCTCACCGGCCGGGGTAAACCCGCGCAGGCCGTTCCGCGGTAGGCGGGGTCTGGCTCAGTCCTTGTCGGCCAGCAGCGTGCCGACCTGACGAAGCGTCGTCAGGTCGGTGACGTCGGTGGCCAGGGACTGAACCCTGCTCTGCGGGATCTTCGGACGCGTGGCGGCGAACCGGTCCAACAACCGGGTCTCCGTCTCGATCACCCGGGTCAGTTCCGCGTGCCGTCTCAGCGCCTCGATCTCGAGCGCGGACGCCACGGGGTCCAGGTCCTCCGCCAGCGAGAGCGCGCGCTCAGCCGAGACGGTGAGCGCGGTCTCGTGGACGCGGTTGATCACCACGCCCGAGAGCGGCATCTTCTCCTCGGTCAACCGATCGACGAAGTACGCCGCTTCTCGCAGCGCGTCCGGCTGCGCCGTGGCGACGACGAGGAAGGTCGTGTGCCGCGACGACAAGAGCTCGAAGGTCTTCTCAGCGCGCGCCCGGAAGCCGCCGAAGAGCGCCTCGAACGCGGTCACGAAGGTCTGCACGTCGGTGATGATCTGGCTGCCCAGGACCTTGTTCATCGCCGAGGAGACCAGCGTGAACCCGACACTCATCAGCCTGAGCGGCCCGCGTGCGGGAGCCAGCAGCAGCTTCAGGAACCGTCCGTCGAGCAGCGAGCTGAGGTGCTCGGGAGCGTCCAGGAAGTCCAGCGCCGAGCGGGCGGGCGGCGTGTCGACGACGATCAGGTCCCAGCGGCCGTCCGCTGCGCCCTCGTCCTGCAGCTGGCCGAGGCGTTCCATGGCCATGTACTCCTGGGTGCCCGAGAACGACGACGACATGGCCTCGTAGAACGGGTTCTGCAGGATGGCGGCGGCCTTTTCGGGGGCCGAATGGGCGAGCACCACGTCGTCGAAGGTCCGCTTCATGTCGAGCATCATCGCGTCGAGGCTGCCGCCGGCGCTGGTGTCGATGGCTTTGACCGGCCGCGGGGTGTTGTCGAGCTCGCCGACGCCGAGGGACTGGGCCAACCGGCGCGCCGGGTCGATCGTGAGGACGACGACTTTGCGCCCGGCCTCAGCGGCGCGGACGGCCAACGCGGCCGAGGTGGTCGTCTTGCCGACCCCGCCGGACCCGCAGCAGATGATGATGCGGGTCTCGCGGTCACCGAGGATCGCGTCGACGTCGAGAAAGGGGACAGGCATCTAGGCCGCCTCGAGATCCATCTGCTCGGTGAGCTGCTCCGCGATTGCGAAGAGCGCGCCGGTGTCGACCCCGGCCGGATCGAACCCGATCTGGACCAGCGGCAGCCCGAGCTTGCGCAACCGGTCGTGACGAAGCTGCTGCTGGAGGGTGCGGGACGCCTCGACCGCGAACTCCGCCGCCAACGCCTTGTTCTGCTTGGCGGTCCAGCCGGGGATCTTGAGCGGCACGGTGCGTTCGGCTGCCGCGGTGAGTTGGTCGGCGTTCAGCGGGGTGGGGATGACCATGTTCTCGATCACCGTGGCCACCTCGATCTTGGTGGGTTCCAGACCGGCCACGGCTTCCTCGGTCTCGGTGACGGGCATGTCCTCGAGCAGGGTGACGAAGTGCACGACGGTCTCCGAGGAGCGCAGCACGCGCATGATCGAGTCCGCCTGGTTGCGGATGGGCCCCATCTTGGCCAACCCCGAGACGGCCTGGTGGACGTTCAGGAACTCAGCGATCCGCCCCGTCGGCGGTGCGTCGACGACCACGGCGTCGTACGCGGTGGGCAGGCGCTTGGTCTTGCGGCGTACGGCTTCGTAGACCTTGCCGGTCAGCAGCACGTCGCGTAGCCCCGGGGCGATCGAGGTCGCGAAGTCGATGGCCCCGAACCGGTCGAGGGCTTTGCCGGCCAGGCCGAGGTGGTAGAAGGTCTCCAGATACTCCAGCAGCGCGTCCTCGGCGTCGATGGCGAGGCCGAAGACACTGCCACCCGCCGGCGTACGCGCGATGCGTCGCTCCTCGTCACCCACCAGCGAGGAGGCGCCGAACACCTGGGCGACGCCTTGGCGGCCCTCGACCTCGCAGAGCAGCACCTTGCGGTCCCGGGTGGCCAGGGAGCAGGCGAGCGCGGCCGCGACGGTGGTCTTGCCGGTGCCGCCCTTCCCGCTGACGATGTGCAGCGAGTGGCGGGGGCCGTCGGGTCGCACGGTGCTCGGTCGGGCGCGGCTCACGGCAGGTCCGTCACGGCTAGGTCCGTCACGGTCAGGCCGGCGTGGACCTTGTAGCGCCGGTTGATGGCGATCAGGTTGGCGGTCATGGCCTCGACCTGACCGGCGTTGCGGAGACGGCCGGCGTAGATCCCGCGTGCCCCTGGGATCGCGGTGGCCAACCGGCACACGACCTCGACCGCCTCCCGGTCCTCCCCGAGCACCAAGACGTCGCCGTCGAGGTGGTCGATGCTCGCGTCCTCGAGCAGCACCGCGCTGACGTGGTGGAAGGCCGCGACGACCGTGGAGTCCGGGAGGGCGGCCCGAGCCTCTTGGGCGGCTGAACCCGCAGGGACCGGTAGCGCGTACGGGCCCTGCTTGTCGAAGCCCAGCGGGTTCACGCAGTCGACGACGATCTTGCCGGCGAGCTCGGTGCGGAGGGAGCCGAGCAGGGCTTGGTGGCCGTCGTACGGGACCGTCACCACCGCCAACTCGGCCTCGCTCGCCGCCTGGACGTTGCTGGCTCCGGTCACCTGGCCGGCGTCGGCGAGGGTCTGCGCCACCTCGTGGGCGCGGTCGGCGGAACGGCTGCCGAGGATGACGTGGTGGCCGGCTGCCGCGAACCGTCGGGCTAATCCGCGTCCCTGTGGCCCGGTACCACCGAGGATGCCGATGAGCATGGGCCGATAGTAGTGGTGACCCCCGCAGCCCCCATCGCGCTGGCAGGATGTCGGCGTGGTCAACGACGTCGACACCAAGCCAGCGCCCGTCACCGAGCGCGTGCCACGGCTGGCCGGGGACACCTTTCGGACGATGGTGAGCCTGGCCATCGCCTGCCCCCTCACCATCGGCGGTATCTTCGCGTACACGATGGTGGCCCTCCGGCAGGACTGGCCGGTGCGCGGTCGGGCCTACCTCGCTTCGGTGGAGCTGCTGCTCTTCGTCATCTACTTCGCCGTCTACCAGGTGATGACCTGGGCGGTGATGCGTCGAGCGGGCGCCGACCAGCTCGCGCGCTGGGTGCGCGCCACCACCCCGCGGACGCGGGAGGAACGCCGTACCCAGTTCCTCCTCGGTTCCGGCGCCCGAGCCTGGGCCATCTCGGCCGCGGGGCTGGCGCTGATCGCGGTCGTCGTGGTGTCGGTCGTCGAGAGCCTCAGAACCGAGCCGGTCATCCAGATCGTCTCACTGTTGGTGGTGATCACCGCGTGGACGATGATCGTGTACGCCTTCGCCGTCGGCTACCTGCGGGCCGACGTCACCCAGGGCGGCCTCGAGTTCCCCGAGACCACCGACGCCGTGTGGGCCGACTACTTCTACCTCGCGGTACAGGTCTCGACCACCTTCTCCAGCTCGGACGTCACCGTGAGCACCACGGCGATGCGCAAGCTGGTCACCCTGCACACCCTCATCGCCTTCGTCTTCAACACGCTCATCGTCGCTTTGTTCGTCTCGGCCCTGATCAGCTTCGCCGGCTGAGGGGGATGGCCGCGCGGCGCTGGCGGGGGTGACTGGTCGATACAGTGAGGCCATGACGAAGTGGGAGTACGTGACCGTGCCGTTGCTGGTGCATGCCACCAAGCAGATTCTGGACAACTGGGGCCAAGACGGCTGGGAGCTGGTGCAGGTCGTCCCCGGGTTGAACCCCGAGAACCTCGTCGCCTACCTCAAGCGGCCGCTCGCAGGTCAGGCCTGATGTCGGCGGGAGGTCGGGGATGACCCCGCCTTCCGAGCGGCTGCTCGAGCTCGGCCTGGTCCTGCCGGCCGTGGCTGCACCGTTGGCCGCGTACGTCCCGGCGGTCCGGATCGGCGATCTGGTCTTCAGCTCCGGGCAGCTGCCCACCGTGGACGGAAAGCTGATCGCGACCGGCAAGATCGGCGCCGAGGTGAGTCCGGAGACCGGGGCCGAGTGCGCGCGGGTCGCCGTCCTCAACGCGCTCGCCGCCGTGGCCCGGGAGGCCGGCGATCTGGACGCGATCGTACGGATCGTCAAGGCCGTCATCTTCGTGGCCGGAGCGCCGGACTTCACCGGCCACCCCCAGGTCGGCAACGGCGCGAGCCAGCTCCTGCAGGACGTCTTCGGCGACGCCGGCAGGCACGCCCGCAGTGCCGTCGGGGTGGCCAGCCTTCCGCTGGACGCGCCGGTCGAGGTCGAGCTCGTGGTTGCGGTCGGCTCCACGCCGACCATTCACCTGGTCTGACTCGCCGTGGTACCGCACTCGTTGGACGTGTTGTCGAGCCTTGAACCACGCGTGCCGACGGCGTTGATCGAGCGCATCGAGGGCTGGTCCTCGGACCGGGTCCCGGTGCTGCCGGCGCGGTCGGCGAGTGTCGTGCTGCTGCGCGACGTCGGATCGGGACTCCAGGCGTACCTGCTGCACCGGCACGCCCGGATGAGCTTCGCGCCGTCGATGGTCGTCTTCCCCGGCGGGCGGCTGGACCCGGTGGACGAGGCCGCCGCCGATGCCCTGATCGCCTGTGCCTGCCGGGAGACGGCCGAGGAGACCGGGGTGCTGCTGGAGGGTGAGGCGCTGCTGCCCTGGGCGCACTGGATCACGCCGGAGTGCGAACCTCGTCGCTTCGACACCTTCTTCTACGTGGCCGAGCTGCCGCCCGGACAGGACGCGCGCGATATCTCCGGGGAGACCGACCGGGCCGCTTGGACGCCACCGGCAGCTGCCCTCGCGGCGGCTCGCGCCGGCGAGATCGGGCTGATGCCGCCGACCCTGTCCATCCTGACCGAGTTGTCCCAGGCGGGCGACCTGGCCGGCGTACGCGCTCAGGCCGAGGACCGGCTGATCGAGACCGTGCTGCCCGAGGTCGTCCGCGTGGCCGACGGTTGGCGGTTCCGCTACCCGGAGGCGCCCCGGTGACCGAGGCGTACCTGCGGTTGTTCCGCGCACCCAACCCAGGTCCGATGACCCTCCAGGGCACCAACACCTGGGTCGTCGGTGACCCCACCGCCGGGCCGGTGGTGGTCGTCGACCCGGGTCCGCTGATCCAGACCCACCTCGACGCCATCGTCGGGTTCGCCGTGGGTGGGGTCGCGAGCATCGTCCTCACCCACCGCCATCTGGACCACGCCGAGAGCGCAGCCGAGCTCGCCGACCGGGTGGGGTGCGGCGTACGCGCGGCAGATCCGGACCTGCAGCGGGGCCCGCTCGGGCTGGTCGACGGCGACGTGATCTCGGTCGGTCGCGCTCAGCTGGAGGTGTTGTCCACCCCTGGGCACACCAGCGACTCGACCTCGCTGCTGCTCACCACGCCCGACGGATCGGTCCGGTTGCTGACCGGCGACATGGTGCTCGGTCAGGGCACGACGGTGATCACGTATCCGGACGGGAACCTGGCCGCCTACTTCACGTCCCTGGGTCAGCTGCAGTCCGTCGTCGCGGGACGGGCGGTGGTCGAGATCTTGCCCGGCCACGGTCCGGTGGTCACCGATCCGGCGGGGGTGTTGGCGCACTACGTCCGGCATCGGCACGAGCGGTTGGACCAGGTGCGAGCCGCTCTGGCCGCGGGGGACCGGTCGGCGGCCGAGATCGTGGCCCGGGTGTACGCCGACGTCGACCGGTCCGTGTGGCCGGCGGCCGAGCAGTCCGTGCGCGCACAGCTCGACTACCTCGCCCAGGACTGAGCCCGCCGGTGATCAACAAGGTGCTGCTCTACTACGCGTTCACCCCGCTGGCCGATCCCGAGGCCGTACGGCTGTGGCAGTGGGAGCTGTGCACCCGGCTGGGGCTCAAGGGCCGGATCATCATCTCCCCGCACGGCATCAACGGCACGGTGGGCGGCGAGGTCGACGCGTGCAAGGCGTACGCCCGCAGCACCAAGACGTATCCGGCCTTCGCCGGGATGGACGTCAAGTGGAGCGCGGGGACGGGGGCCGATTTCCCCCGGCTCAGCGTCAAGGTCCGCGACGAGATCGTCACCTTCGGTGCGACCGGTGAGCTCGAGGTCGACGCCGCCGGGGTGGTGGGTGGCGGCGTCCACCTCAGCCCCGAACAGGTCCATTCACTCGTCGATCTCCGAGGCGACGAGGTGGTCTTCTTCGATGGGCGCAACCGCTTCGAGGCCGCCATCGGGCGGTTCAGGAACGCTGTCGTCCCCGACGTCGAGACGACCAAGGACTTCCTGGCCGAGCTGGACGGTGGGGCCTACGACGCGCTCAAGGACCGGCCGGTGGTCACCTACTGCACAGGCGGCGTCCGATGCGAGGTTCTCTCGTCCCTGATGATCACGCGCGGTTTTCGCGAGGTCTACCAGCTCGAGGGAGGGGTGGTCCGCTACGGCGAGGCCTACGGTGACCAGGGTTTGTGGGAGGGATCGCTGCACGTGTTCGACGAGCGGCTCAAGCTCGCCTTCTCGGACGAGGTGGCCGTCATCGGGCGGTGTGACGTGTGCGCAGCGCCGACCGACACCTACCGGGACTGCGTGGCTGAGCGGTGCAAGGGGCGGGCCCTGCTGTGCGACTCGTGCGCGGGCGCTCCACGCTGCGAACTCCATAGGAACTGAAGGTTTGGCCCACAGCCTGCACACAGGAACGCGCGGCAGTCTCGAGGGCATGAGCAGCAACGACCAACACGGCCTCAACACGCCGCCGTTCGGGTACCCGTCCTACCAAGCTCCGCAGTACCCGGACAACGGCCGCCTCGGCGGCTACTCCGCGGCTGACTTCCCGGCGCCCGCCGGCGTGCCGCCCCTCGGTGCCGCGCCGGTTGCTCTGGCCACGCGACCCAAGCGCCGGATCGGTGCGGTCCTGGTGGCCGCATCCCTGTCCGCGGTGATCGGTGCGGGAGCCGGCATCGGCTCGTACGCCTACCTCGCCGAGAACGGCAGCTCGATCGCCTCGCCCATCAGCGTCACCACGGTCCCGGCCTCGCAGGCGCCCGCGCTGGACGGCACGATCTCGGCCGCGGCCGCCAAGATCGAGCCCTCGGTCGTCACCATCACGGTCCAGTCCGGTCGTACGGGTGATATCGGCAGCGGGATGGTGCTCGACGACGACGGTCACATCCTGACCAACAACCACGTGGTCGAAGCGGCCGCTCAGTCCGGCACCGTGACGGTGACGTTCCAGAACGGGACGACGGCCCCGGCCAAGATCGTCGGTACGTCGGCCACCAACGACCTCGCGGTCATCAAAGTGGACGGCGTGACGGACCTGCACCCGGCCGTGTTCGCCAAGTCCGACTCGCTGATCGTCGGGCAGTCCGTGGTCGCGGCCGGCGCCCCGCTCGGGCTGTCGGAGTCGGTGACCAGTGGCATCGTGTCGAACACCGCCCGCCCGGTCCGTTCGGGCAGCGACAACGACGCGGTCTATCTCGCCGTCCAGACCGACGCGGCAATCAACCCCGGCAACTCGGGCGGGCCGCTGGTCAACCTGAACGGCGACATCATCGGGGTCAACTCCTCCATCGCGACGACCGGCTCCGGCTCGGGCAGCACCAGCTCGTCGGGCAACATCGGGATCGGCTTCGCCATCCCGGCGGACGTGGCCGTACGCGTCGCTTCCGAGCTCATCGCGAAGGGGACCTCGGTCAACGCTGCGCTCGGCGTCACGGTCGGCGGCACCGACTCCGATCTCTCCACCGCGACCGGCGTCCCGCTCGAGACCGTCGTCGCCGGCAAGGCCGCCGCCGAGGCCGGTCTGCAGGCGGGCGACGTCGTCAGCAAGGTCGACGACTTCCACACCACAACCGCCGACGGCCTGATCGCCGCCACCCGCTTCTTCGCCCCCGGTACGAAGGTGTCCATCAGCTACGCCCGCGACGGTGGAGCCGTCCAGCAGGTCGACGTCACCCTCGGCTCGAACTAGGCCAACGCGGCCGCGGCTCGGCTCGGGGATCTCCGCACCGGGCCCTCTAGACCGGGTCCCGGCCCCT
>DATDBS010000059.1:0-17389 GCA_036524735.1 Propionibacteriaceae bacterium
GGGGTCACCGGCCTGATCCTGCTCACCCAGACCTCGGTGCTCCCGGCCCTGGTCTTCCTGCCCGGCGACATCATCAAAGCGGTTCTCGCCGCGTTGGTCGCCCGTGGGGTGCACGCCGCGTACCCGGGTCTGCTCGGCGACCGGTCCAAGAACCGCGAGCTGACCTCGGCATGAACCGGCCGGCGAAGCCCGGGCGGTGAGCGCGGCCCCGCGTCGCCTGCTCGACGCCGCCAACCCGGTAGCCGAGTTCTGGGACGCGCACCGACACGAACACGAGGTCGCCCTGCCGACATCGGGCACGAGCGGAAATCCTCGGACCGTCGTACGCACCACGCACTCCTGGGTCGACTCGTTCACCACGGTCAGCGAGCTGGCCCGGCTGGGCTCGGCCGCTCGCGTCTGGATCCCGGGTCCCCTGACCGCGACCATGAACCTGTTCGCCGCGGCGCACGCACACTGGGTCGGGGCCGCTCGCGTCGCGTCGCTCGCCGCGGCGACCCACGCCCAGCTCACGCCCACCGCCGTACGACGGCTGCTGGACGACGGCGCGAATCTGGCCGGCCGGACGCTGATCTTCGCCGGGGACACCCTGGAGGCCGGGCTCCGGATCAGGGCTGAGGAGGCCGGCGCGTCCGTGGCGCACTACTACGGCGCAGCCGAGCTGTCGTTCGTCGCCTGGGGGGTCGACGCCGACTCCCTGCGGCCGTTCCCCGGCGTCGACGTGGAGCTGCGCGCGGCAGACGACCCGGGGGCGGCTGCGACGATCTGGGCGCGGTCGCCGTTCCTGGCCCTGCGGACCGAGGGGGCGACCGGACCGCTGGGTCGTGACCAACGGGGCTTCGCCACAGTTGGGGATCGTGGCCGCTGGAACGAGGACCGGCTGCAGGTGATCGGCCGCGACGAGGCCGTCGTAACCGGTGGAACGACCGTGCTGCTGGCTGACGTCGAGGCGGCCCTTCGACCGGGCCTGAACGGTACGGTCGCCGTGGTCGGGCTGCCTCATCCCGAGCTCGGCGCGGTCGTGGTCGCCGTACTCACCGACCCTGCCGACCGGGACCGCGCTCGGCTCCAGGCCGAGGATCTGGGCTCAGCCCGCCCCCGCCGTTGGGTCACTCTGCCGGACCTACCCCTCACCGCCGCGGGCAAGGTCGACCGTCGCGCGTTGGCGCACCAGGTCGGGGAGCTCCGGTGAGCGCACCGGTGATCGTGGCCGCCCGCCGCAGTCCGATCGGCCGCGCGGGTGGAGGGCTCCGACAGGTCGGAGCGGCCGACCTGGCGGCACCGGTGCTCGCGGCCGTGCGGTCCGAGGTGGACGCCCACCCGGTGAGCGAGGTCGTGCTGGGCAACTGCATGGGTCCGGGCGGTGACGTCGCCCGAGTCGCGGCGCTGGCCGCCGGGCTCCCCGTCGACGTGCCCGGGTTGACCGTCGACCGCCAGTGCGGGAGTGGGCTGGCGGCGATCACCGTGGCCGCCGCCCTGGTCAGCAGCCAACCGGGTCTGGTCCTGGCCGGCGGGGTCGAGTCCGCGTCGACCCAGCCCTGGCGGTCCTGGCCACCGGTACGCGAGACCGCCCCCGTCCGCTACCTGCGAGCCCCCTTCGCCCCGCCCGGTTTCGCCGACCCCGATATGGGCGAGGCGGCGGACCGGCTCGCGGCGGCGTACGGGATCGGACGCGAGGCGCAGGACGTGTACGCCGCCCGGTCCCATGCGCGTGCCGTAGCTGCCGCGGCGGCGGGCGATTATGCGGCGGAGCTTGTCCCCGTCGCCGGACTCGACCGTGACGAACGCCCCCGCGCCAGCGTCACCCCCGGCTTCCTGTCTCGGATGAGCCCGGAGTTCCGTACCGCCGCGGACGGGGGCACCGTGACCATCGGCAACTCCTGCGGCGTCAACGACGGCGCCGCCGTGGTCGCCGTCCTGGACGGGGAGAGCCATGCCCGTACGCGGTCCCCCGGCCTCCGGATCCTCGCCTGCGCCAGTGCCGGCGTCGACCCCGACCAGCCCGGCATCGGCCTGGTCCCGGCCACCCGGGTCGCCCTCGACCGGGCCGGTGTCGGTCTGGACGAGATCGACGTGGTCGAGCTGAACGAGGCGTTCGCCGGGCAGATCCTGGCCTGCTGCACCGCACTCGACCTCGATCCCGCGCGGGTCTGTCCACAAGGTGGCGCGCTGGCCCTCGGCCACCCGTGGGGAGCGTCCGGCGCGGTCCTGGTCGTCCGGCTGTTCAGCCAGCTGGTGCGGACCGGCCGGACCGGTGCCCTCGGTCTCGCCGCCATCGCCGTCGGTGGCGGCCAGGGTGTGGCCATGGTGGTGCAGGCGTGCTGATCGAGATCGACGAGGTCAGCCACCGCTACGGCCCGCGTACGGTGCTGGACGGGGTCAGCGTGCACCTGGACCAGCCCCGGGTCGCGGTGATCGGTGCCAACGGCTCCGGCAAGTCCACCTTCGCCCGGCTGCTGAACGGTCTCGTCGTACCCACCGCCGGTCGGGTTCGGGTCGACGGTCTGGACACCGCCCGGGACGCCCGCGCCGTACGCCGTCGTGTCGGCTTCTGCTTCACCGATCCGGACGCCCAGATCGTGATGCCGACCGTGGCCGAGGACGTCGCCTTCGGGTTGCGGCGCCTCAAGCTCAACCGGTCGGAGGTCGCCGCCCGGGTCGCAGCGGCCCTGGCGGCGTACGGGTTGGCCGAGCACGCCGACCACCCGGCGCATCTGCTCTCCGGCGGGCAGAAGCAGCTGCTCGCGCTCACCTCGGTGCTGGTCACCGAACCCGACCTGCTCGTCCTGGACGAGCCGACCACGCTGCTCGACCTGCGCAACACCCGCCGGGTGGCGGACCTGGTCCGCACGCTCCCCCAGCAGGTCGTCCTGGTCACCCACGACCTGGAGCTGGTCGCCGACTTCGACCGGGTGCTGGTCTTCGACCGTACGCGGCTGGTGGCCGACGGCGAACCCGCCGAGACGGTGGCGTTCTACCGGAGGCTGATGGAGTCGTGATCGGCACCTACGTCCCCGGCGGGTCCGTGCTGCACCGGACTCCGGCCGGCGCCAAACTGCTCCTGTTGCTGGTGGCCGGCGCCACGGCCATCCTGCTCGACCGGCCGCTGACGGTCGGGATCGCGTTGCTCGTCGTCCTGGCCGGCTACCTGGTGGCCGAGCTGGGCTGGCGTACGCCGTGGAACCAGCTCCGGCCGCTGGCCTGGCTGCTCGGCTTCACGATCGTCTTCCACCTCGTCGTCAACGACTGGTCCGACGCCGCGGTCGTGGTGGGCCGGATCGTCGTGCTCGTCCTGCTGGCCGCGCTCGTCACCCTGACCACCCGGACCACCGACCTGGTGGACGTGGTCGTCCGGTGCGCTCGACCACTCAGACGGTTCGGCGCCGATCCCGAGCGGCTCGGGCTGCTGCTCGCGCTGGGCATCCGCTGCGTACCTCTGGTCGTCGGGCTGGCCCAGCAGGTCCGCGACGCGCAATGGGCTCGGGGCCTCACCGCCAGCCCGCGAGCGTTCGCCGTACCCCTGGTGGTTCGTTCGCTCCGGCACGCCGACGCCCTGGGTGAGGCCTTGGTGGCCCGCGGGGTCGACGACTAGGGGTGGCGACCCGGATCGGAACGTAGAATCTCCGGGTGAGCGCGAAAGCTGGATGGTTTCCCGATCCGGGTGGTGGCCAGGGTCTGTACCGATACTGGGACGGCAAGGCCTGGTCCGCCGCGACCTCGCCCAACCCGAGTGCGCCGCCGCCTGCGCAGGGTCTGGTCGGAGGCGCCAGCCAGCCCGCCGGACAGCCGGTGCAGGGACAACCGGCGCAAGGTCAGCCGGTGGGTGGTCAGCCGTACGGGCAGAATCCCTACGGCCAGGCGGGCTCGAGCCAGAACCCGTACGGCCAGAATCCGTACGGCCAGGGCGCCTACGGCCAGAGCGGCAACAACGCGTACGCCAACTACCAGCAGACCGCCAAGAAGCGGTCGCCGGTCGGCTGGTGGATCGTGGGGGCGGTGCTGGTGGTCGTCATCGTCATCGTCGCCGTGGTCGCCGTGCGCGCGGTGAACAGTGGGGTCTCCGGCGTCCCCGGTGGCCAGGCCTCCCAGGACATCTGCCCACCGGAGCGCACCGAGACCGCCGAGCCCGTCACCCCGCCGAACGATGGTCGGGTCCACGGGGGTCCGATCTCCTATCCCGAGCTCGGCTCGCCGTGGGGATCGCCGAAGGGTGACAACCGGGTGCCGTTCGGCGTGGATGTGCAGAGCCAGTCCGTCACCGTCCAGACGAATTACCAGATGGGCAAGATCTGGGTCGCCTCGATCCTGATCGGCGAGCTGCAGGCCGGCGACGGGTTCTTCACCCCCGAGCAGGGCTCCCAGATCGTGGTCAAGTGCATCCTGGGTCGGTTCTACGACGACAACCCCGTGACCAGCGACGTCAAGATCAACGAGAAGGCGACGATCGATGGGCACGACGCCTGGATCGTGGAGTCCCAGCTCAAGTTCGACATCAAGGGCCTCGAGACGAAGGGCGAGCTGCTGATCGTGGCCATCGTCTCCAACGGTGAACGGTCCGGCCTGTACTACGCCTCCATCCCCGACACCGTGCCCGAGCTGATCCAGCCCGCTCGGGACGCCCTGAAGAACCTCACCGTCGACTAGTCAGTCGCCGCCTCCCGGCCCCGTGCGGCCGTGGTGCGCCCGATACCCCTGGTGCCGCTGGTGTCCCTGCTGCCGCTGGTGTCCCTGCTGCCGCTGGTTCTCCTGGTGCGCTTGGTGGCCCTGCAGGTTTCGCAGGTATACCTGCGATGTCAGCGCTTTACCCGCGATATATCCCGGGTAAAGCGACTAATTCGCAGGTATACCTGCGAATTTGGCACGGGAGCGCGACGGGAGAGCCACGGAAGGCGAGGGGGAGCCACGGAAGGGCGACGGGAGAGCTACGCGCCTGCACAGGAGCTGCACCTGCGAACCTCCGCTCGGGAGGGCCGCGCACGGCTGGGGTCGGGGTCCGCGACGCGGAGGGGCCCGCAGAAGGGCGCTAGTCGCCGCAGGAGGCCCGGTCGGCGTCGGCTTTCATGGCGAGTACGCGAGCGGCGCTGCCGGCGACCTGGCGGGCGAACTTCTTGTCGCCCTTCGCTTTCGCCTTCAGTCCGGCGGCGGTGGCGCGCGCCTGGCTCGGATCGCCGACGATGGCGAGGTCTCCGCCCGCCTGCACGAACCGTACGGCCCGGTCCCCCGGCGACACGTCACGCATCGCCGCGGCAGACAGGTCGTCGGAGATGACCACGCCCGTGAACCCGAGGTCCCCACGAAGCAGGTCGGTGATGACGACCGACGAGAAAGCGGCGCGGTGGTCGGCGTCGATCTTGCTGTAGTAGGCCGACGAGATCATCACCATCGGCACGTCGGCCCGGATCGCCGCCCGGAAGCCGGCCAGACCGGCGTCCTTGCGGGTGGTCACGGAGTCCACCACGTGGGTGGAGAAGTCCGTGTTGCCGCGGACCCGGCCGAGTCCTGGGAAGTGCTTGACCGCGGTCACCACCCCGGCGTCGTCCATGCCGCGGGCGAAGGCGGTGACCTTGTCCGCGACGACCTCGGGTGAGGAGCCATAACCACGGTCGAGGCGGCCGATCGGCGCATTGACCCGAGTGAGCTCCGCAGGTACGACGTCGGCCACCGGGGCCAGGTCGACCTCGATCCCCGTCTGCCTCAGCTGTTTGCCCCACGCGGCGGCGTTCCTGGTCAAGGTCCGGTCGGACTGCCGGGCCTGGGCCGTGGCGGACGGGATCCGGGTGTAGCCGTCGCCCCGGAGCCGCTGCACCTGGCCGCCCTCCTGGTCCACGGCCACGATGGGGCGTACGCCGTCCGGAGACGCCATCGCCTCCCGGACCTGGGTGACGACCTGCGTGCTGTGTTCACGACCCCGGCTCGAGTTGCCGAGCAGCACGGCGCTACCAGCGCGTACATCGGCCAGGGTGTCTGCCTCGGACTGGCTCAGCGCCATGGATCCGACCCCGACCATCAACAGCTGGCCGATCTGCTCGTCCAGAGTCAACTTCGACGCCAGCTCAGCGCAGGTCGCCGGCTCCGGCTTGGGCGACGACGAGCTGGCCGGCGGGCCGACGTCCGGGGTCGGGGACGCCGGGGTGCCGCTCGCGCTGGGCGCGGCGGACAGCGTACCGGTGTGTGCGGAGGCCGGTCCCAGGGACGGCTCGGACTGCGGCGGCGCCGAGCAGGAGACGACGGACAGAGCGCTGATCGTGACCGCGCACACGAGTCCGGGGCGCAGTCGGGCCAGGCGACTCATCACTCGTCCGAGCCTAGGCCCGTGCGTGCCGAGCGGGCCAATCGGCGCCCGTCGAATATGACGAGCCCAAAAACAACAGGTTGGTATCGGTCCGACCTCCCGACCTCGGGGCCACCGAACCGGGCGTACGTTCACAGAGTTCGAGATCTCGGGGGATTCATTCACTTCTCTACCTGATCCCCCGATCGGAGCTCAACCCATGTCCAGACTCACCGTTCGGCGTACCCTCGCCGCGGTCACCACATCCGTCCTCGCGCTCGGCTTCCTCGCCGCTGTCCCGATCTCCGCCGACGCCGCGACCTACCAGGCCTTCGGTGCCTCGGCGTACGGGTCGCAGGTCAAGGTCGGCAACCTGGTCAGCTCGGGCAAGACGTCGTACCTGTCGATGTGCACGACCGACGACAGCTACACCAAGACCAACAAGACCGCCGCCGCCAGTCTTGGCGCGCTGGGGAACGTCGGAGTCCTGACCACGAAGGTGACGACGAAGAAGACCGGTTCGACCTTCTCCTCGGTCACCACCACCCAGACCGGGGCGCTCAACCTGCTCGGCGGTCTGATCACGGCGAGCGCCATCACCAGCACGGCCATCGCCACGGTCGAGAACGGCGTGGTCAAGACCGGCGCCTCGACGGACTTCGTGAACCTCCGCATCGCCAATCTCCCGATCGACCTGCACCCGACGCCCAACTCGGGCATCAGCATTCCCGGCGTGGCTGACGTGTTGTTCAACCAGCAGTCCGTGTCGATGGACGGCAAGGAGATCACCGTCAACGCCTTTCGGGTCAACCTGTTGAAGAACAACGGGCTCAACCTCCCGTCCGGCTTCATCGTTCTCGGCAACGCGAAGGCCTCGGTCCAGACGATCAAGTCGCTGCCCTACGGCTCGGCGTACGGCACCCAGGTCGACCTGCTCGGCATCATCACCTCCGGCGCCACGGCTCAGGTCAACATCCCCTGCGGCGGCAGCGACGGCGTCAAGAAGACCGCGAACCTCGTCGGCCTGAATGTCCCCGGAGTGATCAGCACCGGGGTCGCCCGCACCTCGGCGGTCAGCACCGAGGACGGTACGACCACCACCGCCACGACCAAGGCGATCGTCGACGGGGTCAACCTGTTGAACGGAGCGATCAGGCTCGACACCATCACGAGCAAATCCTCGACCACCCGAAAAGGGACCAAGGTGACGACCTCCTCGGCCGGCAGCAGTCTGGTGGGCTTGAAGATCAACGGCAAGTCCATCACGGTCAGCGCCAAGGAGAACACCAAGATCGACGTCGCCGGGCTCGGCACCATCTATCTGAACAAGGTGGTCCGAACGTCGACGAGCATTCAGGTGACCGGGTTGTCGGTGACGCTGAACACCGCGATCGGAGACCTCACGAAGGGCACCTCGATCAACGTCGGCGTCAGCAAGGCCGGGGTGAAGGCCCCGTAGTCTGAGTCAGCTCACCGAGTGGGCCGAAGCATCGAGTGGGCCGAAGTGGTCGTCCGGATTCTCCATCCGACCACCACTTCGACCCACTCGGCGTTTGCGGGGGTTCGTGCTCAGTCGGACTCGAGGTCCAGCAGGGCGTTCTCGATGACCTCGGCCATGGCCGGGTGGATCCAGTACTGGCCGCGGGCGACCGCGTGCGCGGGCGTACCGAAGCTCATGGCCTGGATCAGGGGCTGGATCAGCGACGAGGCCTGCGGTCCGATCAGGTGCGCGCCGAGTAGCAGCCCGGTGCCCTTGTCGCTGATCAGCTTGACGAAGTGGTCCTGGTCCTCCATCGCCCAGCCGTACGCCGTGCTCCCGTAGTCTGTCCGGCCCACCGAGAAGTCGAGGCCCTGGTCGCGGGCCGCCCGTTCGGTCAGTCCGACCGAGGCGACCTGCGGCTCGCTGAACACCGCGTGCGGGATGTACCGGTGGTCACTGGCGACCAGGTCGTCGGGGTGCAGCAGGTTGTGCTGGACGACCCGAGCCTCATGGTTGGCGACGTGTTTGAGCTGATGGTGGGAGGAGACGTCGCCGAGGGCGTAGATCCCGTCCACGCTGGTCCGCTGGAACTCGTCGACCACGATGTAGCCGTCGTCGTCGACCGCGACCTCGGTCGCCGCGAGGTCGAGGGTGTCGCCGTTGGGCACCCGGCCGGTCGCGATCAGCAGCTCCTCGGCCACCAGCTCGTGCCGGGCGCCGACGTCGTCGACGATCACGACCTGCTTCAGACCGTGCGCCATGGCGGTGACCCGCTCGACGTTGGCGTTGAGGCGGAGGTCCACCCTGCGGCCCATCAGCTCGGTGAACCGCTGGGCGACGTCGTCGTCCTCGTTGCGGAGCATCACGCTGCTGCGGCCGACCACGGTGACCGCGACGCCGTACGCCGAGAACACGTGGGCGAACTCGGAGGCGACGTAACCGGCGCCCACGATGATCATCGACTTCGGCAGCCGCGGCAGCCGCATCACGTCGTCGGAGGTGCGGTAGTCCACCCCGTCGAGGCCCGGAAAGCCCGGTACGGCAACCCGGCTGCCCGCCGCGATGACGAACCGGTCGGCGGTGATCACCCCGCCCGACCCGGTGTCCAGGGTCTTGGGGCCGACGAAGTGCGCGGTCTCGCTGAACACGGTGACGTTCTCGCTCTGCTCGCGCCAACGCTTGCCGCCCGCCGCGATGGGGTCGATCCGACCGAAGATCCGGTCCCGGATCTGGTCCCAGTGGACCTGGTGCAGCTCGAGATCGACGCCCAGGGCGCTCGAACGGGTCGGCTCGAGGGCGAGATCGGCGGGGTAGACGTACATCTTGGTCGGGATGCACCCCACGTTGAGGCAGGTGCCCCCGAAGGTGCCCTTCTCGACCAGGGCCACCGTGAGTCCGGCGAACCTCTCGTCCGCGATGGAGTTTCCCGAACCCGAGCCGATGATGCAGAGATCGAAATGACGCACGACGCCATGTTGCCAGCATTCGCCACACCGGCCTTGCCGACGGCCGCTGCGCGGGGCACGATGTGGCAGGTGATCGGCGGGAGTCTGGGTGGCCGCCTGGGCCGCGACCGTCGGAACCGGGTGGCGTACCTGGCTCTGCTGCGCCGCTCCAGCGAGCACGTGCTGCGCGCCGGAATCGCGCGTACGGCCGCGCTGGCCGTCGTCGTGGTCCTCGCCTGCCTGAGCGACCACCGTTGGTGGGCCCTGCTGGTCTGCGCGATCGCCGGTACGGGCAACTACCTGATGTGGATCAACGAGCGCTACACCCGCCGGGGGTCCGAGCCGCGCTTCTGGCTCTCGGCGGTCTACATGCACAACGTCAGCTCGACCGACGGCCGGCACCGGCTCAGTCTGGGCTCCTACATCGACCTGCCCTCGGCCTTCGCCCTGGTCGCTCTTCCCGCCTGGGTGACCACGGACGACCCGACCTGGGCCCGGCTGGTCATGCTGGGGGCGGCGAACATGTACCTGGTCAGCACCTCGATGCTGATCTTCAACGACCACACCTGGTTCAACCCCGACGAGACCGCGCCGCCCGCCTGGCACGAGATCTTCCGACGGGCCAGCGGGGTCGTCACCGCTCTGCCCGCCTGCGCCATCGCCCTGCCGGCCTTCTGGGGCACCGACGGCTTTGCGGCCGCGGTCGCCCTCTGCCTCGTCCCACTGACCGTCTCGCTGCGGGTCGCCGACGTCGACCTGGTGGTGAAGATCCTGCCCCGACTCGTGCAGGAGGAGTCGCACTCGGGGCGCGAGCTGGTGATCAGCGAGACCCATGGGGCCCTGTCGACCAATCTCCGGCTGATCGAGCAGCAGGCCCGTGAGATCCGGCACCTCGCCCCCACCCTCTACGAGCTGGCCGTGTCCGCCAACAGCCGACTGCGGGAGACCCTGACGCTGTCCCAGGTCGGCTCCGAGAGCTCGACCAACGTCGAGACCCTCGCGGCGCCGGTGTTCACGCTGGCCCGGGCGGTCGGGGCCAAGGCGAGCGTCGACGTACGCATCGCCCACCTGTCGGCCGACGACCGCGACCTCGTCCGCCTCATCCTGTCCGATCTGGTCGGCAACGCCCTGAACGCCGGCGCTGGAGCCATCGACGTGGTCATCGACGAGGCCGACGGTTTGACGGCGGTCTCAGTTACCGACGACGCCCCTCCGATGGCCCAGGGAGTGTGGAAGACTCCCGGCACAAGTTCGGCACGGCTCGAGGCGCGACTGCAAGATCTTGCGGGCTCGCTGACCGCCGCTCAGCAGACCGAGACCAAGAGGGTCACGGCCCGCTGGCGCGCCGAGACCGAGTGAGCAAGGGCAACACGATGGCGATGACCTCCGGCAACGTCCTGCTCGTCGACGACGTCCCCGGCGAGCGGGCGAACTTCGAGCGTGCCTTCGGGCGCGGGCTCAGCGTTGCCGTCTCGATCGACCAGCTGAACGAGCACCTGCGCCGCAGCCAGACCTGGGACATCGCGTTCGTCGACTTCAACCTCAGCTCGGCCACCAACACCGGCCTGACCGCTCTGCTCCGGCTGCACCACGAGCGTCCCGACACCAAGATCGTCACCTACAGCCAGTTCACCGAGAGCGGCCGCACCCTGTACGCCGCCGCCGGCCGGCAGTGGTTCAACGCAGCGGCGCTGATGGACAAGACCAAGAACGACTCGCAGACCCTGGTCCACTACCTCGAGTCGATCAACGCCGGTGTCAACCCGACACCCCTGCCCTGGCAGCGACGGTTGCAGTGGTCGCACCTGATCGACAACCTGCTGGCCGACGCCTCCTGGGTGCGGATCTGGCGTGCGCTGCGTGACGCGGCCGGCGACATGGCCCGGGTGGCCGAGATCCTGCACATCGAAGCCAGCAGCCTCCGGGGGTTCAAGGACCGGGCCACCGATGCCGCCATCCAGTTCAACGAGAAGTTCCACGACATCCCCCATCCGGGTCGGACGCGCAACAAGAAGGGCATCCTCGCGGCCTTCGCGGCCGAGCACCGGCACTTCCTCACCGCACCGGACCTCTCGACGGTGATGTCGCCCGGCACCCGCCGTCGGATCGGTTGATCGCCCCCGCTATCGAGCGCATCACGGTTTCTCGACACGACCGTGGAACCCCGTGCCACTCCGTAGGATGGGCACGATTTCGGGGGATCGGAGACAGGTGGACGACGTACGCGTGGCGCCGGGTCGCGTTGGCGTTCGCCGCCGTACGCTGCTCGCCGCCGGCTTGGCCACGATGGTGCTCGGCGGCTCGGGTTGCCGCACCGAGCCCGAAGGAGCCGGACCCGCCGGCACCCTGAACGCTCGCAACCTCAGCCGGGAGAACCCGTTCTTCATCGGGGCCCGGGGCAGCGCACGCGACTGGCCGGAGCTGACGGCGTACGGCTTCGAACAGGCGGCCGCCCTCCCCGAGGTCAAGGCCATGGAGATCTGGGTCTGCCGGACCTCCGACGGCGTGCTGGTCGGCAGCGCTGATCCGACCACCACCCGTCTGACGGGCAAGAAGCTGACGATCCTGGACGAGACCTGGGCGACCTTGTCGAGCCTGCAGGTGACGTCGAAGGAGACCACCGACCACGGTCAGCCCAGCCAGCCGTTCGCCAGGCTCGAGGACCTGCTCGACCGCTATATCGACCGCTTCGTGTTCTTCGTCGAGCCCCGGGTCCCGGAGGCGATCACCAACCTGACCGCGCACCTGATCGCCCTGGGTCGACCCGAGCGGGTCGTATGGAAGCAACCCATCAACTCCAACCGCTTCGACGCCGCGAAGCAGCACGGTTTCTCGACCTGGGGCTACGTGCTCGACGAACCGGGCCACACCGGGCGAAACCTGCCCCGGCTGGCCTCGTCCGACGCGATCGACATGCTCGGGGTCGCCGTCGGACGGCCGACCACGCTGATCTCGTCCGTGGTCGACGCGGCCGGGCAGAACCAGAAGCCGGTGATCGCCTGGAACGTGGACAACAAGGCGGCCTTGGACCGCGCGCTCAAGCTGGGCTGCACCGGTATCGCCAGCCGGGCGGTACGCGAAATCGTGGCCGCACCCCGCTGACCCGTATCCAACATTCCCTATAGTGAGACAGGGAATTGCGCACGACGGGTGTTCGTCGTACCGTTTCACCAGGTCATGAGTGCCAGCATCAAGCCCCGGCTCGCTGGTCGGCAACCCTCCTCGGCGGTGGGGTGCTCCGGGTGACGACCTGGCCGACCCGGTCACGGGCGGCAAGTGCCCACGATCGAGGAACGAACATGACGAAGCAGTTTCACGGCAGGATTCACGTCGACTTGCGCCGCACGGCGAGCGCAGCGTGTCGGCGAATGCTCATGCGCTCCTGAGCGCACACGCACGCATTCCTGGCCGACGCCACCTGTCCCGCTCGAGCCCTGACCGGCTCCGGGCAGTCGTACGCGCGGCTTTCCCTGACTCCAGAAAGTTGCTTCCTGCCATGACCAAGAAGATCCGACCCCGCCTCAACCTCGCCCAGACCGCCGCCCGGCTGGCCGACCAGACGCTCCTGTGGGAGCCCCTCGTGGAGTACGACCCCATCTCCCGCTACTACGCCCGGCTCGCCTCGGAGACGGACTTCGAAGCCTGGCTGCTGACCTGGGTGCCCGGCCAGGGCACCGACTGGCACGACCACGGCGGGAGCGCCGGAGCGTTCATCACGCTCCGCGGCACCCTGACCGAGGAGCACGCCACGGTCAGCCCGGTGAGCTCCCCGGTGATCGTCCCCGGACCGCGTGATCTGACGGCCGGCACGCTTCGCGCCTTCGGGACCAAGCACATCCACCGGGTCACCAACAACACCCTGGAGCCGGCCGTCAGTCTGCACGTCTACTCCCCCGCGCTGGTCGAGATGAACCAGTACGCCGAAGAGGGTCGCCTGCTGCGCTTGATCAGCTCCCAGCTCGTCGGGGTGAACTGGTGACCGCGGCGTTGGCGACCAGGCCCCGGATTCGGCGGACCATCGACGAGGTGCTCGCCGACGCCCGGCTCGGTCTGGACCGGATCACGCCGGCCCAGGCTCGGGACGCGTGGGCCGCGGGGGCCGTGGTGGTGGACATCCGTCCCGCCGCCCAGCGAGCCGCCGAGGGCGAGCTCCCCGGCGCCCTGCTGATCGAACGCAACGTCTTGGAATGGCGCTTCGACCCGCTCAACGACGCCCGACTCCCGATCGCCGACCACGACCTGCAGGTGATCGTGCTGTGCCAGGAGGGCTACACCTCGAGCCTCGCCGCCGCCGCCCTGCAGGAGCTC
Source organism: Propionibacteriaceae bacterium (assembly GCA_036524735.1). Taxonomy (GTDB): domain Bacteria; phylum Actinomycetota; class Actinomycetes; order Propionibacteriales; family Propionibacteriaceae; genus Microlunatus. The sequence continues at coordinate 13,505 of DATDBS010000059.1, forward strand.
GGGGTGCACCGCGCGACGGACGTGATCGGCGGGTACGCCGCCTGGCGCGACCTGCTGTAAACAGGCCACCGCGGCCGCCCCCGACCCCCCGGCTGGGCGGGTCTGGACGGCTGGGTGGGTCTGGGCGGCTGGGCTGGTCCGGGCCGCTGGGCGGGTCCGGGCCGCTGGGCGGGTCCGGGCGGCTGGGCGGGTGGGCGGGTCCGGGCCGCTGGGCGGGTCTGCCGAATTCGCAGGTATACCTGCGACCTCTGCGCTTTACCCGCGATATATCCCGGGTAAAGCGAGGACATCGCAGGTATACCTGCGAAACCTGCAGATCCCATACGCACCACAGGCCCCACGAGCCCCACGACACCCAGCACGGGCCGCCGGGCGCACCATGGCGTACGACGGCCTTACGCGCCACGAGGCCACGGGGCCTTAGCGCAGGGGAGCTGCGGGCGGGTCAGACGCCGGCGTACGAGTGCAGGCCCGAGACCAGCAGGTTGATGCCTACGAAGTTGAACCAGAACGAGGCGAGACCGACGATGGCGATCACGGCGGCCTTCGTACCGCGCCAGCCTGCGGTGGAACGGGCGTGCAGGTAGCAGGCGTAGATGACCCAGGTCACGAGCGCCCAGGTCTCCTTCGGGTCCCAGCCCCAGTAGCGACCCCAGGCGTACTCGGCCCAGATCGCGCCGGCGGCGACCGTGAAGGTCCACAGCGGGAAGGCGAAGGCGTGGAAGCGGTACGTGATCAGGTCGATCCGGCGCGAGGTCGGGAGCCAGGCGAGGTAGCCCCGGACCTGGCCGCGCTCCTCCGCCCGCTTCTTGATGATGTAGAGGATCGACATCAGGCCGCCGACGTTGAAGGCGGCCCCCGCCACCGCGGCGGCGACGATGTGGATCAGGAACCAGACCGAGTGCAAGGCAGGTACGAGCGGGGCGACGGCGACGTAGAAGACGGTCACGGCCAACCCGTTCCCGACGGCGGCGAGCAGGGTGACCGGCAGGCCGAGCCAGCGGATGCCGGCCTTCCACACCATCACCAGGTAGACCCCGACGACGAACACCATCGCCGCGGTCGTGAACTCGAACATGTTGCCCCAGGGCGCCCGACCGGCCGCCAAACCACGCAGGGTCACACCGGCGACGCTGAGCAGGAAGCCGATCACGGTCAGGGCGACCCCGATCCGGCCGAACTGCTCGACCCGCTGGCGTACGAGACCGGGTTCGGCCGGTACGACGTCAGCACCCGCAGTGGCCGGCGCGGAACCCTGCCCACCCACGCCGGCGGAGACCAGCTCGCGCGCCTCGGCAGCGTCCTCGACCGGCATCTTGCGGGCGGACGCCCACTCGGCGGCGTGGGCGAACATGGCCAGGGCGTACACGACGACCGAGGTCACCAGCACGACGCTGGAGTAGTACTCGTACCTCATCTGCGGCTCTCTTCCTGCGGTGCGTCTGCTGGGGCATCGGACAGCTCGGCGGCCAGCTCCGCCACGTCTTCGGTGAGTCCGGCGCGGGCGTCCGCCCGGTCCAGTCCACCGACTTCCAACAGCCTAGAACCACCCTCGGCATCCCCGAGCCGGATCCAGATCCGGCGTGGTCGGACGAACAGCGAGAGGCACAGTCCGAACACGGCGAAGCCGATCGCGCCGAGCGAGATCGGGATGCCCGGGGCGTCCCCGACCTGGAGCTTGACCCAACGCTCCCAGCCGTCCATCTGGATCGACCCCTTGCCGTCGGGCAGGTTCACGATGTCGCCCGGCTGCAGAGCGATCCGGAACGGGGTGCCCTTGTCGGTCTTCAGCTCGGTGAGGCCGGCGGTGTTCAGCGAGTAGACGTTCTCCGGCTCGCCGGTCTCGACCTTGGGCGGACCCGACCAGGCGGACAGCAGCAGCACCGGGTTGAACGCGTCCGGGAACGCGGAGACGGGCGCGCCGCCCTCCGACTCCACGGCGGTGGGCAGGAAGATGCCCTCGAAGGCCAGCCGCTCGGGTCGTCCGTCGGGGGCCTTGATGGCGCCGGCGGAGGTGAAGTTGCCGTCCTGCGGGAGGAACACGACCGGCCCGGAGAAGGCCACGTTGCCCTGCCCGTCCTTGACCGTGACCTTCGGCGCGTAGCCGTGGCCGATCAGGTGCACGGTCGTTCCGCCGATGGTCAGCGGCTGGTTGACCTCGAGGACTTCGGACTTGGGCGCATCACCCGGCGCGTCGGTCACGTCGACGTCAGCTCGGAACAGCCGGGCCGCACCACGCTGCACCGGACCCGTCTCGAACTGCACGTCGAAGTCCTTGATCACCACGGTGAACGGGTCGAGGGAGGAGTCGGTGAACCACGCGCCCGCGGTGAGGTCGTCGTACTGGGTCTTGTTGTTGGAGAAGCCCTGACCGACGACGACGACACTCGAGCCGCGGAAGCCGTACAGGCCGCCGATCGCGATGCCGAGCAGCACGAAGAGCAGGCTGATGTGGAAGACCAGGTTGCCGGCCTCGCGCAGGTAGCCGCGCTCGGCGGCGATGGCGCCGTCGCTGACGTCGATCCGGTAACGCTGCTTCTTGAGGATGGCGGCCGCCCGCTCGAGCACGTCCCCGCGGTCGGTCACCGTGCCCGAGGCGTACGCCGGTAGCCGGTTCAGGTTGCGCGGGGTCTTGGGCGGGCGGTTCCGCAGCGCGCGGGCGTAGACGCCGACCCGCGGGATGATGCAGCCGACCAGCGAGACGAACAGCAGCAGGTAGATCGCGGAGAACCACGGCGAGGTGTAGACGTGGAACAGCCCGACCTTGTCGTAGATCGGCCCCAGCGTCGGGTTGTCCCGGATGAAGTCGGACACCCGGACCGGGGAGATGTTGCGCTGCGGGATCAGGGAGCCGGGAATGGCCGCGACGGCGAGGGAGAAGAGCAGGACCAGCGCCGTACGCATCGAGGTCAGCTGGGACCAGACGAACCGTACGCCGCCGGAGAATCCCAGACGGGGCAGCTCAGGCGGGTCCGGCGGGGCGGGCGGGGTCGCTGCGGCTTCCCGGATCTTGGTCTCGGTCATCTCAGATCACCGGCCTGAAGTTCACGAAGGCCTGCCGGAGCTCGCCGTTGACCTGGTTCCAGACCCCGGTCACCAACAACAAGCCGACAACGATCATCATCACGCCTCCGATGCGCATCAGTGCGACCTGATGGCGGCGCAGGAAACCCACGGCCCGGGCCATCTTGGTGTAGATCAGACCGGCGACCACGAACGGCAGCCCCAGCCCGAGGGCGAAGACGAAGGCGAGCAGGCCGCCGCGCAACGCGGTGCCCTCGTTGAACCCCAGGCTGAGCACGATGCCCAGGGTCGGCCCGATGCACGGGGTCCACCCCAACGCGAAGACGATGCCGAGCAGCGGCGCGGCGGCCACCCCGACGGCCGGCACCCGGTGGATCCGCAGCTCGCGCTGGCCGATCCGCAGCACCCCGAGGAAGATCAGGCCGAGGGCGATCACGACCACCCCGAGGATGCGGGTGATCAGGTCGGTGTAGGTCAACAGGGTCACCCCGAGCTGGCCGATCACGACCCCGGTGGTGACGAAGACGGCGGCGATGCCGAGCACGAACAGCGAGGTCCCGGCCAACATCCGGCCGCGGCGCTTGGTGCCCTCGATGACCTCGGCCGCACCGAGGCCGGTGGCGTATGACAGGTAGCCCGGCAGTAGCGGGACGACGCACGGTGAGAAGAACGAGACCAGTCCGGCCAGCAGGGCCACCGGTAGCGCCAGCACCATCGAACCACCCACGGCGGCTTCGGCCCAGCTGGACAGGTCGAGGGGGATCACCTAGCGACCGTTCGCCACGTCGTCGATGATGTCGACCAGGGTGATCTTGGAGATGGGGCCGAGGATGCGTACGGCCAGCCGGCCCTCGGAGTCGA
>DATDBS010000060.1:0-20297 GCA_036524735.1 Propionibacteriaceae bacterium
GATGATCTTCTGGTGTTCCTCGTCCCAGCGCCGCCGGAGCTCCTCGAAGCGGGCGAACCGCTCCTTGCGCGCCGTGGCCAGGGTGGCGAAACCGGTGCCGTGGATCCAGACACTGTTGCCCGACTCGGCCAGCTCCAGGACGGCGATCCGGGTCGCCGCCTGGGCGAGCAGCTCCCGGTCGTGGCTGACCAGAAGCACCGACTTCTGGGTCGTCGCCAGCTGCGCCTCGAGCCAGCGCTTACCCGGCACGTCGAGATAGTTGTCCGGCTCGTCGAGCAGCAGCACCTCGTCCGGGCCGCGGAGCAGCGCCTCGAGGGCGAGCCGCTTCTGCTCACCACCGGACAGGGTGTTGAGCTGGCGCCACTGGGCCCGGTCGTACGGCACCCCGAGCGCCTCGGTGCAGCAGGCGTCGAAGGTGACCTCGGCGTCGTACCCGCCGGCGTCGGCGTAGTCTGCCAGACACTGGGCGTACGCCATCTGGTTCGCCTCGCTGTCGTCGTCCATCAAGACGAGTTCGAGCCGGTCCATCTCGGCCGCGGCCTCGCGTAGCCGGACCGGCGCGAGGGAGAACAACAAATCCCTGACGGTCGACTCGTCGCGGATGCTGCCGATGAACTGCCGCATCACCCCGAGCCCGCCGCTGCGCGACAATGTGCCGCTGGTCGGCAGCAGGTCACCCGCGATGATCCGCAGCAGTGTCGTCTTGCCCGACCCGTTGGGTCCGACCAGCGCCACGACCGAACCCTCGCCGACCCGGAACGAGACGTCGTCCAGCAGCACCCGCCCATCCGGCAGGTGGTAGCCGACGCCCGACAGATCCACGTGTCCCACGAGCGGCCATGCTAGGCCCTACGGCCCGCTGAGCCTCGGGAATTACCGGGCGTACGGGCGGGCGGCCCCACCCCCCGGCGCCACCTCGCACCCGCTATCTCCCCCGGACCCCCCGTGCACGCGGGGTCCGGTGGACGCAACCAGTGCGGAGTGGCTAGTGCCGACCCGAGTGATAGGTGATCGCGGCGTTGACCAGCGCCAGGTGGCTGAGGGCCTGGGGCAGGTTGCCCAGGAACCCACCGGTCGCCGGATCGATCATCTCGGCCAGCACGCCGACGTCGTTGGCGGCGCCCAGCAGCTCGTCCATCAGCGCCCGCGCCTCGTCTCGGCGTCCGACCAGCGTGAGTGCCGAGACCATCCAGTACGAGCAGGCGACGAAGACGCCCTCCTCCTGCGCCACCCCGCTGTACCGGTAGAGGTGCGGGCCGGCACCGAGCTCACGGCGCAGCGCGTCCAGCGTCGAGGACATCCGCGGTCCCCGGTCGAAACCGCTGATCGCGTGCAGCACGATCGATGCGTCGAGCTGGTCGGTCCCGTCGTACCAGGTGTACGCCTGGAGCTTCTCCGACCAGGCGTGCTCGTCGACCCACTCCAGGATCAGCTCCGCCTCGCGCCGCCAGCGCAGCGCGGTCCCCGGAATCTGGCCGATGTCGCACAGGTGCGCGGCCTGGGTCAGCGCCTGCCAGCAACCGAGCTTCGAGGTCGTGTAATGCTGCAGGTCGGGCAGCTCCCACATCCCCGAGTCCTTGCTCCGCCACCGGTCGCAGGCCAGGTCCGCGATCTCGGCGAGCAGCCGCCCGGTCTGGTCGTCGAGCACGTTGCCGTGGTCGACGTAGAGCTGGACGATGCTGAAGATGTCGCCGAACACGCCGAGCTGCAGCTGGTCGCTCGCCGCATTCCCGCTGACGACCGGCCCGATCCCCCGCCAGCCGGGCACGTCGTACGCGGTGGTCTCGGTCCCCGGTTCGGACCCGTCGAGCCGGTAGAAGATGTCCGGTTCGTAGCCGTCCTGACGCATCGTGGTCAGCAGCCAGCTGATCGCGGCGTGGGTCTCCTCCCGGACGCCGAAGCGGAACAGGGCGGTCAACGAGTACGCCGCGTCACGCACCCAGGTGTAGCGGTAGTCCCAGTTCTTCTCCTGGGTCAGTGACTCGGGCAACGACGTCGTCGCCGCCGCGGCCAGCGCGCCCGTCGGGGCGAAGATCAGCATCTTGAGCAGCAGTGCGCTGCGCTGGACCGCCTCCTCCCACGGCCCGTCCCAGTCCATCGCGGTCGACCAGCGCTGCCAGTTCTCGATGGTCCGGTCGATGCCGGCGTCGAGGTCCTCGGGCCGGGGCAGGAAGACCGGCTCGTTCTCGGTGGCCACGAGCCCGAGCAGGTGCCGCGACCCCGACGTCGTGCGGTAGACCACGTCGATGCGCTGGTCCCCGATCTCGACCCGCTCCTCGTGCAGGGTGCGTACGGCCATGGTCACCCCGTCGAGCCGCAGCACGGCTCCGTGCACGGTGTCGTGGATCCACGGTGACTTCGTGTTCAGCCCGGTCCCGGGGGCGACGACCGCGCGCAGCTCGACCTCGCCGGAGACTCCGTCGATCCGCCGAGCCAGCTCGGACCAGGGCAGCCGACCGGCCACCCCGGTGTTCAGCGCGTCGGTGACGCGGACGACTCCGGTCGCGGTGGTGAAGGTGGTGGTCAGCACGTTGGTGTCCGGTACGTAGCTGCGGCTGACGGTGAAGTCGGCCACGGGCGCGAGGGCGATGCACCCGCCTGCGGTCGCGTCGACGAGCGCCGCGAAGGGCGGCAGCGAGTCCAGGCTCGGCAGCGGCAACCAGTCGATCTGGCCGTCGCGCGCGATCAGAGCGATGGTCCGGCCGTCCCCGATGGCCGCGTACGACCGCAGGTCCGCGTAACCGTCCGCGTCGCGGTCGTCGGCAGGCCCCGGCACCTCAGCACCACCGCGCCAGGTCAGCTCGAGGGCACCGACGCGTACGAGGGGCCGGGCTGAAGGGGAAGAGGAGTGGGGCACCGGACGAGCCTACGGACGCCCTGTCGGCGACGAACGGGCGCGGCGACGAACACAGGCGTAGCGTGAGCAGCACTATGACTCTTCACACCCTGCCCAACCCCGTCGAGCTCGCGCAGCTCGCCGACCTCAACGGCAGGCTGTCCAACAGCCGGTCCCCCGTCATCACCGCCGCCGAGCTCGGGCTGGCCGGGCCGCACAAGACCAGCGACTCGGCACCCGAGCTGACCGGACCCGAGCAGCTGGTGCGCGTCAGCTGGGACGGAACGGATGAGGAGCCCGTCCTGCACGGCTACTTCCGCCTCCAGGCCGAGGACGACTCGGCGCCGGCCGGCCTCGAACCGGTCGCGCTCAAGGAGATCAGCCGGCGGCTCCACCTCAACCACCGGTGGAGCCTCTAGCGCGGCGGACTTCCCGCTCAGGCCGCCAGCAACATGGCCAGCGCGGCCGTGTCGGCGTTGCCCTGCGGGTCGATCCCGGTCTTGCTGACCAGCTGGGTCACCGTCCCGTCCACGTCCGCCTCCACCCAGGCGGCGCGGTGGTCGAGACCGAGGTGCGGCAGGCCGGGGAGGAAGACGCAGCCTGAGGCCACCTCGTACTCCGGCACCGAGGACAGCGTGCTCGACGGCGGGTGGAGGACCAGAAGCCCGGGCGGCTGGTGCTGAGCGAAGAGGCCGGGCTGGAGCGGGTGGTCACCGATCAGCTGTCCTTCGGCGACGACCAGTCCGACGGCACCGGGCTGCGGCTCGTCCGGCAGCTCCTCGCGGACCCTGAACACCGTGCTCATCGGCAGCAGTCCGGGCACGGCCGCCATCTGCACGGCGAGCACCAGGAACTTGGCCCATTCGACGGTGTCCTGAGGCCACCGCCCGAGCAACAGAAATCCGTAGAGGGACCCGTGCGACTGCAGCGGTGCGACCTCGATCGATGATGGCCGACCATCCATGATGACCTCCCAACCTCGCCTCCGCGAGCGGAGGGATGACCCGCCGGGACGTGCCGCCGCCGGTCAGGTTGGCTCCATCGTGAGTGCCGAGGAGTTAGCAGACAAGAGGGTCCGAGTGCCAGCGAAGTACCTCTACGCCTGCGCGGACCATGATCGACATCAGGTTGTTACCGGCAACCTCACCACGGCCTGCACCGACCAGGGCGGCGGGGCATCCTGCAAGCTCACCTCACCCCCGGCGCGGGTGACCAGCTCGCGGGCGATGGCCAGCCCCAGCCCGGAGCCGCCCCCTCCCCGGGCCCTGGCTTCGTCGAGTCGGGTGAAGCGTTCGAACACCCGCTCCCGTTCCGCCGCCGGCACCCCGGGGCCGTCGTCGCTGACCGTGATCAGGACCTGGTCCCGGACGACTTCAGCGGCCAGCGCGACCGCCGACCGGGCGTGCCGGACCGCGTTGCCGACCAGGTTGTCGACGGCCCGCCGAAGCTCGTCGGGATCAGCGGTCACCGACACCCCAGCCGGGGCCTGCACCTGCACCGGTACCGGATCGTGCTGCCGACGCTCCGCCAGCTCGGTCAGCAGGTCGGCGACGTCGAGGGCGCGTACGCGGGCGGGGCGGCGTACATCGGCGTCGGACCTCGCCAGCAGCAGCAGGTCCTCCACCAGGGTCGACAGCCGTTGTACGTCGATGAGCAGCTCGGCGGGCAGCGTGCCGCCCTCGCCGAGCCGTTCGGCGACCTCGAGCTGGGCCTGGATGCTGGCCAGCGGGCTGCGCAGCTCGTGGGCCGCGTCGGCCACGAAGGCCCGCTGCCGGCCCCTAGCCGCTGACAGCCGGTCGAGCATCCCGTTCAGGGTGAGGGCCAGTGAGTGGATCTCGTCGGCGGCCGGGGGCACGGGAAGCCGTTCGTCCTGGCCGGCGCCACTGATCCGCTCGGCGCCGATCCGGAGCTGCTCCACCGGTCGCAGCGTCCAGCCGATCACCCGCCAGGCCACCGCGGCGACCACCAGGAGCACCAGGGGGAAGGTGATCAGCAGCGCGTTGCGGAGCACGACCCGGGTCGCCAACACATCGCCGACGGGCAGGGCCACGACGACGCTCACCCGGGCGTTGCCGGGCCCGGCCGAAACCGCTCGGGTACGTAGGGGTTCGGACAGCCCGACCCGGGAGCCGTCGACGACGACCGCCTCCCCGGTGAGAGCCCGGGCGAGCTCGTCGGGTCGCAGCAGCGGGGTGAGCCGGTCGGCCGTGATCGATCCCCCGACCACCCGCTGCCGGGCGTCGACCACTTGGACGAGTTGGGCGCCGGACACGGGCACCGGGCTGGGTAACCGGTTCTCGTTGACCATGGCGGCGACCTCTTCGGCGCTGTTCAGGGCCTCGTTGTCCAGCGTCCGGTCGACCGCGTAGGTGAGGGTCCCGTAGAAGGCGATACCGCCGACGAGCAGGGATACCGCAACCCCGACCAGGCCGATGATCATCAGCCGGCCGCGCAGGGTCAGACCCCAGAAGACCCTCATGCCACGAGCTTGTAGCCGGCGCCCCGTACGGTGAGCAGCCGGTCGTTGCCGATCTTGCGGCGCAGGTAGCCCACGTAGACCTCGACCGCGTTCGGAGCCACCTCGGCCGCGTTGTCCCACACGTGGTCCAGCAGCTCGGACTTGGCCACGACCCGGCCGGCGTGCCGGATCAGGTATTCCAGCAGCAGGAACTCCCGCGGGGTCAGGTCGACCAGCTCCCCGGCCACCCGGACGTCGCGGCTCGCCGGGTCCAGGGTCAGCTCACCGGCCGCCATCACCACCGGCCGAGCGGTGACCCCGCGCCGCAGCAGGGCCCGGAGCCGGGCCACCAACACGACGAAGGAGAAAGGCTTGGTCAGGTAGTCGTCGGCCCCGTCGTCCAAGGCGTCGGCCTGGTCGTGCTCCCCGTCCTTGGCCGACAGCATCAGCACGGGCACCCAGTTGTCCTCGGCCCGCAGCCGTCGGACGATCTCGTAGCCGGACAACCCCGGCAGCATCAGGTCCAGCACCACGGCGTCGAAGTCGCCGTAGCGGGCGAGCCGCAGCCCCTCAGGACCGGTCGACGCGGTCTCGACCACGAAGCCCTCGGCCGCCAGCCCCCGCCGGAGGGCAGCCACCATCCGCTCCTCGTCGTCGACCAGCAGCACCCGCACGCCTTCCAGCCTGTCACGTACGCCCTCCCGATCGGCGCGGTTGGCGGCTCAGCGTCCTCACAGGCCGAGCGAGCAACACTGTCCTCATGCGGATCCTCGATTCCAAACCAGCGCTGCGCTGGCTCGCGCCCCTCGCCGTCGTCCTCGTCGTGGGGACCTCGGGCCTGGTCGCCGCCACTGCGACGGCCGACAACAAGCTGCCCGACCGGAGCGCCGAGCAGCTGCTCGTCGACCTGCAGCAGGCCAAGGTGGAGGGGCTGTCGGGCACCGTCGTCCAGCAGGCGAACCTGGGGATCCCCGCGATCCCGGGCGCCGGGGGCGGCGACAGCACCGACCCGACCTCGATGCTGTCCGGCACCCACACGATGCGGGTCTGGTACTCCGGCCCGGACAAGGCACGGGTCGCCCTGATGGGCACCTACGGCGAGACCGACCTGATCACCAACGGCACGGACGTCTGGACCTGGTCGAGCAAGGACCAGGCGGCGACCCACCGCACCCTGAACTCGGGTGAGAAGGCGGGCGACCAGAAGCCTGCCGGCGAGGCTCCGTCGGGTGCCGACGTACCCAAGACGCCCGAAGAAGCCGCGAAGTGGGCGATCAAGGCGCTCGGTCCGAGCACCGACATCAGCACCGCCAGTGACGTGACCGTCGCCCGACAGGACGCGTACGAGCTCGTGCTGCGCCCCAAGGACGACCGCTCGCTGATCAGTGAGGTCCGGGTCGCCATCGACGGCGCCACCAAGCTCCCGCTCCGCGTCCAGGCTTTCGGTGCCGGCGACACGTTGGTCTTCGAGGTCGCCTACACCCGGGTCAGCTTCACCAAGCCCGGTGACGACCAGTTCGCCTTCAACCCGCCGGCCGGCACCAAGGTCACCGAGAAGGCGACCCCCGAACGCAAGGCGCCGACCCAGGCTGAACGCGACGAGGCCAAGCAGGCCCACGAGCAGGCCGCGAACGACACCAAGACCTACGGCACCGGCTGGACCAAGGTCGTGGTCGCCAAGATCCCCGCCGACAGCAAGCAGGGCGACCAGCTCAAGGCCTTCGTCAACCAGCTGACGCCGGTTTCCGGCGGCTGGGGTTCCGGACGGCTGCTGGCCGGCACCGCGTTCTCCGCCGTGCTGACCGACGACGGCCGGATCGCCGTCGGCGCGGTCGAGCCCGAGCTGCTGTACGAGGCCCTCGCGAAGTGACCTCGGACGCCCCCGTCTCGACCCAGGGTCTGACCAAGCGGTTTCGTCACCAGACTGCTGTCGACCGGGTCGACCTGGAGGTGCCCGCCGGTGCGGTCTACGGCTTCCTCGGCCCGAACGGGTCGGGGAAGACCACGACCATCCGGATGCTGCTCGGGCTGATCTCACCCACGGCGGGTTCCATCTCGCTCCTGGGGATGGCCATGCCCGAGCACTCCGGGGCTGCGTTGCGCCGGGTCGGTGCCCTGGTCGAGGGGCCGGCGTTCCAGCCCTATCTTCCCGGCCGGGCCACCCGGGCCCGGCTCGACGCCGCCGACCGGCACAGCGACGGGCGCACCGCGGCTCGCCGGATCGACGCGGCCCTGGACCGCGTCGGTCTCCTCGCCGCGGCGACGAAGCGCTACCGGGCGTACTCGCTCGGGATGCGGCAACGGCTCGCCATCGCCAACGCGCTGCTGATGCCGCGGGAGCTGCTCGTTCTGGACGAGCCGACCAACGGTCTCGATCCGCAGGGCACCCGCGAGGTCCGGCACCTGATCGGTGAGCTCGCGGCCGACGGCACCACGGTGCTGGTCTCCAGCCACCTGCTCGCCGAGGTCGACCAGATGTGCAGCCACGTCGGGGTGATGTACGAGGGCAAGCTCGTCTCGCAGGGCTCGATCACCGACCTGCACGCCGGGACGACCAAGACCGTCCGGGTGGACACCGACCGGGTGGCGGACGCCGCCCGGGTGCTGGCCGAGCTCGGACTGGCGGACGTGCAGCCGTACGAGGGTCATGTGACCGCCACCCTCGGCGACGTGGCGATCGAGAAGATCGTGCCGAACCTGGTCAACGACAACATCAGCGTGTTCGGCTTCGTCGTCCAGCAGCCCAGCCTGGAGGACGTCTTCGTCTCGCTCACCGGAGAGGGCTTCGATGTCAGCGGTTGAGGTGGCGGCGAGCCGCCCCGAGAACTCCCGTCCGGAGCAGCTCGAGGTGACCGGTGCCGGCGGCCGTCCGTCGGCACGCTTCCTGGTCTCGGAGCTCAAGATCGGGTACGGCCGCCGGCGCAACCTGGCAGGGCTCGGGGTCCTCGCGGTCGTGCCGATCATCCTGGCCATCGCCGTGCGCGTTTCCTCACCGGGTGGCGGCGGCGGACCCGACTTCGTCACCGCCATCACCGGCAACGGCCTGTTCGTGGCCTTCGCCGCTCTGGCCCTGGAGCTGCCGCTCTTCCTGCCGCTGGCCATCGCGGCCGTGGCCGGGGACTCGGTGGCCGGCGAGGCCAACATCGGAACGCTGCGCTACCTGTTGACGATCCCGGCCGGCCGGACCCGGTTGCTGGTGGTCAAGTTCGTCTCGATCGTGATCTACGCCTTCAGCGCCACGCTCCTGGTCGCGTTGGTCGGCGCGGTCGTCGGCGTCGCGCTCTTCGGGGGCGGGCAGATGACCCTGCTGTCCGGCTCGTCGACCTCCTTCGCCGACGGGGTCGGCCGGCTGCTGCTGGGCGTGCTCTACCTGACCGCCCAGTTCGCCGCCCTGGGGGCGATCGGGCTGTTCATCTCGACCCTGACTGAGCAGCCCATCGGAGCGACGATCGCCATCGTGCTGATCAACGTGATGATGTTCATCCTCGACTCGATCGCCCAGCTCTCCTGGCTGCATCCGTGGCTGCTGACCCACTGGTGGACGGCGTTCGGTGACCTGCTCCGGTCCCCCATCGCCACGGAGTCGATCACCCGTGGTCTGGTGACCGCGGCCGTCTACGCTGCTGTCTTCTGGCTGGCCGCCTGGGCGCGCTTCTCGAGCAAAGACATCACCAGCTGAGCCACGGCCCGGGCCGGTCGAGCCGGTCGCCGAGAGATTTGGTATCGCGCGAGGCCATCGGCACAAATTCTTACCCAACCCTTGACCTCGGACGACAACTCTTGCCAAGGTGGGCTGGGTCACGCGCCGGCGCTCGGACCGGCGCCGTACCGAAAGGCTCCGCATGACACCACCCAGGGCAGCTCGATACCTCGCCGTCACACTGGCGATCTCCGCCCTTGCCATCTCCTCGGCCGCCGGTCCGGCCGCGGCCGCCGTACCGAAATCTCAGAAGCTGGCCACCCAGCTCGTCAAGGACGTCACCGTCGATGGGGCCAACCGGCACCTGATCGCTCTGCAGCGCATCGCCGAGCGCAACGGAGGCAACCGAGCAGCCGGCACCCCGGGGCACGACGAGAGCGCGGCGTACGTGGCGAAGAAGCTGCGCGACGCCGGTTTCATCGTCAAGACCCCGTCGTTCACGTTCCCCAGCGAGACCTTGAACTCCGAGAGCCTCAACGTCGGCGCCAAGGCGTACCCGGTGACCAAGATGGGCGCCAGCATCGGCACCTCGGCTGCCGGCGTGACCGCGACCCTGGTCGCGGTGCCGGTCGACGCCGACACCGGTTGCACCGCCGCCGACTTCGCCGGTCAGACCTTCACCGGGTCCATCGCGGTGATCAGCAGGGGTGGCTGCCCCTTCGCGCAGAAGCAGGCCACCGCGGCGGCGGCCGGAGCCGTCGCTGCCGTGATCTACAACAACGTCGCGGGCGCCCTGAGCGGGACCACCGGCGAGGCCGGTGCCATCCCGGTCGGCCAGCTCAGCCAGGCGGACGGTCAGGCCCTCGTGGCCGAGGCCGGCAGCACGGCGACCCTGGTGCTGGACTACACCTTCGCGACCGTCTCGACCAAGAACGTGATCGCGGAGACCCGGACCGGCAATCCGAAGAACGTGGTGATGGCGGGCGCCCACCTGGACAGCGTCCCCGCTGGCCCGGGCATCAACGACAACGGCAGCGGTTCGGCCGGCCTGCTCGAGACGGCCCTCAAGCTCGGCAGCTCGCCGAAGGTCGGCAACGCGGTCCGCTTCGCCTTCTGGAGTGCTGAGGAGGAGGGCCTGCTGGGCTCTGAGGCCTACGTCGCCTCGCTGAGCGCGGAGAAGCAGCTCGACATCGCGATGTACCTCAACTTCGACATGATCGCCTCACCGAATGCGGCGTACTTCGTCTACGACGGTGACGACTCCGACGCCGTGGGTGCCGGTTCCGGTCCGTACGGTTCGGCGCAGATCGAGAAGACGCTGGCGAACTACCTGAACAACAAGAAGGGTGTACCCACCGAGGGCACCGACTTCGACGGCCGCTCCGACTACGGACCGTTCATCGCCGTCGGCATCCCCTCCGGCGGTCTGTTCACCGGCGCCGAGGGCATCAAGACCGCCGAGCAGGCAGCCAAGTGGGGTGGCACCGCAGGTGTCGCGTACGACAAGTGCTACCACCAGGCGTGCGACAACCTCGGCAACATCAACCGCAAGGCGTTCAACCGCAACCTGGACGCGGTGGCCTGGACGATCGGCATCTACGCCTACTCGACCAAGTCCGTGAACAACAACGTGGATCGGGCCCAGGCCCGGTCGTTGAAGGCGTCGTCGTCGGCGCTGAAGTTCTCCGGTCACCACGCGCTCTCCTGAGCACGGTGTCCTGACCGGCCTCTCTGAGGACCGTTTCTGAACTGCACCGCCCGTACCGCTGGCTGGACCAGCGGGCGGGCGGTGTGGCGTCCGACTACATTTCGATGATCATGGAGACGACCGCGGACCCGGCGCCGCGACGCGACACCCGCGTGCACCGCGAGGTCGTCTCGTACGTCCGCCGCAGCGCCCGGATGCGGCCCCACCAGCGACGCGCCTGGGACGAGCACCACGCCCGTTTTGTGCTCTCGGTCGACCGGTCGGAGACGTCGACCTCGGTCCACCCGCTCGCTGGCGCCCTTGACCTGGACGTAGCCTTCGGGCGGTCCGGGGCTCCGCTCGTGGTCGAGATCGGACCGGGGACCGGTGAGTCCCTGGTGCCGATGGCTGCGGCCCGACCGGAGGCCGACGTCCTCGCCTTCGAGGTCTACCAGCCGGCCATCGCGCAGATCCTGGCCCAGCTCGTGGTCCGAGGTGTCGACAACGTACGGCTGGTCGAGGCTGATGCCTCCGCCGGGCTGCGGCAGCTGGTGGCGCCCGGAAGCATCGACGAGCTGTGGACCTTCTTTCCCGACCCGTGGCCGAAGGCCAAGCACCACAAGCGACGGCTGGTGGCGCCTGAGTTCGTCACCGTTGCGGCAAGCCGGTTGAAGGACGGGGCGAGCTGGCGGCTGGCCACGGACTGGGAGGACTACGCCGTGCAGATGCGGTCGGTCCTCGACGGGCATCCCGCGTTCGAGCGCGCTTTCGCCGGGCCGGAGTCGGGACCACGGTGGGAGGAGCGGCCGATGACCCGGTTCGAGGGTCGTGGCCTCGCCGTCGGGCGCCGCATCTTCGACCTCTGCTATCGCCGGGTGAGCGATGAGCCGCGCTGACGTGGAGGCGAGCACGGTCCGCTGGCGGTTCGACCTCGCCTACGACGGCACCGACTTCTCGGGGTGGGCGGTGCAGCCGGGGTTCCGGACGGTGCAGGGCGAGCTCGAGCTCTGGCTGACCCGCATCCTGCGGCTGGACGAGCCGGCCCGGTTGGTCTGCGCCGGTCGGACCGACGCCGGCGTACACGCTCGGGGGCAGGTCGCCCACTGCGACCTTCCGGCCGGCGCCATCGACGACGGGGGTCAGGAGCTCCTCCGCCGCCTCGTCCGGGTGCTGCCCGAGGATGTCGTCGTACGCCAGGTGGTCGCCGCTCCGTCCGGTTTCGACGCCCGCTTCGCGGCGATCTGGCGGCGCTACGCATACCGGATCTTCGACGCCGGGTCGGTGCCCGATCCGCTGCTGAGGCGTACGGTCGCCCGCGTGCCGGAGGCGCTCGACCTGGCGGCGATGAACGAGGCGGCCTCGGTGCTCGTGGGCTTCCAGGACTTCGGTGCGTTTTGTCGGCGACGCGACGGGGGGACGACGATCCGGGAGCTGCTCGAGCTGTCCGGCGTACGGCTGGACGACGGCCCGTTGGCCGGGGTGATCGAGTTCACCGTACGGGCCGACGCGTTCTGCCACTCGATGGTGCGCTCGCTGGTCGGCGCTCTGGTCAGCGTCGGGACGGGTCGTCGGGACCGGGCCTGGCTCGCCCAGGTGACCGCAGCCGCCGTACGCGAGTCGACGGTGACCGTGATGCCGCCGGGCGGGCTCACCCTGGAGGAGGTCGGCTATCCCGATCCGGGCCAGCTGGCCCGCCGGGCTCGGGAGTCACGCGCCGTACGGGAGCTGACCCGGTGACCACGCACTACTTCTCCCCCTCGCCGGACTCGCCGCTGCACCGCAAGACCATCGAGGCCGACGTCTGGGGCCACCAGTGGTCGATGACCACGGCCAACGGGGTCTTCGCTGGCGACGGGGTCGACCGAGGTACGGCTGCGCTGCTCCGGGAATCCAAACCACCGGTCGGTACGCCGCGGGTGCTGGACCTCGGTTGTGGCTACGGCACCATCGCGTTGGCGGTGGCGCTGGCCTGCCCCGGAGCGGTGGTCGACGCGGTGGACGTGAACGAGCGGGCGCTGCTGCTCTGCGGTGAGAACGCCGCGGCGGTGGGGGTGGCGGACCGGGTGCGAGCGCTGCTGCCGGACCAGGTCGAACCGGGCCGGGTGTACGACGAGATCTGGACCAACCCGCCCATCCGCGTCGGCAAGGACGCCCTGCACGAGCTCCTGCTGACCTGGCTCCCCCGCCTCGCCGCCGGTGGCACCGCCCGCATCGTGATCAGCAAGAACCTCGGCGGCGACACCCTGCTGCGCTGGCTCAACGACCAGGGCTTCCCCACCACCCGCGTCGCCACCGACAAGGGTTTCCGCGTCCTCCTCGCCCACCCCCGCCCCTGACCCCCGCCCGGTCCGGCGGCCGCCCCCAAACCCACTTACCCCCACTTGTCCGAGGTCCCCCCATCTATTGGTGGGGGGACCTCGGACATGTGGGGGGACCTATCCGCGGCGCCCACGCGCAAAGGCCCGTTCGAGTCGCTCCCGGAGCTGGACAGGGTGGAACAGGTCCTCCCACAGCCAGCGAACGACCTGCCATCCGAGGTCGCGGAGGGCGTCCTCCCGCTGCTTCTCGGCGAAGATCACGTCAGACGACGACTGGCCGTCCTTGAGCAACCGGCCGTACTTGATCCGCCCGTCGAACTCGCCGAGCGTCCGGAACTCGGGCCAACCGAAGTCGCAGCGCCCGACCAAGGCACCGCTGCCATTGAAGACCTCGAACTGTGGAATGGCCGGCGGCAGCCCGGCCTCCCACAGGGTCACACGGCTCATGGACTCGCCCACACTCTCGCTGCGGTAATCCAACATCTCGAGCGCTCGACGTCCGTTCGCCATCCCCGGCCACCCGACGCTGCGAGCCGCCACGTCGGCTATCTCCTGCGCAGTCACACCCAACCGTTGGGCCACATCGCCGGCGGCCACCGCCCGCCCCAGCGGCAAGGTCCGCGCGAGGTCCACCACCGTGCGGGCTCGACTCGTGACCACCATGTCGTCGACCAGGCAGGTGTCGGTTGGAGGCAGCGAGGCCACGTGCAGGTGGACGTAGCGGCGCACCTTGCCCTTTCCGCCGTTGTCCCGAGTGAGGTGGACCCGGGTCAGGTCGTCGTTCCAGGTCGGGAAGCCGTGCAGCACCGCGGCCGAGGTGTGGCTCACCACAGCGGGCGTCGGAGTCTGCCGGAGCGTCCCGTCGATCAGACTGCGGTGTTGTTCGGCCGGCTCGGTGGGCCAGGAGTCGGCCGCCTCGTACGCACCCCGGCGCACTCGGTGGATCGAGCCCTCGCGCGTACGCCGGTTCAACTCGTCGAACGTCAATCCCCCGCACACGGCGTCAGCCGTCAGTTGCACTCGTCTCATGGCGGTCAGCCAATCACCGGTCTGGACGGCGTCCAGACTCCCGGACCACATCTGTGGACAACTCGCGAAATCCGGTCCGCTTACCCCCACTTGTCCGAGGCTCCCCCATCAATAGGTGGGGGGACCTCGGACAAGTGGGGGGAAGGGGAGGTGTGGTGTGGACAGGGCGCGGGGGCGGGCGGGGGCGGGGGCGGGGGTCAGGCGGAGCGCTCGGAGACGGCCAGCATCACCTCGGGCCAACGGCGGTCGAGGAGGCGGCCGCCCTGGGTGATGCCCAGACGGAGGGCGATCAGGCCGGTGAGGGCGCCGACCGGGAGGGCGAGGTAGCCGACCCAGGGGGTGAAGAAGGACCAGACCACGGTGACGATCGTGGGGGCCGCGAGGACCAGGGTGGCGCCCATGGTGACCGAGACCGACAGCAGGGCGGGGAGGCCCCCGCTGTTGCCGCGCTGGAAGGGGTTGGCGCCGGGTGGCGGGGCGGGCCACTGCCACAGGGCACCGACGACCGACCCGATCCCGAGGCTGATCAGCATCAGGGCGAAAGTCAGACCGAGCACGGGCACGAGCAACGACCAGCGGCCGGTGCTGATCATGGCGACGGCCAGCAGCAGGACCATCATCGGGGCGTACACGGTGAGCGTCGACATCACCCGCCCGGCGCGGTCGTCGGCGCCGCTGACTCCGGCGGAGATGTGTACCCAGACCGCGGAACCGTCGTACGACAGGTCCTGCGCAATGCTCATGCCGACGAACAACCCGAGCATGGCCGGCGCGAACACGATGACCGCGGAGCTGCCCTCGGGGTTGGCCAGCTGGGTCGCCATGATCACAACGGGTGCGATCAGGAACCCGGCGACGCCGGCCAGGTAGCGCGGGTCACGGCGCCAGTAGTGCAGCGTCCGTACGGCGACCCCGCCGGCCGGGGTGGCGGGGTAGAGCCGGTCGACGAAAGTGCCGTGGCCGACCTTGCGCGCCGCGCCGCCGTCCTCGGACCCGGTGACCAGCCGAGCGGCGAGGAAATGCTCCCAGGCCAACCAGAGCGCGCCGACCAGGCCGACGGCGAGCACCAGGTGCACCCCGGCGACCAGCCACGCACCCCGGGCGACGTCCGCAGGGATCGCCCAGGCCCAGCCGAACGGGCTCCAGCCGAGGAAGGTGGCCACCGTGCCGAGCGTGGCCCGTAGCTCGGCGACGTCGGTGCCGGCGAAGGAGCCGATCAGGTTGCCGGCGATGGCGATGACGGCCCCGACCAGAGCGAGCGCGACGAAGGCGAGGTCGCGGAACCGGCGCGAGGACAGGAAGGCCGCGAACGCCGCCGTCGACGCCCGCGACACGAGGATGCAGGTGACCACGCCGAGCACCACCGCCACCAGCGCGGCGAAGATGAGCGCCGGCGTACGCGCCCAGGCGACGACCAGACCCAGCGCGACCAGCACCGTGGCCACCCCGGGTACGCCGATCAGCCCGGCGACCAGCAGCCCAGGCAGCAGTTCCCGCGCCCGGACCGGGAGTAGCGCAAACTTCGACGGGTCGACGGTCTCGTCGGCGCCGAAGACCAGGAGTGAGAAGACCAGCCAGCCCACGGTCAGCGCCGAGAACGCCACCACCGTGGCGTCGGCGGTCAGGTCGAGGCCGACTCCGGTCACCCGCAACCCGATCAACGCGGCGAGCGCAAGCCCGACCACGCCGAGGGCGTACACGATCCCGATGACCAGGCCGACCGTACGCCAGACGCTGCGGCGCAGGCTGTTGCGCAGCAGCGTGAGCTTCAGTCGGACGAGGAGCGCAACCACGCCAGCGACCCCTCTCCGGCGGCGGTGAACCCGACCAGGTCCAGGAAGCGCTGCTGCAGGGTCGACCCGGCGCGCACCTCGTCGACCGTCCCGGCGGCCAACACCCGACCCTGGGCCACCACCGCGAGGTCGTCGCACAGGCTCTCGACCAGCTCCATCACGTGGCTGGACAGCACCACGGTGCCACCGCTGCTGGCGTAGTTGCGCAGGATGGCTCGGATGCCCTCACCCGACACCGGATCCACGGACTCGAACGGCTCGTCCAGGACCAGCAACCGCGGGGCGTGGATCAGCGCGCAGGCCAACCCGATCTTCTTGGTCATACCCGAGGAGTACTCGACGACCAACGTGTCGCGATCCTCCTCGAGACCGAGCGCCTCCAACAGCTCACCGGACCGGGATGCGATGTCGGCCGGCGGCACCTTCCGCAGCAGGCCGACGTAGCGCAGGAGCTCTCCTCCGCTGAGCCGGTCGAACAACCGCAGGCCGTCCGGCAGCACCCCGATCAACGCCTTCGCGGCAGCCGGATCGGTCCAGACGTCGTGATCGAGCACGCGCGCCGACCCGGAATCAGGACGTAACAGCCCGGTGGCCATCGACAGGGTCGTGGTCTTGCCGGCGCCGTTGGGTCCGACGAGGCCGAACATGCACCCTCGACGGACCTCCAGATCCAGGTGGTCGACGGCTTGTTTTGCCCCGAATGCCTTACTCAGTGAGATAAGCGCCAAGGCAGGGTTCATACTCTTAGTGAAACACCGAGGCTCAGGCCACCTCGCCGGGGATCAGGCAACCACCTTCGATCGACCCACCGAGTTTCATGATCATTTTCCATTGACGTGACGTACTTCACAAAGTTACGTTGAGGTTAATTCATCACCTCAAGCTCCCAACTCCCCCCACCCCAAGGAGCAGTTCGTGCGACCCGTTTTCCAACGACCCGTTTTTCAATCCAGTAAGGAAATTCAGGCAATCAGGGTGTTCACCACGCCAGTGGCGATCCTGGTCTGTCTGGCCCTGATGCTCAGTGCTTTGACCACTCTGAGTCTCACCAGTCGGGCAGAGGCCGCCACCGTCGGCGCCGGCTCGTACACCGAGAGCCTTCCCCCAGGCGGCTCTCTACCGAAGGGTTGCGGCGACCTCTCGACCAACCCACGACAAGCTCTCACCGCCAACGCCCCGAAGGGCCCGATTCCCACCAACGACTGGTGGACCTCCATCTTGTGGAAGCGGACCGACTGCACCTTCGGTGAGCCGATGATGGCCCACCCGGCGTCCTACGACACCTACCCGGGGGGGCTGGGCATCTCGTACACGACGGTTCCGATCCTCACCGGCACGGCCACCACGGTCGGGGAGTACAAGTTCCCCTACACCCGCGACGTGCTCGTCGGTGTCGCCGGCCTGAACGCCCCCAACGTGATGGTCGACGGCTGGACCGACTGGACGGTGACCCCGGCCTGGACCGACGGCAGCCGCACCCTGAAGGCCACCATCGGACACGGCCTGCCGATGTCGTACTACCAGGTCACCGGCGGAAACGCGCAGCTGACGGTCGACGGGATGCCGGACATCTGGCTGAACAACGGCAGCAAGATCGGCTTCTCCATCCGTGATCACGACTACGTGGCGTACGCCCCCACCGGCGCCTCCTGGTCGGTCAACGGCGGGATCTTCACGTCGAGCCTGGCCGGCAAGGGGTACTTCACCGTCGCCGTCCTGCCGACCAAGGCCACCGACAGCGACGCCACGCGCACGTCGATCGCCAATTCCTACGGCACCTACGCGTACGCCGCCGTCACCGGCACGAAGGTGTCCTACTCCTACAACCAGGCCTCCAGCTCGGTGTCGACGACGTACGCCTTCACCACGACCAAGCGGGAAGGCACCGAGTCCGGCACAGTGGTCTCGCTCTACCCGCACCAGTGGAAGGCGCTGAGCAGCGGTTCGCCGATCGCTCAGAGCTACATCTCGCCCCGCGGGGCCATGAAAACCCTGGTGGGAGCGACCCAGTTCGCCACCTCGATGAAGTTCCACGGTGTGCTCCCGGAGATCCCGGCCGTCGCCGACAGCAGCGGTGCTGACGCCGCGACGTTGACGGGTCTGCTCAACGACGTGGCGAACGACCCCGCCGGCGAGCAGAAGCCGGACACGTACTGGGCGGGCAAGGGCCTCGGCCGAGCCGCTCGGGTCGCCGAGATCGCGGACCAGGTCGGCAACACCGGCGTACGCGACAAGGCGTTGGCCCAGATGAAGTCGACGTTGAACAACTGGCTGACCGCCTCGGCCGGTGAGGAGGACCACCTCTTCTACTACGACAAGAACTGGGGCACCCTGATCGGCTACCAGGCCAGCTATGGCTCTGACGCCGAGCTCAACGACCACCACTTCCACTACGGCTACTTCATCGCCGCGGCGGCGACGTTGGCCAAGTTCGACCCGTCGTGGGCGAGCACGTCGCAGTACGGCGGGATGATCGACCTGCTCATCCGCGACGCGAACAACTACGACCGGGCCGACAACCGGTTCCCCTACCTGCGCGACTTCGACATCTACGCCGGTCACGACTGGGCGTCGGGTCACGGGTCGTTCGCGTCGGGCAACAACCAGGAGTCGTCCTCGGAGGGGATGAACTTCGCCGGCGCGCTGATCCAGTGGGGTCAGGCGACGGGCAACACCGCCGTCCGTGACGCCGGCATCTACATCTACACGACCCAGGCCGCAGCCATCGAGGACTACTGGTTCGACGTGGACGGCGACGTCTTCCCGGAGGGCTTCAAGCACTCGACCGTGGGCATGGTCTGGGGTGACGGCGGGGCGTACAGCACCTGGTTCACCGCGGATCCGGAGAAGATCCAGGGCATCAACCAGCTGCCGATCACCGGAAGCCACTTCTACCTGGGCTACAACCCGGCCTACAACAAGGTCAACTACGCCGAGATCGAACGCAACATCGGTGGACCGCCTCGAGCCTGGCAGGACATCGTCTGGGAGTTCCTGGCTCTCGGCGATCCCGACCTCGCCCTGTCCAAGTTCAAGGCCAACCCCAACTTCACGAGTGAGGAAGGGGAGAGCAAGGCCCACACATTCCACTGGATCCGCAACCTGGCGGCCCTGGGCAACGTGGACACCTCGGTGACCGCGAACCACCCGTTGGCCGTGACGTTCGTCAAGAACGGTCAGCGGACCTACGTGGCCTCCAACATCACCAAGACCGCGTTGACCGTGACCTTCTCCAACGGCACCAAGCTGAACGTGCCCGCCGGGAAGACCATGGCCTCCGGGGCCCTGAACTGGAGCGGCGGCAGCGCCGGGGCCACCGGCAACCCGGGCAACCCCGGTACGCCGACGCCCACCCCCACACCGACCCCGACACCCACACCGACACCCACCCCCACACCGACACCCACTCCGACACCCACGCCCACTCCGACACCCACTCCGACACCCACGCCGACCCCGACCCCGACGCCGCCTGCGTCATCGGGCGCGACCCAGTACCTACAGTCCTCAGGTGCACTGGGGGCCAGCACAGCCGCTGGCTCGGTCGCGGTGGCTGCGGCCTACGGGGAGTACATCGGAACGCCCCACAACCCGAACACCTTCACCGCAACCGGCCTCAACCTGGCCTACACGCCAGGTGGGTCGACGAACTTCGACCTGTTTGTCGACGCCGGCGGAGCGGTGGGGGCCGCCACGCAGGTCAGGGTCTCCTACGACCTGACCGGCAACGGGACCTGGGATCGGGTGGAGACGTACCGCTACTACGCCACCGACCCGGTTCCCGGGTACGAGCACTACACCCAGGGTGCGCAGCTCAGCTCCGCCACCGGTGATCTGGGCAACCTGGTGCGCGGCAACGTCAAGGTCGAGATCTGGAGCGCGATCGGCAACCAGCCGACCACTCTGGGCACCGGCAACCAATCGGTGGTGAAGCTGCCCTTCGCGACCTCGTAAGCATCCGATGACCGGGTGGGTGGGGCTTCGGTTCCCCCACCCGGTCTCTGGGTCCGCCCGGTCCCGCGCCTAGGATGAAAGTTGAACTCGATCCCTTCGCGATCGTTCACCACTTCTGAGAGGACCCACATGGCGGCCTACGACCTGCCCGATCTGCCGTACGACTACTCCGCGCTCGCTCCGCACATCTCCCCGGAGATCATGGAGCTCCACCACTCCAAGCACCACGCCGCCTACGTCAAGGGTGTCAACACCGCGCTCGACCAGCTGCAGGAGGCGCGCGACGCCGACTCCTTCGGCAACATCAACAAGCTGGAGAAGGACCTGGCCTTCCATCTCGGCGGCCACATCAACCACTCCGTCTTCTGGCCCAACCTGTCCCCGGACGGTGGCGACAAGCCCACCGGTGAGCTGGCGGCCGCCATCGACGAGTACTTCGGCAGCTTCGACAAGTTCCGCGCCCAGTTCGCGGCGAACGCCAACGCCATCCAGGGCTCCGGCTGGTCCATGCTGGTCTACGACGCCCTCGGCGGTCGGCTGAACGTCGTCCAGCTGTTCGACCAGCAGGGCAACCTGCCGCTG
>DATDBS010000061.1:0-18260 GCA_036524735.1 Propionibacteriaceae bacterium
GCGCTAAGGAATAATCACCACCAAGGAGGTCATAGGGCCACTATGACCCAGATCCGGCGGATTTACCAGTACCCGACGCCGTGGTCGAGTCAGCGGGAGCTCTGACGAGCGCTTCGACAAGCTCAGCCCGCGTAGGCGCCCCGAGCCTGTCGAAGGCCTACCCGCGTACGCGCCCTGAGCCTGTCGAAGGCCCCGAAGGGGTTGCGCTCGCTGCGGCCACAGAGGACGGGAAGCCCTTCGGGCGCTTCGACAAGCTCAGCCCACGTTCTCCACGCCGTCGCCAGGGTCAAAGAACGCGCCCTGAGCCTGTCGAAGGCCCCGGAGGGGTTGCGCGTCTTACAGAACGCGCCGCAACCACCCGTGCGTGTCGGCGGCGCGGCCGTACTGGATGTCGAGCAGGTTCTTCCGGAGGGCAGCGGTGGTCTCCCCCGTCTCGCCGCCGCCGACGGTGAACGTGCCCTGGTCGTTGCGCAGTGAGCCGATCGGGGTGATGACCGCCGCGGTCCCGCAGGCGAACAGCTCGGCGACGTGGCCGGAGCCGACGCCCTCGAGCAGCTCGGCCACACCGACCCGCCGCTCCACCGGGGTCAGGCCGAACTCACTGGCCAGGGTGAGGATCGAGTCCCGGGTGACGCCCTCGAGGATCGAGCCGTTGAGCTCCGGGGTGATGAGCTCACCGTCGGCGGTCACCAGGTAGACGTTCATCCCGCCCAGCTCCTCGAGCCACGCGTGCTCGGCGGCGTCGGCGAACATGACCTGGTCACAGCCCTTGGCGCTGGCCTCCTGCTGGGCGATCAGGCTGGCCGCGTAGTTGCCGCCGCACTTGGCCGCACCCGTGCCGCCCGGGGCCGCACGGGTGTAGTTCGTCGAGATCCAGATGTTGATCGGGTGCACGCCGGAGGCGAAGTACGGTCCGGCCGGACTGGCGATGCAGCAGTAGGTGACCCGCTTGGCCGCGCGGACACCGAGAAAGGCCTCCGAGGCGAACATGAAGGGCCGGAGGTAGAGGCTCTGCTCACCACCGGACGGCACCCAGGCGGCGTCGGCCGCGACCAGGGCGTCGATGCTGGCGAGGAAGTCGGCCTCGGGCAGCACGGGTAGAGCCAGCCGTTGCGCCGACGTCTCCAGGCGGGCCGCGTTCTTCTGCGGGCGGAACATCCAGACGCTTCCGTCAGCGTGCTGGTACGCCTTCAGCCCCTCGAAGATCTCCTGGGCGTAGTGCAGGACCGCCGTGGCCGGGTCGAGGGAGAACGGCCCGTACGGGACGATCGCCGAATCGCTCCACCCGTCGTTCGCCGTCCACGTGGCGACCGCCATGTGGTCGGTGAAGTTGACGCCGAATCCGGGGTCGGCCAGCACCGCGTTACGGTCGGCCTCGCTACGGGGGTGCGGGTTGGGACGGAGCTCGAACTGAAGACTCACCGGTGTAACTGTCACTTTCGCTAGGGGTTGGACCGCGGGGGCTGAGCGTTCACGCTAGCCCACTTCGGCTTTCGAGATCAGCAGACGTCAGACAGACGGGGTTCGTTACGATGCGCCGGTGACCGACGCTACCGACCTGACCTCTGCCCGCGCTGCCGCACCCTTGGATCTTGCCGTGATCGGCGGGGACGGGATCGGTCCGGAGGTGGTGGCCGAGGGCCTCAAGGTCCTCGACGCCGTGGCCGGCTCCGGCTCGTTCGCGCTGCACCACTACGACCTCGGCGCGAGCCGCTGGCAGCGGACCGGAGAGGTGCTTCCGGACTCGGTGCTGGCCGAGCTGGCCCAGGCCGACGTGATGCTGCTCGGTGCGGTGGGCGCGGCCCCGGGTGCGACCGACATCCCCAGTGGCCTGATCGAGCGCGGGCTGCTGCTCAAGCTGCGGTTCGCGTTCGACCACTACGTCAACCTGCGCCCGAGCCGCCTGTTCCCGGGCGTTCCGACCCCGCTGGCCGACAGCGTCACCGCCGGCAAGGAGATCGACTTCGTGGTCGTCCGCGAAGGCACCGAGGGTCTCTACTGCGGGAACGGCGGCGTCGTCCGGGCCGGCACGCCGCACGAGATGGCCACCGAGGTCAGCGTGAACACCGCGTACGGCGTGGAGCGGGTCGTCCGGGACGCGTTCGAACGCGCCACCAAGCGCCGCAACAAGATCACCCTGCTCCACAAGCACAACGTGCTCGTCAACGCCGGCGGGCTGTGGCGCCGGGTCTTCGAGAGTGTGGCCACGGAGTACCCGGGCGTGAAGACCGACTACCTGCACATCGATGCCGCGACCATCTTCATGGTGACGGACCCGTCGCGCTTCGATGTCGTCGTGACCGACAACCTCTTCGGCGACATCATCACCGACCTCGCGGCGGCCGTGACCGGCGGCATCGGCCTCGCGGCCAGTGGCAACATCAACCCGGACAAGACGTTCCCCTCCATGTTCGAACCCGTGCACGGGTCGGCGCCCGACATTGCCGGCAAGGGCATCGCTGACCCAACCGCGACGATCCTCTCGGTCAGCCTGCTGCTGGACCACCTCGGCTTCGCGGCGGAGGCGGCCCGGATCGAGACTGCGGTCATCGCCGACATCGCCGCCCGCCAGAGTGGGACGTCGCGTTCCACGACGCAGATCGGCGACGCCATCGCGGCTGCGGTCTGACCGCGGCGGGACCGAGCCCAACGCCGACCTCAGCTGGGGTCGGCGGCTTTGGCCACGGTCTCGTGCAGGACGAGGACCTCGGGCACCACGGAATGGGGCTTGCGGGCACGGCGGCGCGGACGCTCATCGCTGGTGCGGGCACGCTCGGCGGCGTGGGCCCAGGTGTCGGGATACATCTCGTACATGGTCGGTTCCGGTCTTCGAGGGGCGGTTGAGTCAGATACTAGGACGTCCGAGTATTTCCCGGCCATCCATTTTGCGCCTTCGTTCCACATGGTGGACCGGCCCTGGGCCGCGGCATTCCCGGTACACACTCACGTGGTGAGTGCCCCACCCGAACTTCCCGAGCTCGTCGTACGCGCCTTGCGCATGTCGCTGCTGCGCGGCTACGTCCAGGCCTCGCGCACGGAGACGGGGCGGTTGCTGGCCAGCCTCGCGGCGACCCGGACCGGAACCATCGCCGACTGCGGCACCGGTTGCGGCGTCGGCGCCGCCTGGTTGCGCAGCGGCGCACCCAAGACGACCCGGGTGATTACGGCCGAGCTGGACCCCGGCCTGGCCCACGGCGTGATGCAGATGTTCGAGCGCGACGACATCGACGTGATGCACGCCGACTGGAGCAGTCTGGCCGCCCACGCGCCGTTCTCCCTGATGTTCCTCGACGCCTCCAGCGCCCGCGGCTGGCCACGTGAGGAGACCGTCGACCTGATCGAGGAGGGCGGGATGATCGTCATCGACGACTTCACTCCGTGCCCGACCTGGCCGCCGCTGGATCGCGGTCGGGTCGACTCGCTGCGGCTGGACTGGCTCTCGGACGAACGCTTCACGAGCGTCGACGTGATGGTCGCCGAGGACACCTCGGTGCTGATCGCGGTCAAGAAGTAGCCGGCGCACTACCCGATTCGTGACCGAACCGAGCCCCGGCGGCAGCCAGAACCCCCTGGCGGTCGGGCATTCTGGGCCTGTGAAGAAGCAACGAGGACGTAAGGCGCTTCGCATCGTGGGGGGGACCTTGCTGATGGCGGCGTTCGTCGTCATCGCGTTGGCCATCGTGTTCCGCTACGCCGGCGGCTGGGGAGTGCCCTACTTCTCGTTCAGCACCGACCGCGGCTCGCCCTGCGTCAACAAGTTCACCGGGTACGTCTGCACCCCGACCACGCTGGCCGACGTCGAGTACTTCGGCGACATCGACCTCCCCGACAACACCCGGGTGGTGACCGGCACGTACACCTCGACCCACGACTACCGGCTCGAGTCCATGCTCGAGGTGCCGAGCTCCACCGCCCCGGCCGCCCTCGCCTCGCTGAACGAGGCCTTCGGGAAATGCATCGCCGGACACCCCTCACCGATCAACACGACCGGTCTCACCAAGATCTGCGTCCTGGCCAATGACGACGCCGTGGTCGAGTCCGGTGAGCCCACCAGCCGCCTCTACACGATCGGTACGGGTGTGACCAAGGACGGCAGCCGCATGATCGGGCTCTTCATCCGCTCCCGCTGAAGAGCCGGGCTTGAGTGTGCCGGTCCAGGTTGGGCCTGCGGCTAGGGCGGCTCGGGCGGCTCGGGCGGCTCTCGTTTCGCACCAGTGGGTGCCAGACGTCGTACGCGAAGCCTGTTCCCGGGTCGTTTCGCACCGGGTGGGTGCCAAACGCGAACCACCGGCCTCGGGCGCCAGACTCCACCGCGGGGAGCTGTCACCTCACCCATCAAATTTGGTACGAGAGGTGCCCACGTCCCACGTTGACGTCTGAACCGACAAGCGGCGGGGCAGCAGCGCACGGCGTACGGACCACTGATGCGACGCGGACGGGCGGCCCCACGCGCTCCGTCGCTACGAGACCGGAAAGCGAAGGGCCGGGTTTTGGGTGTCGGCGCTTAGTCCTGTCCCCGACCACCGCCCAACCAGGCGGTGATCTAGAGAACCAACCAGCACGCGCCGACACCCGAAACCCCGGCCCTTCGCGAACCCAGCCACAGCGGCAGGGGTCACCGAAAAAACTAGCGAGCCGCAGTGCCCTCGACGTAGTCGTCGTCGTGGCTCTTGACCCACGCCATCAGGTCACGCAGCTCGTGACCGACGGCCTCGATCGGGTGGACCTCACCCTTCTCGCGGAGCGCCTTGAACTCGGGAGCGCCGGCGTCCTGGTCGTCGATGAAGCGCTGGGCGAACGCGCCGTTCTGGATGTCGGTGAGGACGTCCTTCATGTTCGCCTTGACTCGGGCGTCGATCACGCGGGGACCGGAGACGTAGTCGCCGTACTCAGCGGTGTCGGAGACGCTCCAACGCTGCTTGGCGATGCCGCCCTCGTACATCAGGTCGACGATCAGCTTGAGCTCGTGCAGGCACTCGAAGTAGGCGACCTCGGGCTGGTAGCCGGCCTCGGTCAGGGTCTCGAAACCCGCCTGGACCAGGGCGGACGCGCCACCGCACAGTACGGCCTGCTCGCCGAACAGGTCGGTCTCGGTCTCCTCGGTGAAGGTGGTCTTGATGCCGCCGGCGCGCAGACCGCCGATGCCTTTCGCGTACGCGAGCGCCAAATCCCACGCCTTACCGGACGCGTCCTGCTCGACGGCGACGAGCACGGGTACGCCGCGACCCTCGGCGTACTCACGACGGACGAGGTGACCCGGGCCCTTCGGGGCGACGAGGGCGACGTCGACGCCCTCCGGCGGGGTGATGTAGCCGTAGCGGATGTTGAAGCCGTGCGCGAAGAACAGCGCGTCGCCGGCGACCAGGTTGGGCTCGATCGCCTCGGCGTAGAGCTTGCGCTGCGAGGGGTCCGGCGTCAGGACCATGATCAGGTCGGCTTCTTCGCACGCCTCGAACGGGGTCAGTACGCGCAGGCCCTGGGCCTCGGCCTTGGCCCGGCTCTTGCTGCCCTCAGGCAGACCGACGCGGACGTCGACCCCGGAGTCGCGCAGCGAGAGCGCGTGGGCGTGACCCTGGCTCCCGAAGCCGAGGATGGCGACGTTGCGCCCCTGGATCAGGGACAGGTCGGCGTCGGAGTCGTAGAACATCTGTGCTGGCACGGGTACTTCCTTCGTAGTTCGGTGGTGCGGGTCAGGTTAGTGCCCTCGGCCCGGTGACGGACCCCGGGAACGGAGGGCGGACAGGGTTCAGGAAACGACGCGGATGGGCTTGTGCCGGTCGGCCCGGGCGGCCCGGTCGGTCATCGACCGGTTGCCGCGACCCATGGCGACGAGGCCGGACTGGACGAGCTCACGGATGCCGTACGGCTCGAGCAGGCTGAGCAGGGCGTCCAGCTTGGCCGGGCTGCCGGTGGCCTCGACGGTGATGACCTCGCCGGTCAGGTCGACGGCCTTGGCGCCGAAGAGCCCGATGATCTCGATCAGCTGGCCCCGGGTCTCGGCGGTGGCGCTGACCTTGACGAGGATGAGCTCACGGCGTACGGAGTTGGGGTCCAGCTCGACGATCTTGAGCACCTCGATCAGCTTGTTGAGCTGCTTGGTGACCTGCTCGAGCACGAGTTCGTCGACCTCGACGACCAGGGTGATCCGGGACATGTCGGGTGACTCGGTCGGCCCGACGGCCAGGGACTCGATGTTGTAGCCGCGACGCGAGATCAGGCTGGCCACCCGGGCCAGGACGCCCGGCTTGTTCTCCACCAGCACGGACAACGTGTGCGTCCCGATGGTTCCCGGCACGTTCGGCGCGCTCACAGGGTCTCTCCGTCCCACTTCGGGGCCATGTCCCGGGCCACCTGGATGTCGTCGTTGCTGGCGCCGGCCGCCACCATCGGCCAGATCATGGCGTCCTTGTGGACCACGAACTCGACCACCACGGGCACGTCGTTGATGGACAGCGCCTTCTCGATCACCGAGTCGACGTCCTCGGGGTCCTCGGCCCGCAGCCCCACGCAGCCCATGGCCTCGGCCAGCTTCGGGAAGTCCGGGATCCGGTTCGTCTTCAGGTCGGTGTTGGAGTAGCGGCTCTCGTAGAACAGGGTCTGCCACTGGCGGACCATGCCCAGGCTCTGGTTGTTGATCACGGCGATCTTGACCGGGATGCCCTCCAAGGCACAGGTGACGAGCTCCTGGTTGGTCATCTGGAAACAACCGTCCCCGTCGATGCCCCACACGGTGGCGTCCGGGCGACCGACCTTGGCGCCCATGGCCGCGGGCACGCAGTAGCCCATGGTGCCGAGTCCGCCGGAGTTCAGCCAGCGCCCGGGCAGCTCCCAGGGCAAGAAGGCCGCAGACCACATCTGGTGCTGGCCCACGCCGGCGGCGTAGTAGGCGTCCGGCCCGGTGATCTCACCGATGCGCTGGATCACGTGCTGCGGGGACAGGCTGCCGTCCTCGGGCAGGTCGTAGCCCCGCGGGTAGCGACTCTTCAGATCCTGCAGGTAGTGCGCCCAGTCCGCGATGTCGAGCGGCCGGTCGTTCGCCCGCAGCAGCGTGATCAGCTCGGCGATGACCTCCTTGGCGTCGCCCACGATCGGGACGTCGGCGTGCCGGTTCTTGGAGATCTCGGCGGGGTCGATGTCGGCGTGGATGACCTTGGCCAGCGGGGCGAAGGTGGACAGCCGCCCCGTCACCCGGTCGTCGAAGCGGGTGCCCAGCGCGATCAACAGGTCGCTGCGCTGGAGGGCGCCGACCGCCGCCACGGTGCCGTGCATGCCGGGCATACCCATGTTCTGCGGGTGACTGCCGGGGAAGACCCCCAGCGCCATCAAGGTGGTGACCACCGGGATGCCGGTCAGCTCGGCCAGCTCCTTGAGCTCCTTGGACGCGCCGGCCTTGGACACGCCGCCACCGACGTACAGCACCGGACGATGGGCCTCCACGATCAGCTTCGCGGCCTCGCGGACCTGCTTGCTGTGCGGCTTGGTCACCGGGCGGTAGCCCGGCAGGTCGAGGTGGGTCGGCCAGGTGAAGTCCGACTTCGCCTGCAGCGCGTCCTTGGTGATGTCCACCAGGACCGGGCCCGGTCGGCCGGTGCCGGCGATGTGGAAGGCCGACGCGATGGCGCCCGCGATGTCCTCGGGCTTGGTGACCAGAAAGCTGTGCTTGGTGATCGGCATCGTGATGCCGCGGATGTCGGCCTCCTGGAAGGCGTCGGTGCCGATCGCCGGACCGGCGACCTGACCGGTGATGGCCACCATCGGGACGGAGTCCATGTGCGCGTCGGCGATCGGGGTGACCAGGTTGGTCGCACCCGGACCGGAGGTCGCCATGCAGACGCCCACCTTGCCGGTCACCATCGCGTAGCCCTCAGCGGCGTGACCAGCACCCTGCTCGTGCCGGACGAGGATGTGGCGGACCTTCTCGGAGTCGTAGAGCGGGTCGTACGCCGGCAGGATGGCGCCGCCGGGAATGCCGAAGACGACGTCAGCTCCGACGTGTTCGAGCGACTTGACCAGAGACTGTGCTCCGGTCAGCTCCGTTGCTCTGCTGTCGCGGTCTGACATCTCAGGGTCTCCCTCGTCGCGGTACTGCTGATCACCGAACCCTCGCGAGTTCGGAATGGATGTTACGCCTGTGCTACGGAAATGCATTTCGCCAACAAAAAACCCCCGCCGCCAGAAGGCAGACGAGGGAGCGTGTCGAGGTGAGTGGGACTCAGCCGACACGCTGACTTACGACGAGGATTGCTCCGCTAGGCATGAGCACACTCTTGCCCACCCCACGGACCGACGTCAATCAGCCGCGCGGGATGTCTTGACATACGGAAGGACGCTCGGGTGCCCTAGTAACCAGGTCTCGAGGCGGGCGGCCCTCCCGAACCCCTCGACCGCGGCGGCCCACGGCTGACCACGGCTGACCACGGCGGTGGACGTACGCCGGCCAACCCATCCGACGGAGGGGCTGGCCGGGGTCTGGTGCGGTCAGTTGTCGATCGACCGCACGGGGCTGTTCTGGAAGCTCGTCCAGGCCGAGGTGCCGCCGATGGTGGCGACCCGGAAGCTCGTCCGGTGGTACACCTCCTCGTTGCTGTTCTCCGTGCTGGTCACGACGTCGTTGGTCGAGAGCACGATCGTGGCCGGGGCCGCGAACGTCTGGAGGTAGACCGTCTGGCCGTAGCTGTCGTCCCCGGCGATGCCGGCGGGAGCATCCGACTCGCGCCGATCGTCGCGGATCTGCACGATCCGGTCTTGCACGCAGGTCACCCGGGTGGAGAACCGGACGAGGGGCTGACCGGCGACCTGACCGACGACGACGGGGGCGAGGGGCGTGACCGTGCACCCCGACAGGGTGGCGGCCTGGGCTGGTGTGGTGACCAGGGCGAGCGGCAACGCGATGGCGGCGGCGGCGCCGGCACCGATGACGAGCTTGCGAACCTTGGCCAGCTGGAGGTTGGACATTTCGTGCTCCTTGCGTGTGGTGGATCCGGACTCTCCGGACCTTTGCCACCAAGAGCGCCCGGACGACACAGCGAGTACGTTCGCCGGCAGTTGTCCGGGCAAAGGTCGACCGTTGGTCGACCTGCAGGGAGGGCCCACGGATGTCCATCTCGCAGCGCGCGATGGCCCTCAGGCCGGGTCGACCAGGAGCTCGGCCGTCCGCAGGAAAGGCCGGGCCACCGCGGGCGATCGGACCACCTCGAGCACGTAGAGACCGGTCGACACCCGCTCGACGAAGCCCCACTCCCAGATCCGGGTCGCGTCGACACCACTGTGCTCGGCGAGCACCTGGGCGTACGACTGCGCCACCGCTCGGGCGTTCGAGCCGGTGAGCTGGGAGCTCCAGCCGCGGAGCGCGACCCCGAGGTCGTACGCCCGATCGGCCACGAAGCCGTCCGGGTCGACGAAGCAGTAACCCGTTGCCGCACCCGGTCGATCAGCGGTCGCGGCGAGGGCGTTGCCCGGGTGCGGATCGCCGTGGACCACGACCGGCTCGCCTGGATCTGCCGCCCGCCGCCCGGCGTAGACGAGGGCCTGCCGGACGACCCGTTCCGAGCAGGGCCTCCCGAGCCGCTCCCAGCTGCCCCGGATGAAGACCGCCAGGTCGGCGGCCTTGGGGGTAGCGGCAGTGTCGCCGGGGTCCTGCCAGGCCAGGGCCAGCGTCCGGGCCAGCACCCCGAGCTGCTCGACCGGCGTACGCCCCGACACCTCGAGACTGCGTCCGAGACGCTCGAGCAGCATGGCCCCGTGCGTAGCGTCGTAGTCGACCAGCCGGGCGTACCCCCGACCGTCGGCCCGGACCAGGGTCTGGGCCTGGGCGTCCAGACCCGGGTCGGGCAGGCAGACCTTGACCACCAGCGCCGCACCCGTCGCCGACGTGGCGGCGACCACGTACGAGGCGCTACCACCCGGCAGCGGTCGGCCCAGGGTGAGGTGCCAACGGCGGGCGAGCTCGGCGAGGACCTGCGGCAGCCCGGCCTGCCAGCTGGCGCCGGCCGGACCCATTCCGGCCACCCGCGCCCGGGTCAGAGGCTGCAGTCGTACGACGCCGGTCACCCGGGGCCGGGCCGGTTGAAGACCGGCAGCAACGCTGCGACCGAGGGTACGGCGGCGACCAGCCCGATGAGCTCGCTGAGGATGGCCGGGCTCGAGCCCGGATCTGCCCGGACCAGCTCGGTCGCCAGGGCCGTCGCCTCGTCGACCCGTCCGAGTTGCGTCAGGGCGATCGCGTGGGCCAGCTCGACCCGCCCACGCGCAGCCAAGTCGAGGTGCCCGAGCTCCAGGATGACGGCGACGGCCGCGAGTGCGAGCTCGGGCTGAGGTCGAATCTCCAACAGCAACGCCTGCCGGGTCTCGGGCTCCGTCAGCGACGCGAAGCACCGGTCCACCAACCCCGCCTCAGCGAGCCGGAGGACGCGACGCAACCGATCGAGCGCCCGGTCGTCGGGAACGTCCATGGTGTCGGCCACACTCCGAGCCAGGGCAAGATCGGACAACGGTGTGGCATGGGTTCGGAGCAGCTCGGGCCAGGTCGCGGGGTCGGACGCCAGGAACTGCCCCAGGACGAGCTGCAGGCGAACCGGCCGGTAGGCCAGCTCCAGGCCACCGGTCGCCACCGTGTGCAGCAGGTCGCGGTGGAACTCGGCGACCGTCGGGTTCACCGTGGCCACCTCGTCGATCACCGCGCCGACGCCGGGGTCCCCCAGCTCGGTCAGGTGGGCCTCGTGGAACGCATACATCAGCTCCAACGAGGGCTGCGCGAGCCACTGCTCGAAGATCCGGAAGAGCTGGGGGTCGGCGATCAGCCAGGCGGGTTCCGGTTGACCGGTTTGAACCCACGCTGCCGCGAAGGCGGACGGATCGGCCGCCCGGACGGCTCGGCACCGCGTCCGCCAGCCCACGACGGACAGGGGATCCGCGTTCTCGGCCCACCCGTGGCCGGCGACCAGGTCCACCGCGACCGCATCCATCCGCGACACCAGCAGGCCCAACCGGCTGCGGTCGTCGGGCAACGCCGTCAAAGCTTCGGACCAGACCGCCCCCGCGTCCGCGCCCGTGGCGCGCGTGGCGTCGGCGAGCGCGCCCACCGCCCGGGCCAGCACCGGCAGCATGAGCGGGTCGTCGGTGGCGGCGTGTTCGGCCGTCGCCACGGCGTCGGCCGCCGCGGTCAGACCCACCTCCGTACGGCCGGCCCGGCCGGCCACGGTGGCGAGGTCGATCAGTGCGACCACCACCTGGGTCGGCATCGCGGTCGTCGCGTCGGCACGGCGCCACCACGCCACGGCCTCCTGCGCTCGGGTGATCGCGACGTCACCGTCGCCGTTCGCGGACAACACGCTCGCCAGGCCGCCGGTCAGCTGGGCGCGCAGGATGAAGCTCATGTGACCCGGATCCGCCGCCAGCAGCTGCAGGCCCTGCTCGGCCCAACCGGGCACCCGTCGGTCGTGGCTGAGGGCGCCCACCCGGGTCAGCTCGGTCAGGCCGTTGACCAACGTTCCGCCCGGCCCGAACGTGGCCACGAGCTCGGCGGCCTCGCCCAGCAGCCCCTCGACCTCGGCGGGCTGGGGATACCCACCGTCACCCCGGAAGTGCGCCAGCTCGATCAGGTAGAGCAACGCGTTCACCAACGGGCCTCGGTAGGTTCGCTGCTCACCCGCCAACCCGCGGTAGAGACCGACGGCTTCCTCAGCCAGGGTCACGGCCGTCCCGATCTGGACCCGGGCGAAGACCGTGGCGGCGGCACTGATCACATCGGCGAGCGCAGCCCGTAGCGAGGTCGGCTGCTGCGCGGTGGGGATCGGATCGGCGAACGACCGCAGTTGCACCATCGCGACCTGGACGGTGCGCGCCGCGTCCTGGGTCTGGCCGCACGACAGCTCGGCCAGCGCGAGCCGCGCGGCGCTCACGAAGTAGTCCGGCAACGCGACCCGGTTGCGGGCGACCACTCGATGATGGAGCTCCAGGGCCCGCTCGGCGTACGCGAGCGCGGGCTGGACGCGACCGGCCCGGCGGAGCAGCAAGGACAGGTTGCCGGCGATCTGAGCCTGAGCGGCGAGCGTCTGCGCGTCGACGCCGTCGGGATCATCGTCGAAGAGCTCGGCGTACGCCGCGACGGACTGCTCACCGCGTGCGAGTGCCTCGTCGGGTTGCCCGGCGTCGGCGTACGCCAGCGCCAGATTGCCGAGCACGAGGGCGTACAGCGATCGTTGCTCCGGCGTGGTCAATCCGGTGTCGCGGGTGATGACCTCGGCCTCCTCGGCACGCGCGAGGCCCGCCACCCGGTCCCCGGACTCACGGAGCAGGAGCCCGAGGTTGCTGAGCACCCTGGCCAGGCTGACTGCGCACTCGGGGTTGACGCCCAGGTTGTCGCGGTAGATGTCGGCAGCCTGGCTGACTGAGACCACGCCTGCGTCGACCCGACCCAGAGCGCGCTGCAACATGCCCAGGTTGCTGAGGGCGAGCGCCTGGTCGGCCGCCAGGACGGGGTCCTCCTCGGCGAGCTCCGCGGCCAGGACGACCGCCTGCGTCGCCGGCTCCAGCGCGTCGGTCAGCTGGCCGGCCTCCATCCGGACCAGGCCGAGGTTGTTGAGGCTGGTGGCCAGCAGGCCGCGGAACGCCGGGTTGGCGGCCGCCAGCTCCTGATGGGCGGCCGTCGCGTCGCCGACGGCCCGGATCGCCTCGTCCGGCCGTCCTGCGTCCCGGTAGGCCAGCCCCAAGGTGTTCAGCGCGTTGGCCAGCTCGACCCGGTACGTGGGATCGCCCTCGACCATCCGCCGGTAGAGCTCGACCGCGTCCAGGCCGGTGGAGACCGATCCGACGAGGTCACCCGACTCCCGCAGCACCAGGCTGACCGCAGCCAAGGTGTCGGCGGCCTGCGCCGCCGCAGCGTTGTCCTGCTCAGCCAGGGTACGAGCGAGCTCGGCCGCGGCCAGCATCGTCTCCTGCGCTTCGTCCAGCCGCCGATCCTGCCGCAGCACCAGGCCGAGCTTGGTCAGCACCGAGCAGCATCGTTCGCTCTCACCTCCGTCCTCGAGCCGCCGGAGCCAGTCCACCGACTGACGCAGAGCCACCGCAGCCCCGGGCAGATCGTCTGGAGCCAACCCATCGGCCTGAGCCTCCAGGCCCAGCGCCAGGTCCAGGACGAAGGTGCCGGGCGAGTCGCGTTCCAGGCCTTCGAGCAGGGTGATCCCGGCGGGGCCGGCCTGGGCGCAGTGCACCCAGAGGTGTTCCCACAGGTAGGCGTGCGACTCGGGCGGGTGACCGGAGGCGACCAGGGCGGCCATCATCTGGGCCGCCGCCGTCGCCACCCGCACCGCAGTCTCGAGATCGTCGGGCAACCGGGCGAGCAGGTGGTCGGCCAGCTCGCGCTGGGCGAGCCGGAACACGGCCTGCGTCCCGTTGCCGTCCGTGACCACGAAGCGGCCGGCCACCTCGGGGCCCAGCGTCCAGAACACGTCGGTCCGCTGGTAGGTCCGACCGCCCTCCGGATCGTCGGCCACCGCGGTGGCGAACGCCGCCCAGACGTCGTCGGGTACGCCCCGACCGGCCGCCCAGGCCAGTCCCGTCAGCAGATCGTCGGCCCCGGTGGGCACGTCACCCCCGGCCCGGGGCATCGGCCCGACCAGTGACAGCGTGCGCCGGAACGAGTCGTCGACGCTGTCGCCCAGCTCGTCGCGCCAGGCCGGGTCAGAGGTGTCGATCGGGAACTCGCGCAGCTGGGCGGTCACCAGCCGGGCGAAGAGGAACCCGCCTGCGTCGCCCTCGGGGCTGCGCTCGGTGACGTAGTCCACGATGACGTCGGGGTCGAGCTCGGCGCGCACCCCACGCAGCCGCGCCAGCACGTACCGCCGTACGTCGGCCTCGTCGTCGACCAGCGCGAGCAGCTGGAGCACGTGGTCGGGCTCCGGCGCCAGGGCGGTCACCAGGCTCGTCGACTGTGGGTCAGCCACGGCTACCTGGTCGGACGACCCGAGGTGGGGTTCGACCCGGGCCGTCCGGGTCAGGTCACGGGTGCCGACCAGGACCAGAGCGACCGCGCCGAGCGGACGGAGGACGTCGGCGGCGATGGTCCAGGCGTCGGTGCCGGCCTCGTCGAGTCCGTCGACCACGATGACCGGCCGTCGGTCGGCCGCCCGGACCGCGTCGACCAGCTCCCCGATCCCTCGTCGACCGGCGCGGCCCGCCGGCAGCAGTCGTCCACTCAGCGCCAGGTCGAGCGCCCGGACGAGCTGGCTCGGCGACAGGCTCCGGGCCACCACCGTGGCGTCGATCGCCTCGGCCACCAGGTCGGGCGGGGTCTTCGCCGGCCCCGAGAGCAGCTGGGCCCTGAGCACCGGATCCGACCAGCAGGCCAGCCAGCCGAGCACGGCCGACTTTCCGCAGCCGGGTGGTCCGGTCACCGCGTACAGGCCGCTGTCCGTCGCCTTGACCAGGTCGCAGAGCCGGGTGATCAGGTCCTCGCGTCCGGTGAAGTAGCGCCCGTTCTCACCCGGATCACTGCCGAGTGCCGCATCGACGAGCTGGCCGACCACCCCAGTCGTGGTGGCGGTGGCGTACAGGGGGTTGGGGATGAAGGAGCCGCTTGAGACGCGAACGGTGGCGCTCGGCCGCTGCGAGGAACCCGCCGGCCACTCATCGATCAGGGCGCGGATCACGTCCTCGGCATGGATCAGCGCGTTGTTGGGGTTCCACCGCTCACGGTGCTCCTCCGTGGTCGGTCCCTCGGTCAGCAGCCGGATGAACCGGGGACCGAACAGGTCGTCGCTGGCGCGCTGCCAATCCATGGCCGAGGCCAGTACGGAGAACCCGGTGGGCGCGGCGCCGTACTGCTCGCGTTCGCTGATGATGGCCTCGGCGGCCCGGAGCGCCTCGCCCACCCCGGCGCCCGCGTAGCAGGCGTCGATGACCAGCAACACCTGGCCGGCGCCGGTGCGTGCGGCGAGGTCGGCCAGGTCTTCGAGGCTGATCCGGGAAGGTTCGGCCGGGTCGGTGTCGACCGCGGCCAGACAGAACCGGGACCTCTCCAGCAGATAGCCGTGGCCGGCCCAGTAGAGGATCAGTCCCGGGGCCGCGCCGGCG
Source organism: Propionibacteriaceae bacterium (assembly GCA_036524735.1). Lineage (GTDB taxonomy): Bacteria > Actinomycetota > Actinomycetes > Propionibacteriales > Propionibacteriaceae > Microlunatus. The sequence goes on from DATDBS010000061.1 coordinate 15,073, forward strand.
CCCGGATCCAGACGAGGGAGCGCACCCTTCAGCGCGGCCCACAACGCGTCCTCTCCGGCCGCAACGAGCTGGGTGGCCGCCGCCCGGTCTCCGAAAGCCGTCGCGACCGCCCGTGCCTGCGGCTCCGCCCCGGGCAGGGCGACGAACCGGTCGTACGACCCGAGCCCGACCGCCACCACCCTCACGGGCGGGTCCGCGGCACCGGTCACGGAGCGCCTGCGCCCCAGACGGCGAACGGTGAGGTGACCGTCGGCACGACTCCGGAACCGGGCAAGGTCGACTCCACCCGGACGGAGTACAGGCCCTCGGGTTGCGGACCGAAGGCGGCCCTGAACGCGGTGCCGTCCGGGGCGAGGGGCTGACGTTCCACCACCTGGACGTCGTCGCGGAGCAGCACCGCGCGGAGGGCCGCGGGGGGACCCTCCCGGATCACCACCTGGATCGGAAGCTCCGCACCGACCTCCACGACGTCCGGCACCCGGACGTCGAGCAGGGTCTGGCCGATCACCGTCGGTCCGCGGTGCGGTACGTCGCGGGCGGTCAGGATGGCTTCCAGATCGTCGATCACCGTCTGGTTGCTCTGCACCGCACCGTGCTTGTCGGTGACGTAGTGGACGATCGGGTCGCTGGGGCTGAGCCAGCTCGGGGTCGCCGACAGTCGTGGCACGGTGCCGTCGCCCCCTTCGTCGAGATCGTCGATCAGGTCGACGAACGTGACCTTCGGGCCGACGACCAGACCGGTGGTCGAGGTGAGCTGCTGCATCCCGACGTAGGGGATGAAGTCCCAGTCCGGCGACGCCCCCGGCTCGTCGAGCTCGGCGTAGAACGTCATCGCGTCCCGGACCCGGGTGGTCTTGAGGGACGGCAGTTCGACCTGGTCGACGGTCCGCAGGCTCTCGCCTCCGAGCATGCAGGCGTACGCCGGAAGGAGATGGTGCAGGCCGGGCAGACTCCGCGCGAAGTCGTCCAGGTTGATCTGCAGCGGTCCCCAACCGGCTCTGACTCCGTTGCACAGCTTGTCCACCGCCAGCATCGAACCCCGGTGGGGTGTGGCCAGCGTGACGAGTCTGCGGGTCCGCGAGGCCAGTCCGCCGTGCGCGATCGCCCACCTGGCCACCAGACCACCCATGGAATGGGCGATGAAGGTGACCTTGGCTTCGGCGTACGGCCCCTGCAGCTCCCGCCAGCGGTCCACCACGTCGTCCAGCTGGCGTGCGAGCAGCTCGCCGTTGTAGCGGACGGACAGGCGCCAGTCGTACGCGAACGGCAGGTAGTTGCCGGGTGGCCCGTCGGCCGTCACGCGGGTCAGCTCGAACCGGTTCTGCAGCCACTTCTCGAGCAGCCCGTAACCCAGGTGAGCCGTCCAGAGACCCGGGATGACGTGGATGTCGGGGAACAGCCCGGTGGCCACGACGCCGCCGCCGGGACCGTTCGGGTCCGGAGCGGCGTCACCGACCCCGGGCGGCAGAGTCAGCTGCCTGATGGAGCCACCGAACGTACGGACCGCCTCGATCGCGGCACCGGCCTTCGCCGCCCACACCGGCTTGCCGTGCTGGGACAGCTCGGAACCCATGATCCCGGGCAGCAGGACGACGATGTCGGTGAACGGCGAGGCCACAGGGTCATTGTGGCCCGACCATGCGTCAGTGGGCCAGTATCCGAGCCTGGACGCGCCCTGGGAACCTCACGGTGAAGCGGGTGGGTTCGACCCAGCCGGCGAGGTCGACCAACCGGTCGGCCAGCTCGGCGCGCCGCGGTGGCGAAACGCGTTCGAAGAAGTGGGTCCGTAGCTCGCCCGAAGTGGTCTGAGCCCATGCTCCGACCACCCGGCCGTCGACCCAGAGGGTCGGACCGGCGTTGCCGTTGCGGTCGAAGGCCTCGGCCGCAGCCGGAGGCAGGTACCAGTCGCGCTGTTTCCAGCCCATGGTGGTCGGATCCAGACTGGGCAGCACGGCCACCCACGGCTCCGAGGTGGCCGGCGGGCCCTGATCATCGGCGGCCAACCAGGCCGGGCCGTCGTCGAGGCTGACCTCGACCGCGCCGCAGTCGATGAGCGCCTGCTGGGTCAAGGCGCCCGTCCAGCCCATCCACCACTGCAGGTCGGCGGTCGTCGCCGGCCCGAACCGGCTCAGCCAGCGGCCAGCGAGCTCGCCGGCCGCCTCCCGGAGGTCGAGCTCACCCAGGCCACCGGGGAGCCAGCTGTCCGCAGCGACGTAGCGGTAGGCGCCGTTCACCCAGGTGCCGGCGGGGCGGGTCCGAAGCATCTCGCCCGCGAAACCCAGCAGCACGATGACGCGCGTGTGGGCGGACTGCGCTCCCCCGTACGCCTTCCCCGGCGCCAGCTCGAGTGGTTGCCGCAGCGAGCTGACCCGCTCACCGAGCTCGCGGGCCGTGCCCGGTCCGTGCTCGCGGAGATCGGCCCGGAGGTGCTCGAGCGCAGCGGTCAGCCAGGCCTCCGGGTGCTCGACCCCGGCCGCCGCCAACAGCTTGGTCGTCCGGGCGAACTCGGTGCCGTACAGCTTCCGGGTCGCGGCTGCGTGCATGAGCCGGACGACCTCGGCACTGGCGACCCACAACGTACGCCGCATCGCGTGGTGCCGGAACAGCGTCCGGTCCTCGCCGTACAGCGCCCGGTCCACCGCCGCGAGCGACGGGTTCGCCATCCGGGCCAGGGCCGAGAGATAGACCGTGACCGGGTCGGAGGAGTGCAGAGCGACCAGGTCATCGGCGATGGCAGTCAGGTCGTCGGTACGACGGCCCGGCAGTAACCGATGCTGTTCGGCGAGCCGGGCCCGTCGCTCGTCGACGCTGATCGTCGCGGTGCCGATCGTCGCGGTCATGGCCTCAAGAGCAGACCGCGCCCACGTTGGCCGACTGGACGAGCTTGGCGTACTTGCCGAGCACGCCTCGGCGTACCGGACGCGGCGTCGGGGTCCAGGTCTCGCGGCGCCGGGCCAGCTCGGCCTCGTCGACCCCGAGATCGAGGATGCCGTTGGCCACGTCCAGGGTGATGGGGTCGCCGTCCTGGACGAGAGCGATCGGTCCGCCGTCGGTGGCCTCGGGGGCGATGTGACCGACGCAGAGGCCGGTCGTGCCGCCCGAGAAGCGGCCGTCGGTGATGAGCATGACGTCCTTACCCAGCCCGGCGCCCTTGATCGCACCGGTGATGGCCAGCATCTCGCGCATCC